>CAWWAF010000071.1:0-19831 GCA_963934795.1 uncultured bacterium
GCTCCTCTCCACCGACGCGACCGTGTTTGGAGCGCTCATTATCGCCCAATCTCCCCGCCAGAGACGAAAAATGTAGGCGGCCGGCCCGCAGCCGGGCGTTAGAATCAGCGGCATGCTGCGTTACGACTTCCTGGTCGACACCTACCGCACAGAGTATCGACAAAATCGTGAGCGTGTGGGCGATGTTCGACGACGCCGACCTGACTGTGAGACCGCATCCCACCGACCCTCGTGGCCGCAGCCTGCTCGAGCAGATGGTGCACCAGAGCGTCAGCGAGCATTTCTGGTTCAGTACCATGCTGGGCATCTCGGTCACCGACAATCCGATACCGAGCCCCGAAACGCGTGTTGCGTTCATTCGTCTCTATGTGGAGAACGCGCGTCTCCGCCTGACGGAATTGGGAAAACGCGAGGACGACTGGTGGGAAGCTGTCGTCCCGTTCTTCGAGGTTCCACGGTCTCGGGCCTGGATCATGACCCGCCGTATTGCGCACACCGCGCATCACCGCGGCCAACAGATCGCACAGCTGCGGATGATCAACCGGCCACTCCACAGCACCTACGGGCCCACCGCCGATACCGGGGGTCTGATGCAACATCAGGCTCCCGTCGTCTACGCGTATCCAGACGTCGACACCCTGCTCAGGGAGGAGCAAGCCGAGCGCCACAAGACCCTGCTGCCGGGCCCCGGAGCCCGTCCGGCAACCGAGCGTCCGGCTCGCTAGCCAACCGCCGAACCGCTGGGTCTGCGTCGCGCTGGCGTCACGCCGCCGGCCGCCCGGGACGAGATTCGCCCACGAAAGGCAATCTGCCGCTATAATCCACCGCATCTCATGAGCGACGGTCCCGTCTTACCCCCGCCCGTACCACCGAAGCCGAGCACCGACCCTGCGTCGCGTGCGGTTCCCACCCGAGACCGCGGCCCGGCGCCGAGCGTCGAAGGCACGGTGGCCAGGTCGGGAAACCCCTTTAAGTTGTTCGGGGTACAGGTAGGCACCACCGTGGCCGGGGCGGCGGTCGTGGCTGCGCTTCGCGCATGGCGCAAGCGTCGAGCCGCGCGGAACACCCCCCAACGTGCGGCGGACCACACCCCAGCGCCGATGGAACTCTCCGAGACTCAGGCTCTGGCTTCGGCCGGCGACGGAGACATCTCACTGGCCCGACCTGTGGTTCGCCGGGCGGATACCACTGTTGCCTCGGCGGCACCCGTTCTACCGCCGAGCATGGACACGACCAAGAGCGAGGCCCCGGTGCACACACCTTATCCAGACGCCCCAGACGCTGACACTGAGTCACCCGACGCAGAGGTCTCCGACGTAGAGGCCGGCGCGCCCGCAGAGCCGGTCGAGCCCCCCGCGCCGATGCGACCGGCCGACGCGGCGGTGGCCGCGCAACGTGCCGCACTGCGACTGGGCGGCGGGCAATCGCGCATCGACGCGCAGCACGCACGGGGCAAGCTGACCGCGCGGGAGCGCGTCGAGCGCCTGCTCGACCCCGGTTCGTTCGAGGAGATGGCGCCGTACATTCAGCACCGTCACTCCGGTTTCGGACTCGAAAAGGAACGTCATCCGGGGGACGGGGTCATCACCGGCTTCGGTCTGATCGCGGGACGCCGGGTGGCGGTGTTCGCGCAGGACTTCACGGTGCGCGGTGGGTCGTTCTCGGAAGTGCAGGCGCAGAAGGTGGGGCGTCTACTTGAGGCGGCCACCACCGCCGGCCTGCCGAGCATCGCGATCCTCGATTCAGTCGGCGCGCGCATCCAAGAAGGGGTCTGGAGCTTGGCCGGATTCGGCGACCTCTTCTGGCGCAACACCCAGGCCAGTGGGGTCGTGCCACAGATCAGTCTCATGCTTGGGCCGTGCGCCGGGGGCGCGGTGTATTCGCCCGGCCTGACCGACTTCGTGATGATGACGCGCGGCAGCAGCTACATGTTCATCACCGGGCCAGATGTGATCAAGACGGTGACCGGCGAGGAGGTCGACGTCGAAACACTCGGCGGCGCGCACACCCATGCGGCGACTTCCGGTGTCGCGCACTTTGTGGCTGACGATGAGAATGGGGCGTTTCATCTCACGCGACGCTTATTGGCCTACCTGCCGTCCAACAACGCCGACGATCCACCGGACCTCGAACCTGACGACCGGCTCGACCCGAATGACGCGGCGCTGGACGGTCTGATTCCCGAGTCGTCGGCGATGGCGTACGACGTCCGAGATGCGATTCAACTGATCGCCGATCGCGACTCGTTCCTCGAGGTGCACGAGGAGTTCGCGCCCAATGCCGTGGTCGGCTTCGCCCGGGTGCGAGGCCGTGTCATCGCCGTGATTGCGAACCAACCCACGCATTTGGCCGGCGTGCTCGACATCAACGCGTCAGACAAGATCGCGCGGTTCATCCGGTTCGCCGACGCGTTCAACATCCCGCTCGTCACGCTGGTGGACTGTCCAGGATTTCTCCCCGGCGCCGGCCAAGAGCACCAAGGCATCATCCGCCACGGCGCCAAAATCGTCTACGCCTACTCGGAGGCGACGGTCCCCAAGATATCCATCGTGCTGCGGAAGGCCTATGGTGGCGCCTACATCGTGCTGAGCAGCAAGATGATCCGTACCGATGTCTGCCTGGCGTGGCCAACCGCCGAGATCGCGGTGATGGGCCCGAAGGGCGCGGTCAGCATTCTCTACGCCAAGCAGTTGGCCGCGGCGCCAGCGGCGACACGCGATGCCGAGCGCACGCGGCTGGAGGGCGAGTTTCAGGCCCAGTTCAACTCACCGTTCGTGGCCGCCTCGTCCGGACACATCGACGACGTCATCTATCCTCGAGAGAGCCGCGCGCGCATCGTTGCCGCGCTTGAATTCCTCAAGGACAAGCAGCCCACCGCATTACCGAAGAAGCACGGGAACATTCCGCTCTAGTGTCCAGCCACGAGTCATGACGGAACAAATGGACACCGTGCTCTGGATCTCCGGCGTGGGGACGGGTTTGCTCTTCGTTGCGCTGGCGGGTCTCATCGGCTTGATGTATCTCCTGACGTCGCAAACGTTGTTTCGACCTGCCGCGGTGAATGCGGACCTTGCTGAGTCGGCACCGGAGGAGTCGTCAGAGACCGATCCCGCCGACGACCACAACGAAGAAGAAGAGGAGCGGGACCGGCAACGACGTGCGGTCGCCTTGGCCGTCGCGCTGGCGTGCGCGCAAGCCGAGCGCGGACCGATGCTGCTCACCTCTGGTGCGTCAGACTGGCGCCGCCTGCACCATAACCGCCGACTCACCCAGCCGCGGTCTCGCGCAAGAACGAGGATGCACAGGTGAACCGATACCGAGTCACCGTTGATGGACGGATCTACGACGTCGAAATTGACGACCCGCACGCGCGCCCCGTGACGGCACGCTTGGCCGGCTTCGCCTTCTCGATTGATGTCGAGCCGGCACGCGAGGAAGACGACGGTACCGACGACACCGCGCCCGCGCTGCCCGAGCCGTCCGGCCCCGCGACACCGCCCGCTGTCGCCGACACTGGAGTGAGCGGACCACAAGCGATGACGGCGCCGATCCCAGGCGTGGTCGCCTCCGTGTCAGTCAAGGCGGGGCAGACCGTTGCGCGGGGAGACGAATTGGTGACATTGGATGCGATGAAGATGCTGAATGTCATCCGGTCGCCCTGGGACGGAACCGTCGCCACGGTCCATGTCGCGACGGGCGCCAAGGTCGTGCAAGGCGAACCACTCGTCACCTTCGTGCCGACGTAGACCGGCGGCATCGACCGCAGTAGACACCGTTCATACCAGTCAACTAGTCAATCACAGGGCTCAGGCCCTACGGACCAGATGTCCACGACACACGCGGCCCTATGATTCCCTCGATCGGCCCAGAAACGCTCCTGATGTACGCGGTGGGTGGCCTGCTCATCTACCTCGCGGTCGCGAAGGAGTACGAGCCGATGCTCCTCCTCCCGATCGGGTTCGGCGTCATCCTCGGGAACTTGCCAAATTCGCCGATGAACCAGCCCGAAGGGATGCTGCACATCCTGATCGAGTTTGGAATCGACACCGAACTGTTCCCACTCTTCATCTTCATCGGCATCGGCGCGATGATGGACTTCCGTCCTCTGTTGTCGCAGCCGTACTTCGCCATTCTCGGAGCAGCCGGTCAGCTCGGCATCTTCGCCACGCTCATCCTGGCGACCTTGGTCGGGTTCCCCTTGCCCGAAGCGGCGTCGATCGCCGTCATCGGCGCCATCGACGGACCAACCAGTATCTACGTGTCATCGTTGCTGGCCCCTCAGCTGCTTCCGGCGATCGCGGTCACCGCCTACTCATACATGAGCCTGGTGCCGATTATCCAACCGCCACTGATGCGGATGTTCACCACGAAGGCGGAGCGCCGCATCAGGATGGAATATGCGCCGAGACCCGTGCCCCAAAGCGCGGTGATTGCCTTTCCGATCGTCGTGACGATCGTGGTCGGCATGCTCGTTCCCGCGTCGGCGCCACTCGTCGCCACACTGATGTTCGGCAGCCTGCTGAAAGAATCTGGCGTGGTGCCGCAACTGGCAGCCACCGCATCCAACGAGCTGGCGAACCTGTCCACGATCTTTCTCGGGCTCACGGTGGGCAGCCTGATGCAAGCGACCACGTTTCTCCAAGTCGAGACACTGCTCATTCTGCTACTCGGCCTGATCGCATTCGCGTTCGACACGGTGGCTGGTATTCTCTTTGGGAAAGTTCTGGCCTGGGTGACCGGGGGCAAGGTCAACCCATTGGTCGGCGCGGCCGGGATCAGCGCCTTCCCGATGAGCGGCCGTCTCGTGCAGAAGGTGGCTCAGGAGGAGGACTTCACCAACCACGTCCTCATGCACGCGATGGGCGCAAACACGGCCGGACAACTCGGGTCCGTGATTGCGGGTGGCGTCCTGCTGACCCTTGTCACGATGTGGGGGTGATCCTCCCGGACGGAGCCCCCCGCCCGTCTGCGCCCGCCGGACCGGCCGCGCGCAGTCGTTGTAAGCTATGCGAACTACAGTTCCAAGGGAGACCAGACCATGCGCCAGCACTCAATGGTGAAGACCGCTTTCGCCTGCGCCCTCGTCGTCGCGGCCGCCGCGGTCGCGATTGATGGCCAATACAGCCTGACGGTCAGCAAGGATCGGCTGCTCAATGCACAGAATGAGCCGCAGAACTGGCTGCTGATGAATGGGGACTATGGCTCGCAACGCTACTCGAAGCTGACCCAGATCAATCGCGACACTGTCGGCGACATGCGCATGGTCTGGGCGCTTGCGATCGGCGGCATGCAGGACACCGGCCGCAACGGCCCGGAGGCCGAGGTCAATCCGTTGGTCGACAACGGCTTCATGTACACCACCGACGGCTGGGGCACCATCTACAAGATCGACGCCAGGCAACCCGACCGTGGGGACTTTGTCTGGATTGCCGACCCCGGAGTGGACCACGAGGGCAACGTGTCGCGCAGCCGCGGTATCGCCCTGTGGGAGGACAAAGTCCTGGCGAACCTACCCGACGGGCGCGTGATTGCCGTCGACCGCGACAACGGCGAAATCATCTGGGATGTCGAGGTCGCCGGGGTGACCGAGTTCGATCGTCGCGAGCGGTTTCTGACCGCGCCGCTTGTGGCCGATGGCAAGGTGTTGGTGCAGAACGGTGCCGGTGACGGCGGAACCCGTGGGTGGGTCGCAGCCCTGGATGTCGAGACCGGCGAGGAATTGTGGCGCTGGTATACGGTGCCGGAACCTGGCCAGCCCGGCAGCGAGACCTGGAAGGACGACCACAACGCCTGGAAGACCGGCGGCGGGGGCGTGTGGCAGACCGGGTCCTACGACCCCGAGCAGAATCTCTACATCTTCGGGACCGGAAACCCATACCCCATCTACGACCCGGAATTCAGACCGGGTGACAACCTCTTTACGAACTCGGCCGTCGCCCTTGATGTGGCCACCGGGGAGCTCGCCTGGCACTTCCAGTACACGCCTAACGACTCGTGGGACTACGACGAAGTTGGCGTCCACATGATCTACGACACCGAAATCGACGGGCAGATGCGGAAGGTCGTCTCACACTACGGGCGCAACGGGTTCTTCTACTCGCTGGACCGCACCGACGGCAGCTTCATCCGTGGCGGCAAGTATGTGAACGACCTCAACTGGACCGCCGGTCTCGACCCCGTCAGCGGCCTCCCGGTGGACTACGACCCGAACCTCGACGTTCAGATCTACAACCCCGAAGCCCGCGCGCTGCGGGCCGACCGGGACAACATGAAGCGCGCGTGCCCGACCTGGCACGGGGGCGTGGCGCACCAGCCCCTGGCCTTCAATCCGGTCAAGCAGATTGCCTACGGCGTCGGCACCGAGGGCTGCTTCACGCAGAACGGCGCGGCGGTGGCATCAGCCGGTCCGGACGGTGACATCGATACCCGCGCGAGCGAACGCCGCGAGTACACCAGTGAGCTCTACTACGGCTCCATCACCGCCTTCGATGCCAATAACCACGAAGTGAAAGCCAAAGTGGTGACGGACATTGAAGTCCGGTCAGGTATTACCGCCACCGCGGGCGGGCTGGTGTTCAGCGCGCTGCAGGACGGTTGGGTTATCGCGTACAACGACGAAACCCTCGAAGAGCTGTGGCGGTTCAATGTTGGCACCCCGCTCAAGGGTGCTCCGGTGACCTACTCGGTGGGGCCGAAACAGTTTGTCGCCGTGCAGAGCAGCGGTCGCCACCTGCATCCGGTGAAGTACGACAACCTCGAGACGTCGAGTTATCTGTTCGTGTTCGCGCTGGACTAAGACTGAGACGGGGCTCCGTCAGGGTTGCACGTCTTCGCACACGTCGACTTCTTCGCCCCAGAAGTCGATACATGCGGCGCGATCCATCTCACCCTTCCCGATCACCTTGCTCATCAGGAAGTCGGCCAATCGCTCGATTTCACGATTCTGTAGCGTGGACCCGGCATCGGGCAGTTCCAATCCCAAACGATCGAGGTCGGCCTGTGTTCGGCCGAGGCACCGGTCATCTTTGTAGGACATCCGATCGAACGCGGGCATCTCACGCCCGGGGAGTCCACACTTGATGACGAAGATGAGCTGATCACGATCAAGCGTACTCGCCCTGAGGTCGGCACCATCGGGTGCCTGGCTGTCCAGCTTGTCGCCATTCCCCGACCAGCCGTGACACGCCTGGCAGTCGGCCTTCTGGTGATAGAGCCGACGTCCCGACGCGATGTTGGCCTCCGTTGGCTCCTGCGCGCCGAGGGATGTCCCGGCGAGCGCCGTATACAGGAGACCAGCCGTGACCGACACGGCCAGCCACCGCCGGGATCGCCGCGTGCGTATTCCGTTTCTAGCCAACGCCCCTCCTTGGGTGTACTCCTCAGGTCGTGGAAGCCCACGCGTGAATCCCATGGTACCGCACCCGCGCGACGGGCGACGGTCGGCGCAACGTTCGACGCGCTCACATTGAACCCAAGGCTGAGCAGCAGTAAAATCCGTAACAACATTGTCTCGCCGGTACGGCCACGGCGCGGAATAGCCGACGCCGCGTCCCCCTGACGATGTCCGGAAACACGGAAACCATCGGAGACTACCAGATGCCCACTCGATACCTGACCGCGGCCGTCGCGATTGCCGCCGCGGTCACCATGATGCCAACGGCGGCGGATGCCCAGTCCGGGGACGCTCCCACGCCCATGCGCACCGCCGAGGGCCATCCGGATATCTCCGGGACCTTCACGTTCCGGACCCTCACGCCGCTCGAGCGTCCGACCAGTCTGGCGGACAAGGAAGCACTGAGCCCCGAAGAGGCCGCCCAGTACGAAGCGACCGAGCGCACGCGGCTGAATCGCGACCTCTTCGACCCGGAGTCTGGCGCGCCGAGTGCGGGCTATCAGTCCCGCTCCGAGGGTGGCGTGCTGTCATACAACGAATTCTGGTACGAGCGCGGCATTGAACTCACCAGCGACAAACGGACCTCGCTGGTCGTCGACCCACCCACCGGCCGAATTCCATACACGGACGACTACCGAGCCTACAACGCGTCCAACCGCCTGAATCTGCGCAACGGATTTGCCGACCACTACACCGACCGGAGCCTCGCCGACCGGTGTCTGATGGGGTCGAACTCCGGTCCCCCGATGCGTCCCGGGTCTTACAACAACAACGTGCTGGTCATGCAAGTCCCGGGATACGTCACCTTGGTCAATGAGCACATCCACAACACACGGATTATTCCGATCACGGACGAGGCTCACAGCGACCTGCGTCAGTGGGTCGGTGATTCACGAGGACGCTACGAAGGCAACGCGCTCATCGTGGAAACCCGGAACTTCGCGCGCGCCACGACGTTCAGCGGTTCGTCAAAAGACACGATACTGGTCGAACGCTTCATTCGAGTCGATCCGGACACGGTGATGTATGAATTCACCATTGAGGATTCCAATAACTACACCCGACCCTGGACCGCCGCCATCCCGCTGCGCCGTACTGACGCGACGCTGTTCGAGTACGCCTGCCACGAAGGCAACTACGGGCTGACCGGCATCATGGCCGGAGCGCGCAAACTGAACACGCAACCGGTCGAAGGCTCGCGATAGCGGGACGCCCCCCGACCAGAGATTTCTGGCGGGGGGCGATCTCTGTTGTGCCAGACACGCTCACCGCAGTCCGGTGAACCCGAGCGCCTGCTGCACCGCCTCGTTGTTAAGTGGCTGTATCCCAGTCGCGTCCAGCCGCCACTGGTCCATGAACTGCCCCGGCACCACGAGCTCGACACCCGCCTCGCGGAGGTAGGCCTCAAGCGCGCCGCCGGCGAAGGGCCTCGCCAGCCCATCCTCGAACGGATCCCATAGCCCATCCCAGTGAATCGGTAGATAGGCCTTCGGTCTGATCACCGGTACGACCAGTCGGGCCACGCCTAGCCCGCCGGTGCCGATCCAGAGGTCGACCCGGTCCAGTCCGGTCTGGTCGAGCGCCGCTTGCAGATTGTCGATCGGCGCCCCGTGGTCGACGCCGTCGGTCACAATCGGCACGTCGAGATCCACGGCGCTCGCTGAGCTTTGCTGAAACCAAGTGAACGGCCCGTGAGGGCCCCTGACGACAAAGAGGAAGCCACGACTGCCCCCACCGTTCGGAAAATCTTCCGCCACTCCGGCTCGCAGCCCGCCCGTCGCATCGCGTTGCGGCACGTTGTCCAGCTCCACCGGGTTGTGCTGCTCCGGGTTCCGGTCGGGGTCGCCGCTGTGGTTCCACCGCACCACTGACATCGTGACGCCTGGCCCTACCGTGATGACCTCCGTGCCCTCTACGACGCGACAGCGCCCCCCCGGTATAGCCTCGGCCTGGACCTGGAAGCAGGTGGTGCGCGAGCCGATGATGGGCGCCTCGGTCAGACGTGACCAGGTGGCCGTGTCAAACGAGTGGTCCCAGTGACTGTGTCCGGTGAGCAGGAGCGTGACGCGCGGTGGTCCGCCGAGCGCAGTCAGCACCGAGGTCACGGCCGCAACGTCTGGACGAAACGCCTGCCGGGTACTCGCCAGGCCACTGGGCCCGCCAAAGAAGGCGTCTTCCGGAATGCGACTGATGTAGCCGTCCGTCACGACGCCGAGGTCGCCAATCTGATAATGCAGGTTGGCCATCGACATCCAGGTGATGTCGACGTGCGGCGGCGCGGACTGCGCGACCAGGGTCACGCCAGCGACAAGAGCGACAACCACCAACGCCGCGCGTATGCTGTGCATCATGTTCCAATCTCCCGAGCGCCCGAGCTGACGATGTTCGACGTCTGCCAGGGTCCCGATACGCGTATGCTACCCCTCGCGCCGCTATGAGCTCCGAATCGACACCCGTCCGGCGAACCGTGTGGGCAGGAAGCGTCGTTGTCGCCTGGTGGCTCGGCGTCGGCCTGCTCTCGAGAGCGACCGGCTCCTCGGTGGACCTCTGGACCGAGCGCTTGTTCACTCTCGGGTTGGCGCTGACCTACGTGGCCTGTTGGTTCGGTGTATCCGGCTCGTCAGCGTCAGCCTCGTCCAGGTCATCGCGCTGGGCCATGCCACGTCATATCCAACTCCGTGCGATCGGCACCAGCCTGATCCTGGCCGTGTTGGTCGCGCTCCTTGAGTTACCGGCTGCGTTCGGGCTCCTCAGTTACGCCGGCATCCTCGAGACCACGGCTGTCACCGACGCGTTCATCGCAGACGCCGCGCTGTCGTTTCGTCGACCGTCAGGGGCCGCGTGGACGGGGCGGGTGCGTAGCGACCTCTCCAGCGGATGGAACGTGCCTTTGGCCCCACCAAAGACCATCTCGTTCACGACTGACGCGCAGGGCTTCCGAAACGTGACCGACCCGGTCCAGGCAGACGTAGCCCTGATCGGCGACTCGTACGTCGAGGGCTGGTATGTCTCGGACGACGCGACGGTCGCAACCGTGCTCGAACGACGGTTGCGCCGACCGGTCTCCAACCTTGCCGTCTCCGGATACGGGACATTGCAGGAACTGGAAGTCCTGCGTCGGTACGCCCTGCCGTTGCGCCCGCGACTCGTCGCCTGGTTCTTCTTCGAGGGCAACGACCTCTACGACGACCAGTCCTTTGCGGACACGATGCTGTATCTCGAAGACCATGACGTCGAGGACCTCGGTTTCGACCTGGGAGTCGGGTTCGACTGGCCGCGGTTCCGGCGCGGGTCGCTCGTTCGCAACGCACAGCGCTGGCTTCGTCGGGCGGCACATCCACTGATACCCCAGCCGTTGCCGCCGCACGGTTGGTTCCTGGACAACACCGGAACCCGCCATCTCCTCGCGTACCACGACTATGCCGCGCTGGAGTTCACCGAATACGAGGAAGAGCGCTTTGCGACCACCCAGCGAGCCATCCTGGAGGGCGTCGCGCTGGGTCGAGACCAGGGAGTCGTCGTGATTCCCATCTTCGTCCCAATGAAGTTCCGGATCTACGGCGGGCACTGCACATTCGCGCCGGAAAGCCCGTGCCGCCGGTGGCAGCCGTGGGACCTGTCCGACCGATTCAATACGTTCTGTGCGGACGAAGGTCTCCACTGTGTGGACTTGTCCCCACTCATGCAGGCCGAAGCCGCGGCCGGGCGTCTCTTGTACGCCGCGGAGGACAGCCACTGGAATGAAGCGGGCCACCAATTCGTGGCGACCCAGGTCGAGGCGCTCTGGCAGCGCCTCGACCTGGAAGCACAGTAGGGCTGGCGCGGAGCAGAAATGACTAGGACCGGAACCAGAGGGCTCGCGGGATCGACGCTCGCACTGGCCCTCCTGTTGCCGTCGGCGGTACCAGCCGCGGCGACGCAGCGTTCGCTACAACCTGCGGGATGGGACGACGAGATTCGTTTGTCTGAGGCGGTCGACGTCAACGACGACCCGCGCATCGTCGAAATCATCCTGGAGGCACGCGTGGACACCGTCACGATCGCACCGGGCGTGGACATTGACGCGTGGACCTACAACGGCACGATTCCTGGTCCGCTGATTCGCGCGCGGGTGGGTGACCGGGTAATCGTGCACTACACGAACAACCTGCCACGACCAAGCACCGTCCATTGGCATGGGATTCGGGTCCCCATCGAGATGGACGGCGTCCTGGGATACTCGCAGCCACCGGTGGAGGTCGGGGGCACATTCACCTACGACTTCATCGTGCCGGACGCTGGGACCTTCTGGTACCACCCGCACGTGATGTCGGCCGCGCAGGTGGGATTTGGCTTGTATGGCTCGTTCGTGGTGGACGACCCGGAAGAAGACCTCGGGATCGCAGACGAGTTGGTCATCGTCCTCAGTGATATCGACGCCGACGAGAGCGGCACGCTGCGTTCGCCAGACACGGGCGGTTCTTTGGGTATGGTCTTCGGCCGCGAAGGAAATTTGGTACTCGTGAACGGCCGCCACCAACCCTCACTCACCGCGCGTAGTGGGGCGCCCCAGCGCTGGCGCATTGTCAATGCCGCCAAAAGCCGCTACTTCATGCTCGACCTGGGCCCCGGCCACATGTTCCGGAAGATCGGCGGCGACGGCGGTTTGACCGAATATTCGGAAGACCACGACTTCCTCTTGCTGGGCGCGGGCGAACGAGCGGACGTCTAGGTGACACCGACCGGAGACCCAGGTACGTCGCTGATGTTGCGTTCGGCGTTGCACGACCGCTGGTTCGGCAGCACCGAGTATCGAGACATCGAGGACCTGGTGCCGAACACCGTCTCCGACCTCCCTCCCTACGCGGCGGGGCCACTTCCCGACACCACCCGGGACATCACCCCCTACTCAACCGAAGGGGCGACCGCGGTTGACCTGACTCTGACGCTCGAGCAGGATCCCCGCGACCGCTCCTTCGAATACCGCATCAATGACCAACCGGGATGGTCCACGACCCCAGTGCTGGCCGAACTCGGCGATGTCCAGCTGTGGACCGTCGAAAACACGACCAAGTGGTCGCATCCTCTCCACTTGCACGGGTTCTTCTTTCTGGTGTTGGACGAACACGACGAACCCGTCCGCCCGCTGGAGTGGAAGGACACCGTCGACATTCCGTTCGAGAAGACCAGGCGACTGCTCGTTCGCTTCGACGAGCGACCCGGCACCTGGATCTTCCACTGCCATATCCTCGATCACGCCGAGGGCGGCATGCTGAGCGCCGTACAGCTCGGGCTGCCCGCCAGCGAATTCACGCCCCTGGCGGTCCACTGAGCCCCCATCTTCCGACCCCGATTGGCGCCAGCACCGGTCGCGATCCGATGGTATCCTCGGCCAACAAATACGCGCGTCAGCTAGAGGAGAGAGCCATGGACCCGCAGCGACCGAAGATTCCGGCTGAAGCCGTCGACCTGTACACCCAGTTCATCCACGGCGATGTCAGCCGTCGTGACTTTCTGTCGGGCGTGAAGCGCTTCGCAGTGGTGGGCCTCACGGCCACGGCGATTGTCGAGGCGCTGATGCCGGACTACGCGCTCGGGCAGCAGGTCCCCAAAGAAGACGAGCGGATCCGGGCGAGCTACGAGACCCTGCCGTCACCAGACGGCAACGGCTTTATCCGCGGGTATCTGGTGCGTCCCTTCAGCGCCGACTCGCGCAGCGAAACCCCGAGCCAGCTACCTGGCGTGGTCGTCATTCACGAGAACCGGGGACTCAATCCGCATACCGAGGATGTAGCGCGGCGTTTCGCGTTGGCGAATTTCATGGCGTTCGCACCAGACGCGGTGACCACGGCCGGCGGCTATCCGGGCGATGACTACCAGGGCGGGCAGCTGTTCCGCGCCATCGATCGCGACAAGATGACCGCGGACTTCGTCGCCTCCGCGCGGTGGTTGCAGTCGCGCCCGGACTGCAACGGCCGGATCGCCGCGACTGGGTTTTGTTTCGGGGGCGGTATGTCCAACACGCTGGCGGTGCTACTGGGTACCGACCTTGCGGCCGCGGCGCCATTCTACGGTCGGGGTCCCGCCGTGGCGGACGTGCCGAAGATCCGGGCGGCGATGCTCATCCACCATGGCGCGCTCGACACCCGGCTGGTCGAGGCCTACCCGGAATACGAAGCGGCGATGCAGGCCAGCCAGGTCACGCACGAGAGCCACATCTACCCGGACTCCGTGCACGGCTTCTTCAACGACGCGACGCCAGAGCGGTACAACAAGACCACCGCCGAGGAAGCCTGGACCCGCACGATCGCCTGGTTCAATCAATACACGCGGGACGCCTGAGTCCTCAGTAATGATGCGCGACACGGTACCGCGCATGCCACCCGCGGGCGGCATGCGCGGTGTTCCTAGTTGCCGCCCACCTGCACCTGGTAGGAGCTGTCGAACAGGTCGAGCTTGGCCTCTCGCACCTTGCTGGTCGCGCTCGTCCCGTCAGTCGCGAAATGGAGCGCCGGCTCTGCCCCGCGGTCGTACGTCGGCCAGTCAGGCAACCCCTCGCCGTTCGGATTCCCGGTAGTTGCGAAGTTCACCCAGTATTGGGACATCTGCGCTGAAAGCTCGTGGTCGCGGTCATTCCAGTCGATTCCCACCAGCCCGACATTCGCGAACGCATAGGCCAGGTCACCCGAGTGGTATGCCCCGGCCCCCCGCCGTCCGGGCGCGTAGTCAAGCTCTGGTCCCTCGGGCCGATAGAGACGGAACACCGGTGGAGCGTGGCTGAAGTGATACAGGTAGACGTCGTTCGTCTCGCCGATGGCCCGGGCCCACGCGCGCATCTGCCAGGTGAAGCTACGGTCGGCCGCGATAGCCTGTCCGGCCGTTCGTGTGGATGACGCCGTCTCGTCCGCGTACGCGGCCAGCAGCGCGTCCGCGTGTCCCCCGTACTGATTCCGGATACCGGCGACGAACTCGTCGTGAGGCGGCTCAGGCATGGCCGCATAGAGCGTCGTCCCTTCGTCGGACAGTGATCCAAGAATGACCGCCACGTCATTCTGCTCGCCGGCGGCAAAAATCTCGTCTGCTAACGCCGGTAACACCCAGCCGTCCACCACCATGCTGGCGCCGCGGCCGGCCGCCGTCTGCGCCTCCATCACGGCCTCCGGTGTAGCCGCCCGGAGCGCGGTGGTCACACCCGGCCCATCACCCTCGACACCAAGCTCGGCCGCAATCGCCAGCCCCACGTCGTGACCCGAGGCGTCTGTCGCCTCACCACCCGTGGCCGACAGATGGGGCCGAGGCGCACCGAAACATCCACCGGAATGCCCAATCGCCTTCTGGAACAACCCGCGCGCCAACGGCGACGCGTGCAGCGCGCACACCGACCAGGACCCAGCGGACTGGCCAAAGATGGTGACGTTATCCGGATCGCCGCCGAATGCGGCGATGTTGTCCCGCACCCAGGCAAGCGTCGCGACGTGGTCCAGGAGGCCGTAGTTCCCTGACGAGTCCTGCGGCGACTCGGACGTCAGGGCCGGATGCGCCAGGAAACCGAGGGGACCGAGCCGATAGTTGGCGGTCACCATCAACACACCCTTTTTCGCCATGGCGGTGCCGTCGAAAATCGTCGCACTACCCACACCCGCAGTGTGTCCGCCTCCATGGAACCAGACCATGACCGGCATCTGGTCACCATCCGCGGCGGGCGACCATACATTCAACGTCAAACAGTCTTCGCTCCGCGTCAGCTCGCCGCGCGAGTAGGGTGAGTCGTCGGGGTTCCGCGCCTGCCAGCAGGCCGGGCCGAACTGGGTGGCCGTCTTCGTGCCCTCCCACGACTCGACCGAGGCGGGCGGGCGCCAACGCAGCTCGCCAACGGGCGGTTCCGCGAACGCGATGCCGCGGAACACCGATATCCCCGCTGCCTCGTCCGCCCATGCGCCCTCAAGTTGTCCGGCCGAGGTCTGCGCGACCGGCACGTTCGCGCTCTCCGGGACCTCGCTCGTCCCGGTCTCACCTCCGCACGCCGTCGCCAGAAGGACGGTCCCCAGCACGCTCCACCGACACACTCTCTGCATCCCACGCATGTTCGTTCTCCTCCGGTGCATAGCCGCCGCCGCGACTACCTGGTCTCGACCTCTACAGTGAACCACCGAAAACCGGTATAGGTGGCGGTGCCATCAATACGCGTGACCGATTCACGGTTGTCGTACTGCTCACGCATCTCGACCGGAACCAGCCGCCCATCCCCGTCCTCATGCTCGATCATGTCGAAGCGCACCGCGATCACCGCCTTGACGCTCTCGTCCTCAACCACCAGCTCGGTCGCACGGACCCGTCCGGTAGCCCCTTCGATCCAGAAGCGGCCGCGAGCCGGCATGTTGCGTCCGTCCCCACCTCTGAGGACCGTCGTGGGCCAGGTTTCGCGATAGGCGATCACCTGCAGGTCGGCGCCGTCCTCAGACTCTGGACGGTCAAGACCCAGCGGTGGCGAGCTGTCGCGGACTGATTCGAACGTGAACCGCGACTTGTGGGACGCCCGGAGAAACAGCAACGCGTAGGTAGGCGTATTGAAGTTCCGCGCGACGTCGCCCAGGTTGTAGCGGGCGCTCTCGGCCCGAATCGTCGCGATCTGTCGATCGGAGGAGGCCGGAGCCTCCAGAAATAGACGGGCCAGACGCTCGTCGCGGTCGCGCACCGCGCGACGGTCGACCTGGAACACGTCACGAAATCCGTAGTAACGCTGCTGCCCCTCTGCCCGGAACAACAGGAAGTCTGACTGGAGAACTCTCCGCCTTACTGATCCAGGGGCGGTGTTCGGCCCCCCGCGGGCTCGCTGTTCGTAGCGCTCTTCGGCGACCATCCCGTTGAGCTCCGTGTGCAGCAACTCAACCGAGGCGGTCACGCGGGAAAGCAGGTCGGCGGTCGGGCTCTCTTGCGCCCGGCCCACCGGGTGCATCGCCAGGACTGCTGCAGTCGTCAGCCCCACCCACCCGCTCGCGACGACACGACTGCGTCGGCCACTGCGTCGGCAGACCGATCCCATGGTCGCGATCTTACGAATTGGGCCGCGCCTCGCACGAAGCGAAGAAACGGCTTGTTGCGCATGCCGCGTGTGGGAGACCGACGGGAGTACCTGATTCACGATCCGCTTCGACCCGCGATTTCCTCGCTACGCTCAGGGCGCCTGGCAGACAAAATTCGCGGCGTCATCCGTGCTGCCCGTTCCTGAATACACGGCCCGCTGCGGATACGGGCACAGCGGACGCGTGCGATCAACGGCACCGTTACGTGTCCGCGACGCGATGATCTGATCTGGTGCCTTCCCCTGCTCCACCCACTCTTCCATCACCGTGAGCGCGTCGAATGCGTTCGGGCCCTCGCCTCCCGCACAATGGCCCATGCCGGGCGCCATGAACAGACGAAACCCATCGCGCACGAGCGGCTCGTCGGCCACCGTCTCGAGGACACGATCGTAGTACTGGGTCGCGTTTGCCGGCGAAATCTGGGCGTCGGCCCACCCATGATAGGCCAGCAACTTACCCCCGCTATCCAGGAACGGACGCAGGTTGGGGTCCAGCGCATTCAACGTGTCGTTGTCGACCTCCTCAGCAGCCACGATGTCGGTCTCGAAGTCGAAGTCGTCGATGCTCCAGTCGCGATCACCGTGGATCAGGTATCGGTACTGCTCGATCCCGGTCGCGCGCGCCGACCGTGTCCAACCCATATCGGTCCAATTGGGCTCACTTCCTGGCAAAACCCCCGTTATGGACCGGCCGGTCTCCGGGTTGGTCGGAGACGCATACATCATCTCGGCCGTGGCAACCTGGGCCGCGGTCAAGCAGTCGTCGCCGGCCACGCCCGAGCACTCGAGCACGCCGGGATCGAACTGACAGCGTTCAGGGTCTCCGACGACCCGGTCCTCCACCCCATCGGCGGCGTCGCACGCCGCGAGTACTGCGTCGTGGAGCAGTTGAACCTTCGCCTCTGGCAACCGTGCGTCCTCATGATGCTCGAGGTGCTTGGCGACGCGTAGCGACCCCGCTGCGCGTCCCATCCAGTCGTTGCCAGGGGCACCGGCGATGATGCCGTCGTAGTCCTCGGGAAAACGCTGGGCCTCTTTCAGCGCCTGGCGCCCACCGGCCGAACAGCCGAACCAGTACGAGTGCTCCGGCCCCCCTCCGTAGAACTGCGCAATCACGTCTTTGGCGGTCACCGTCATCTCGTGCACCGAGCGCCAGCCAAAGTCGATCACCTTTTCGGGGTGCTCGTATCCGAACTCAGCACTGCCCCCGACGTGACCGGTATCGGTCGACGCCGTCGCATACCCGCGGTCCAGCCCAGTCGCCATGGACCGCCCGCCCCCCTGTCGCAGACTGCCCGTGAAGGCGCCATTCCCCACCGCCTGCAGCTTGCCGTTCCAGTCTTCGACGGGCAGCCACACTTCCATCTTGATGTCAGAATCTGGCGATGGCGTCAGCGTGGCCGCCACCCGACAGAACGCTGGCAGCGCGGCGTATTGCTGGGCCTGCCCATCTGACAACGACCGCCCCTCAGGCAGGGAGGGCGAAAAGGCGCCGGCCGCCACCGTCTCAGCGGCCGTGATCGTCACATCGGGTAACGCCAGTGCCATGAGCGTGTCACAGGAAGCGACCGGACTCCCGCTGGCCGCGTCCCCGTCGTCCGCCTCAGGCATAGGCGCGGTTGACGCGGTGTTGCAGGCAGCGACCACGGCGAGCACCGCCGCGGCGCTGAACGTCAGCGCGGTCGTTCGCAGATGTGTCATCTCAAGTTCCCCTGAATAAACGTCTAGTCCTGGCCACCGCCGGCCGCTTCCACCTGTTCGAGCGCACGGGCACCCGACATGATGCCTTCCATGCCAATGTTGCCTTCGTGACAGGCATACTCGAACACGGGGTCGGTCGACCGTTTCAATGGCACCATGGCACTCCACGGCGCGTCCCACGTCTTGGAATCGGTGATCGTTACCTGATACTGCAGCGCATCGTCGGCGACACGGGTGAGACGCTCCACCAGGTGGAGACCGTCGCTCGACCCCATGAACGCGCCGGTCGTCGAGTAGTTGGTCGTATCGATGACGAGGGCGTCCCCCTCGAAGTGACCGCGCGAATCGCCATGCATCTGTCGGATGCCAGCGTCGACATGCGGGCCAGCGTCGAGCGGGATCACGCGGGCCCCGCCCATCTCCATGTAGAGCACCACGTGATCGGCACTCTGGAACACCTGTGTGTAGCTGTTGTACCCGGCCCCGAGTCGAGGCACGCCCCAGCTGATGCACCGCTCACCCAGACTCCGGTCTTCCGGTCCCCGTGCGTGCCTGGCGCGGGCCGCGGCCCGCGTCGCCTGCACCGCGTCGGCCGCCGCGGTGCGGGTGGGGAGGCGGCCGTTCCGCGGCTCGGTCACCAGCGACGTGCGGGCATCCCAATCGCGGTCGACCATCCAAAATTGGTTGTAGTTCCCGGTGGCCTTGTCCCGCGACGAGAACGTCTGCACTTCCGCCAAGACGGCGGAGAACACACTGTCGCCAAACGCGGCATCGCCGGACTCGCTGCTGAACAGCTCGCCCGCGCGCGCCTGCAACGCGGCCAATTCCTCCGGGGTCAGCGTCGCCCGATCACCGAGTATCTCGGGGCGCTGCAGGGGCGTGACATTGTTGTTCGCCCACACCCCTTGCAAGTCAGGATGACCGTCGGCCGTACGCGGCACGGTCCAGGCCCCTTGGCCCGAGGCGGGCTGCGCGGCAACGCCAACGAGCGCCAAGACCATCAGTACGGTACAAACCGGAACGCAGGATCGCATACTCACGGCATCCTCCTCAGGGTGGGACCAACCTCACGGGTTTTGCTGGGAAGGATACCACCCGGTTGCCTCGGCTGCCCACCGCGCGGGGCTTATAATCAGCGTAGTGGCAGACCCTCAGGCACTTCCGACACGGGTTGGACGATACGAGATCAAGAGCTTCCTGGGTCAGGGCGGGATGGGCCGTCTCTATCTAGCCACGGACCCCATGCTCGGGCGCCCGCTCGCCATCAAGTTGATTCGCGACGAGCTTGAAGATCACGACGTCCGTGCTGAGATCGATGGAAAGTTGCGCGTCGGTCACATCGCCGGGGTTTGGCTGGTCGTCCACCCGAAAGCGGACGTCGCCGTTCCCGAGATTCAAGCCTTCGAACGTGTCGTATGTCGCGCGCTGGAACGTGGCGCCGACATTGAACGTGTCCCGCCCCATGGTCATGGCGCGCTCGGCGAACGACGGTCCGAAGCTGTCGCTGTTGCGCGCGAACGCCTGGGTGGTCGGGTTAAACGTGAAGGTAAAGCCACCCGCCGACGATCCTCCAGGGTAGGTCGAGAGCTGGCTCACCATCGCGGTGTTGAAGTCATTGGCCGCGTCGCCCCCGATGAGCGACGGCAAGAGTCCGATCAATTGTGATCCCACCGGGG
>CAWWAF010000072.1:0-19771 GCA_963934795.1 uncultured bacterium
CGCTGACACCGCCTGAGACCATCGACGACGTCGGACTGCGCTTTGGCTTCCGCCCGAGCTATGCGAGCGTCCAGGTCATAGCGCTGTTTGAAATCGACGTAGATGATGTGATCGCCGCCTACGACCCCGCTTAGCGCGCGTGTGCCACCCCACACATCGATTCCGCGCAGCCTGGGCACATCACCAGGCTCCGGAAGCAGCTGATTGGCGATATCCTGGAAGTTCTCCAGCTCCTTGGCCAGCCCATCGCCCGCGTCGCTGGTGGGCACCCTAGTCACGCGCGTCCACCCCTCTACCGTCCGTCAAACATGTACTGCACCGTCGCCTGCAACCGATCAGGCTCCGCCGCGAAGCCATTGAATTGGCTGGGCACGGAGTAAGATCCGACGAACTGCTCCACTGAACGGCCAGACGACTTGGCGGCCTTCGCTCGGTCCGCGACGTCGTTGTAGAAGCCGCTGTAGCCCACGAAGTCGCTCCACACGTAAGGTGCGTCGTTGTGACCGGGGATGACCTTGTCGATATTCGGAATACCGGCCACCGCTTTCTTCAGCGTTTCGCCAAATTCGAGCGCGCTTCCGTTGCCGTTCGGCACATCCAGAAACGGCAATCCCTTGCGCGCGAACATGTCTCCGGTCTGCACGGTGCGCGCGTTCCGAAACACGACGAACGTATCGCCGTCAGTGTGACCACGGCCGAAATAGTAGAGGTCGATCTGGTCCGCCCCGCTCCCGAGCGACGTGCGGTCCGAGAACGTCGTCTTCGGCAGATACTTGGCGTTCTCGCCCTTGAACGCGCCGCAATTGGTCACCGGCTCGCAGGTCGCGCGTGACATCTGCGCCAGTGTGTTCTCGTGCACCACGAAATCAACCGTGTCGGCGAACTCCACGTTCCCGCCGCTGTGGTCATAGTGCGTGTGCGTGTTAATGATCCGGACAATCGGTTTGTCTGTCAGCTCCTGCACCTCTGACAGAATGTCCTGCCCATACCCGAGAATCTTCGTGTCTACCAGCGTCACCCCGGTCGAGCCCACAAATATTCCCGTGTTCCCTCCACCCCGCATACCTTCACCAGCAGGGTCATTTCCTAACATATACAGGTTCTCCGCCACCTTTGTGACGACGAGCGGCGACCGCTCCTGACGAGCCTCGTTGGCGGAGGCCATCGCAAACACACCCGCCAGCGTTAGGGTTCCAAGACAAACGACGCGCTTCATTTATGCCTCCTGAAATCTGCATTCCCGAGTAGAAAGTATACCCACTCACGCTAGGGGTGCAGGCAGACTCAACCGGTGGTTGGGCCGAGAGCCTGTATGCCCAGGTATCATTCGAGTGTCATGACGACCTCACGTACGCGCCGCACCGTCGTCGCCACGCTGCTCGCGGTCGCGGCCAGCGTGACGGCCCCAGAAGCCAGTCCGCAGAACACCGCCACACAGTTGCGTGCACGCGCGGCACGCGGAGACGAGGCCGCTCAACTCGAACTCGGCGTCCACTACCTTGTAGGTGAGGCGGTCACGAAGGACCCGGTTGAAGCGGAACGGTGGCTGCGGATGTCGGCCGAGCAGGGGAACGCGGTCGCCCAGCACCACCTCGGCCACATCTACCAGGGTGTGCCTGAGCCGTTCCGCACCGACCAGGATGTGCCGGTCGACCACGTCGAGTCCGTTCGCTGGTTTCAACGTTCTGCCGAACAGGGCAACGTGCCGGCAGCGACGAGCCTCGCCACCAAATACCGCGACGGCCACGGTGTCCCCGCGTCCCTGGACCAGGCGTTTCAGTGGTTCCTACGAGCGGCCGAACTCGGCAACGTGGCGGCGATGACCGAGGTCGGAGTCCTGTACGCGGCGGGCAACGGGGTGGCTCAGGACGACATGTCCGCCTACATGTGGCTGGATCTGGCGACAAGGTACGCCGGTGGTGAAGATCGCGAGTTCGTGCTCATGGATCGAGAGGGCGTAGCGCAACGTCTGAACGCCCGGCAGATCGCAGAAGCGGAGCGCCGCGCCAACGAGTGGATACCAACCGCGCCCCGATGACCTGACCGCGCTCAGAGTCGATAACCGTCACGGTAGCGTGTACGTCAACAGCGTGGTGCCCGCCGCCACCGCCACGTACTGCTTCCCATCCTGCCCCATATAGATGATCGGATTGGCGCCGCTGATCAACTGCTCGGTCTCGACACTCCACAGCTCGCGTCCCGTCTCCGTCTCGTAGGCGCGAAATCGTCGATCGGTGGCCCCCCCGATGAAGAGCACTCCCCCCGCGGTAGACGTCGGTCCGCCCTTTTGAGAATTGGGGGCGCCGGTCTGCAGCCCAGGCGGCGCACCTTCGACCGTGCCGAATGGGATCTTCCAGGCGATCTCGCCCGTGTTCACGTCCACGGCGACCAGGCTGGACCACGGTGGCTGCCAACAAGGCCACCCATCGACGGTGAGTCGGTCCACGACATGCCAGTAGCGCCGACGCGATTCCGGAGGCCCTACATAGCCTCGACGATCAGGGTCCTCCCCCACCTCGTCGAGGGTGCTGATGTGTCCGGTGTCCGCGTAGTTTATGATGTAGTACCCCAGGGTCGGATCGAAGGTCCCGCCGGTGAATTCGGTGCCACCGCCGGTCGACGGAAACACCAACGCGCCGTCCACGGATGGTGGCGTGTACGGGCCACGGTTGCGCCCCCCGTCGTAGGCCATCAACCGCTCGCGACACGCGGCCGTATGCTCAGGCGTCACCGTGGCGATATCGTCCATCGTGAAGCGAATCCGCCCAAACGGCGGCGGCTTTACCGGGAACGGTTGCGTCGGCGAGTAGTACTCCCCGGGGAGGTTCCCCGCCGGAACGGGACGTTCTTCAATGTCATAGAGCGGCTCGCCGGTGACCCGGTTGAAGATAAACAACACCGGGTACTTGGTCATGACCCCGACAGCCGGAATCGACTCGCCGTCCCGCTCCACATCGAACAGGATCGGCGGCACCGGCATGTCCAGGTCCCACAGGTCGTGATGGACCGCTTGGAAGTGCCATTTCCGTTCTCCGGTGAGCGCGTCGACCGCCACGATGGAATCCGAGAACAGGTTGTCTCCCGGTCGGTCGGTGCCGTAGAAGTCGTTGAGCGCGGAGCCCAGCGGCATGTAGAGAATGCCGCGCTCCTGGTCGACAGTGAAGAAGGTCCAGTTGTTGGCGCCGCTGGTGTTGCGCCAGGAGTCGTTCAACCAGGTCTCGTTACCGACCTCGCCAGGGTGAGGCACGGTGTGAAACGTCCACACAAGCTCGCCGGTGCGCAGGTTCCAGGCGCGCACGTCGCCGGCGGGACCTTTCGCTCCCGTTTCGTCGGCGTTGTGGACACCGGTGAACACCAGGTGCTTGTATACGGCGACCCCGGACGAGATCCCGTAGTGCATGGTCGGGAACCCGTTCATCACGTCGTCCGTCTTCAGGTCGACGTATCCGTCGTTGCCGAACCGGCCATTGGGAATGCCGGTCTGCGCATTGAGCGAGATCAACTCGCCCTCCTCGGTGCCGAACACGATCTGCGGAGCGGTGACGTCATCACCTTCCCAGTGCGCCAGTCCGCGCATCGACCCACCCGTCCAGTGCAACTGGTGCTCCGGAGAGTTCCAGTCCCCGGGTGCGGTGTAGTCCCAGAGGACGTCGCCGGTCTCTGGCTTGAGCGCGACCACACGGTAGTACGGAAACGACAGATACAGGACGCCATCGACCATGAGCGGGGTCGACTGGGCCGGGCGCGACGGCACGCCCGGCTGCGTCATCTCGTATCGCCATGCCGGCACCAGGGTCGAGACGTTGCTGGTATCGATCTGTGTCAAGGACGAGTGCCGCTGATTGCCGGGGTCTCCCCCCCATGACGGCCAGTCGTCTTGCGCTTGCACCGGCTGCGCGGCTAGGCTCGCCAGCATCAGGAACCACAGTGAGCACCGTGCGGTGCGATGACGCGTCGTCGAGCTGTACATGGGTCTGAGGCTCCTCTCCAGAGCGTTAATCTACGCGGTCCAGCGCCCCGCCTCAAGCCTTCGTTGCCTCGGCCGAACGTACGCGTAGTTGAGAGAGTCGAGGGGACATCGTAAGCTACAGACGCTAGAACCGACGCAGAAGCGACACTGCTTACTTTTGTAGGGAACCCATGGCCTACCTTGCGCGTTGTGCTCACGATGTCTTTGTCAGCTATGCGCACAATGACGACCCAGCGTGGATCGACGCGTTCGAGAAGAGTCTTCGCCAGGAGCTAGCGGAACGACTCGGCGACCAGGCGAGCCTCTGGCAGGACGTCCAGAACCTCCGTTTTGGCCAGGACTGGAAGCGTGGCATCGAAGAGGCGGTGACCGGCTCAGCGGTCTTTCTCGCCCTTGTCTCTCCCAGCTATCAAACATCGGAATGGTGTGCATGACGTCCAGTAGCTGCGTGAGTAGCTTCGGATTGATGGCGACCAGCGTCGGAATGACCGCCTCGCTCTCAGGCTTGAGCAGATCGACAAAGGGGTGATCGCGTTTCACCCCATTCATCACCTCGATGACCATGCGCGTCCCGGCGTTGACGGTCCACGCATCGACGGGCGGCCGCCCCTGATTCGCGTCACGCGCCTCTCTGAACAAGCGTCCGTAGTCGATCACGTTCCAGGCGTCCACTTCATTGTCATGCGTGCACAGCACCGAGCGCCCCCCGACGTTACATCGGTAGCCCGCGCCGTCGTATGACATGACGATACGACCCACTGCGGTGGCGTCGCCTCCGGTCAGCTTGTGGAGCAACCACTCGCGCACCTCTGGGAGCGCGAGCTCCGGGTCGTGGTTGCCGAGCGTGATCACCAGCGTCTTCCCTGCAGCGACGAGCCCCTCCAGCGCGCGCCAGGCCGGACTGAACGCAGGATCCGTGTAAATCCGCGCGAGTTTGTCGAGGGCACCCTCGGGGTCGAAGTGGATCGCACTGCTCTCGGCCAAAAAGTCCACCGCGTCGCCATTGATCACGAGCGCGATGTCCCCCTGTTCCTTCGCGATCGCGTTCACGAACTTCTCCAACCGATCGGCCGTGTTGGAGATCTGCCGGCCTGTCGGTCCACCCATGTGGAGATCCGAAATCACGTAGACACGGTCGAAACTGGGACCAACGCTGGACATATACATTTCCGCACTCGCCGTAGAGAACCCGGCACGGCCGGGCTGCCTCGAACCAGCGAGCCGCGACCTGCATGGTGGCACTCGCTAGTTGAAGTCTCTAGTTGAACTCTGACTCTAGGACGATACGCGGGGTGGGCGCAACATCGACCCGACGATCGAGTCCGAGTGGCGCCTTCGTGCAAGGTCGTGACCTATAGGAGCGTCGGGGCACCCGGCCGGTCTTTGGGGGGGGGCGAGCCTAGCGAAGATGTAGTCCGACACCAAACACGAGGTGATGCGTGCGTAGCCGTGACAGGCTGTCTCCGTTTGCGACACTCCCGTCGACGGTGGTGCGTGTGAATTTGTATTCGAGCGACGTATCCCACCGTCTGGAGAGGTTCCAGGTGACGCCCGCGAGGACCTGCGTGGCCAGTCGTCCCCATTCGTATCCTGCGTGAGACTGTCCGTCGATCTGGGACCGGGTGTACGGAATTGTGACGCCGGCTCCCCCGCCGACGTACGCGTCGATCCGTCCATCCGGAAACCGCGTGGATCTGCGTAGCGCCCGGTGGGCCTGCAGATTCCCAATCACCATATTCACACCGTTGGTGATCCGATACTGCTCTATGAACTGCCCGAACGGTGCCGTTGTGGCAACCAGCACGTGCTGATCGGTCCCGGTCACCCTGACGCGCTGGTCCAGCGGGGCGAAGATCTTGAAGTGCAGCACGTCAACCGACACCCCAAGCCAATTCGGCTCGCGGAAGAAAAACTCGGCCCGGGCACCGACGTACGGTATCGAGTCGCGGGTCCACTCCGTGGACAGCGACTTGTGCTCCCAGGCCACCTGCTCGAAGGTCAGATCGGTACCAAGCACCGACTGGCGAATCCGCAGATCACCCGCGCCGGTAATCCCCACCCCCGTAAACAGACGTAGAGAGGGAGCGCGGCGGGCGGACTGTGCACGGGCGGGCAACGCCGCCAGTAAGACCAAAGCGAGGCCCCAAAGACCAATCCGCCCAATCAGCACGCCTGCACTCGACTTCCAGATGATGACCTGTGGTGTCGCCGACGACCCGTTACGGCAACTGGCCTATATGCCCTCTCCGGGTCGCGGACGACCTAGAGAGGGCACGCGCGGGTGCTCTCAGTCAAGCACCTTGTTCCATCCATCAACATGCGTCGCCTGCGCCGCCAACAACGCGGACGCGTCGCCCTCAATCGTCAAGGTCGTCATCACATCGTCCTGTGCGATCGCGTCCACCACATCCTGGCCTGACGACACCTTGCCGAACACCGAGTGCTTGCCGTCCAGATGAGGGGTGGGACCGTGGGTGATGAAGAACTGACTGCCGTTGGTGCCCGGACCGGCGTTGGCCATGGACAGCACGCCAGCCGAGTCGTGCCGACGTAGGGGGCTGAACTCGTCACCAAAATTGTAGCCGGGCCCCCCCATTCCAGTACCGGTGGGGTCGCCGCCTTGCACCATGAAGTTTGCGATGACGCGATGAAACTTCAGGCCGTTGTAGTACCCCCGCGTCGCCAGATTGACGAAGTTGGCTACCGTGATAGGTGCCTCCGCCGGGAAGAGCGCGACGCGAATTTCGCCTTTCGCCGTGTTGAACACGGCGACGAGATCGTTCGAAGACTGACTGTCGTTGGACATGATGCGTGACCTCCGTCGACGGCGGCGGGACGCCACCGTGCCGCGCTTCCACGCGGGCTGATTCGCCGTCCATTCTCACACAGCTGTCACGTGTCGGAGGTGGGCGCCGTCAGATGCCTCAGCGTGGCAACGCCAACGCGATGAGTTCCGGGGCCTCGCCGCCGACGGTCAGGCCGATGTATTGCCGACCATCCACCATGTATGTCATCGGGGACCCGATGGCTCCAGCCGGCAAGTCGACGGACCCGCGTCGGTCGCCGGTCGCCTTGTCGTACGCCACCAGTCGCGGACCGCCGTCACTGCCACCCGACGCGACGGTATAGATGACCAGCGTGCGGGTCACCACCGGACCGTTCCGTCCGGCGTCGCCGCCAAGCGGCGGCAGGTCGAGATCGCGCAGCCTCGGATGATCCCGAATCCGGTTCCCGTCGCCCGTCGGCGTCATCCACACATGGTCACCGGTGTTCATGTCGATGGCGGTCATGCGCGAATACGGCGGCTTCCACAACGGCAGTCCCTCTGGCATCTGCGGTTGCCGGCGCTCATTGCCTCCGGACACGAACGCAGCCCCCCCCTGGCTGAGGAGGTAATCCAGCGTGGCCTCATCGGCCGGCACCGGCTCACGAAATCGCATGACCGTGTGCGTATTCCGCGACGGCACATACAGCAGGCCCGTCTCGGGGTCTACCGCTGCCCCGCCCCAACTCGCTCCGCCTCCGGCACTCGGGCGAAAGAGAGTCCCCCGCAGGGACAACGGTGTGTACAGCGAGCCCATCCGGAACCCCGCCACCGCCTCGACCGCCATCTGACGAATCTCCGGGGTGAAGTCGACCAAGTCCTCGACAGACGTGCCCTGATACTCGAACGGCGCTGGCCGGGTCGGAAACGGCTGTGTTCCGGCCAGCAACTCTCCGACAAGATCGGTGTCGGTGGCCACCGGACGTTCATCAATCGGCCAGATCGGCTCACCGGTCACACGGTCGAACGTATACACGAATCCCTGCTTGGTCGCTTGCGCGACGGCCCGCACTCGACGTCCGTCGACGGTCACGTCGAGCAGGTTGGGCCCGGTCGGATTGTCGTAGTCCCAGACGCCGTGGTGCACAAACTGAAAATGCCAGACTCGCTGACCGGTTTCGATGTCGACGCAGATGATGCTCTCGGCGAACAGGTTGTCGCCGAGCCGATGTCCGCCATAAAAATCTGATGTCGGCGTACTGGTTGCCAGATAGACGTAGCCCAGTTCCGGGTCGGCGGTGATCGTGCCCCAAATATTGGTGTTCCCCGAATATCGCCACGCATCGTTCAACCAGGTGTCGGCACCGAACGCATCGGCGCTCTGTGGCACGGCGTGGAAGTCCCACTCGTGGCGACCGGTTCGCATGTCGTAGACCCGCGCGAAACCCGGCGCATTCTCTTTGGTCACCAGGTAATCGTGCACCGACGATCCGACGATGACTCGGTCGCCGACGACGAGCGGCGGAGATCGAGATGGCGGCGGCAGACGACTCGGATTCTCGCGGGCACGCGGGAGCCCATCCTCAAGACTCGCCCGGCCGCCATCACCAAACTCGGTGGCCAACAGACCGGTCCTGGCGTCGACCGCGGTCAGGAAGCCATCGCCCGTGCCCCAGACTACCCTGGCCTCGTCGCCCCGCTCCCAATACGCCACACCGCGATGGTTCCAGGGAGACGGTAGGGGCGGACTTCCTTCTTCGTACACGCGCGGGTTATAGACCCATCGGGTGTCGCCGGTCCGCGCGTCGATCGCCGCGGCCTGGTAGAGCGGTGTGGCGAGATACAAGACACCGGCCGCCATGAGCGGCGTCGCCGAGAGTCGCCCGATTCCAGGAGACGTCACCCACCGGCCTGGATCAGTTGCGTCGAGTCGCGCGAACAATGTCTCCGCCGATACGAGCGAGACCCCCCGGTCCGTTTCGTGCGGCAGGAGAGCATCAGCGGTTCGCCAGCGCCAGACCACCTCCAGGTCCTCGAAGTTGGAGGCGGTGATCTGACCGAGGGGCGAATACTTCGTGCCCCATAGATCTGCGGCGTACGAGCGCCACTCGCCGTTGGCCGTCCCGTCCTGCCCCATCACTGGCGTCGCGAAGGGTCCGGCAAGCGCCACGGCACACACCAGCCCCCCCCACACCCAGGTGCAGATCGGCGCCGCTCTACGTCGTCGTAGTGACACGGGTGCCATTGTGCCGGAAAACGTGAGGACGTGCCGCACGCGGCGGTCTGGAACCGCCGACATCGTGAGGCCGGAGGGAGGCAAGACCACATCGGCCCCGCCTCCCCACAGGTTGAACGCGTCTAGAACAGCGCCGTCGGACGCCGTTTCCAGTCTGGCATGATGCCTTCCAACGCACCCACGTGGGCGCCGGCCTGCGTCAAGATGTGATGGAGATCATTGCCGATGCTGATCAGGCTGAAGCCCTGCTCCCGGAACTCGGCGACGCGGTCGGTCCCGAAGAGAAACAGGCCAAGGATGACGTTGTTCTTCTTGGCTGCCGCTTTCAGCGCATCCGTCGCCTCTTTCAACTCGGGCGACGTGTACATGTCGGGGAACTGATACTTCTCGTACAGCCCCATAGACATGCACAAGTCGTTCTGACCGAGGAAGAGCAAATCTACGCCCGGGACGGCCGCGATCTCCTCGATGTTCTCGATGCAGCTCGCTGTTTCGACCTGCAGCGCGGTGATGACGTTGTCGTTCGCCGCGCCGGCGTAGCCAAGCAGACCATCCTTGTTCATGCACTTCTGCGGGAAATACACCGAACGGGTTCCGGCCGTGGGGTACCGCGTGCAGCTCACCGCCTGCCGGGCTTCATCCGCCGTATTGATGTAAGGGACAAGCACCCCGTCCGCTCCAACGTCCAATGACTGTTGGATGCCGGCGCGGTCGGCATAACCGGTGACACGCACCAGCGACTTCGCGCCTCCGGCCGCGATCCCCCCGATCATCGTGGACAACGTCTCGTACCCCATAGGGCCATGCTGGGAATCAACCAGCAGCCAGTCGTACCCGCTGTGGGCGAGCTGCTCCACGACGCTAGGACTGTGCGAATTGATGAACAGCCCCAATTTGGGGGTGTTGTTGCGAAGAGCGGCTTTGAACTCCGCACCGGTCAGACTGTCGCTCATGTGTTCTTCTCCTCTGCTCCGTTGTGTGTGTGCCCACGGGTTCGCTGTCCCGGCGCTGGGTGCCAGCCGTCCGACACGCCTCGACAGGGTCGAAAGTATACCTGCGGAACCGTCCGCTCGCGCTAGCCGCCCAGATCGATCATCCGGCTGAACTTGAGAATGAGGCTGCGGCCCCCCCCGGCGGGAATGGTCTGGTGCAATCCACGCGTATCGTTGTAGACCAGAAAGAGCCCTGTATTGGCCTGGCCGAGTAGCCCGAGGCGAAGATTGGCCGACCAGAGGTCGGCGCTATCGTTGTACTGGAGGAGCGCCTGGATGAAACGTCGCGGCGAGAAGTTGTAGGCGACCTGGGTGGTGGTGAGGTTCGCGATGAAATGACCGCCCGGGAGGTCTACGTCGTTGCGGCTCCACTGAATCGAGGCATTGAACGAGTCGCCGGTTCGGATGTTCAACGCGGGTCCCCAGGTGGTGCGATGGCCTCCGAAGAACCCGCCGATGGTCGTGCGCACTTCAACGCTCACCGGCGCGCCGCGGTTGGACTCGTAGACGAGTTGCGTCTCGTGGTGTTCGTAGTGGCCCGCAGGTACAAACACGCCATCGGCAATCTCGAATGGCTGCAGGACCCCCTCACCGGTAATGTTCCATGCGGTCTTGATCAGCGAACTGTCGTTGAATTCCAGATCGTTGTCGAGGTGCAGAAACGAACTCTGCTCGAACCCGTCGAAGAGCCAGAACCGATTGAACGTCGCGTGTGGCCGGATCTGTTGCAGCTTCAAGAAATTCTTCGGCCGCGTGATGAAAGAGAACCCGGAATCGACGTTCCGGAAGCCGCGACCACCACGGCTGAGAAAACCCACCTCGGGATTGAAGTTGTCCGCCACCTCGACATATCCGAGGGTAAAACGCCAGCGCTCAGAGTTGTAATCCCAGGCCACGTTGTAGGCGTGGTCATCCTCCTCGCGCTCCGGGGTCGACGTCCTCGCCAGAAACCCAGCGACCTGCCCGTTCTCCCCGAGTCCTACGCGACCGTCTAGCGCATAGGTCCGGTTGTAGTTGTCCGAACCGGCCTGGTCCCCGGTCGCTTGACGGTTCACAAACAGCGCACCAATCTGCGAGCTGTTCGGCAAGTCTCGCGCCACCCGAGCGACGCTGAAGTTGTTGGCCGGTGTCGCGTTGCCCATCGCCTCGGTCTGCATGTTGAGCAGCCCCACAGAGACGTTGTCCGACACCTTGCCTGAGAGACGCGCGCCGCCAAGAATCGGTATTTCACGTCCGTCGGCGCCAATCCCGATTCGACGGCTGAAGAACAGCTCCGTCTGGGCCGGGTTGCCGCCGGCCACCTGCCGCACGCTGCTCACCGAAAACACCCCAGCATTCTCGAGAAAGAACGGACGCTTCTCCGGAAAGAACAGATTGAAGCGATCCAGGTTGATCTGTTGGCGGTCCACCTCGACCTGGGCGAAATCGGTGTTGTAGGTCAAGTCGAGGGTCAGGCTGGGTGACAGCGCGTACTTGACGTCGACGCCCGCATCGCCGAGGGCGGTCGTGCGTTCCCTGGCATCGCTGTGCCCCAGCTCGCCGGTCACATAGGGCACCACCTTCAGGCCGCGCTCCCCCGCCGGCGGCACGCGCACCCCGGCAAGCTGCCCCGCTTGGGACAGACGCAGGAGGTTGAATTGCCGCGGCAGGGGCGCCCAGTAAGCAATTTCATTGCGGCGCCGGATGTTGCGCTGGACGTTCAACCCCCACGCCTGGACGTCCCGGTCTGGGTAATTCAGGGTGCGAAAGGGTATGGCGAACTCCGCGCTCCACCCGATCTCGGAGACCGTCGTCCGCACCTCCCACACGCCGTCCCAGTTGCCATTGAACCCGGCTCCGGATCCGCTGGATGTCGTGGTGCTGCGCCCAAGTCTCCCCTCACCCGCGTTCACCACCTGGCCGTCGTACTCCTGGCCAGCCGGACTGGTCCCAAAGACATATCCGCTCCGCTGGTCGAGGAAGGTGTCAAGGATGATTTGAATACTGTCGCCGTCGTCCAACGAGCCATCACGACGACTGTCAGCGATGGTGAGCCCACCTGCCTCGTCGTCGTAGCAGATCACGCCGAGATAGAGCGTAGTGTCGGTGAAAATCACTCGAACCTCGGTGCGCTCTGACGCCGGCTGGCCGTCATCCGGCCGGGTTTGCCAGAACGTCCCTGTCGGCTCAGCCCCCGACCACGCGGGGTCGCCCAACACGGCGCCGTCCAGGACTGGAGCCTGCGTCGCGGCGCTGGAGACGAGCACGGGGGGAGCGGCGCCCGCACCGGTCTGCGACGTGGCGAGTTCGGGAGTCGCCAGCAGTCCGAGGACCACGAGCCAGAGCAGGCGCGCGTCGCCCTTGCCCCTCACGGGCCGCTCTCCCCCATCGCCTCGAGGAGGCCCCCGATCTCGGCGCGCCAGATATTGGCACGCCCCTCACGAAGACCGTAGACGAGGCCCGACCCGTCACGAAGCCAGTCATACCCCTCCACGGCCCCCGTCGCATCTGTCAAACGTATTGCCTCCCCCCCGGCCGCCGGCATGACGTGTAGGGAGCGACGCTCGGCTGGGCCAGCCAGAAACGCCACGCGGGTGCCATCGGGCGACCACCGCGGGGAACCTGCGTTCTCGTCCCCCGTCGGCAGCCGGGTGGCCGTCCCGCTCGTGACCGGCAACACATAGAGACCAAACCCGATACCGTCGTGGCTTTGGTACACGAGCGCGCTGCCATCTGGAGCATAGTCCGCCTGTGCCGTGTACCCACCGTCCGTCAGCAGTTCGGCGGTCCCCCCCGTGGCTGGTATTCGCCAGACCTGCATCTGGGCGTCAGCGCCCGCTGACGCCTGAAATACGACATCTTCACCGTTTGGGCTCCAGCGCGGCTGGGAGGCCCCTTGCGTCGTCAGCCGACGGGCCTGACCGCCAGCGGCGGCGACGACCCAGACCTCGGACCGGTCGTCGCTTCGGTTGGAGAGAAACGCGAGTGTGGTCCCATCCGGGGACCAGACCGGATTGACGTCTCGCGCGTCATGCGTCGTCAGCGGCTGCGCGGCGCCGCCCGTGGCGGGCACGATCCAGAGGTCGCTACTGCCTGCACGACTGGACTCGAACGCGATCCGGGTGCCATCCGGCGACCATTGCGGTCCGGCGGTGCCGCCAGGGTTCGTCGTCAGCCGACGCGGAGCGCCTCCAGTCAGACCTGCAACATACAGATCACTGATCACCCCTTGGCCCGCCACAAACGCGACCTCCTGGCCATCTGGCGAGACGACCGGGTTCCGCGGATTCTCGAGATCCGAGGTCAACGGCGACGCGACGCCACCATCGGCCGCCACCCGCCATACGTCGGCGCGACGCTCGCTCGCGCTGAACACCAACGCGGTCCCGTCGGGGACCCAGCGAAGGTGTGACTGTCCCAGTTGGTCGGCGGTCACCTGCACGGCGGGACCGCCGGCGGCGGGTACCACCCACACATCCGACTGGTCGTCGCGGATCGACCAGAACGTAATCCATCGCCCGTCCGGAGACCAGCGAGGCAGGCTGTCATTGCGACGCCCCCTCGTCAGCGCGGTGGCCTCACCACCGGTCGCCGGCATCACCCAGACGTTGGGAGTCCCGGTACGATTCGAGGTAAACGCCAGACGGGTACCATCCGGAGACCACTCGACCGCGCTCTCCGCGCCGTCATCTGTGGTCAACCGCGTAGCATCGCCACCAACGGCTGGAATCACCCAGATGCTACGGGTCTCGCCGTGGCTCGACACAAAGGCGACCTGCTTACCATCGGGTGACCACCGCCCCGGACCCGCTGCGCCGGTCGACGTGAGCCGCGTTGCCTCCCCACCATCGACCGCCGCGAGCCACAGGTCACTGTTGCCGTCAGTAGTGTTGAGATAGAGCAGCGTACTGCCATCTGGCGACCACTGAGGGTCGAAGACGATACCGGCGTCTGGCGTCACCCGCCGCGCGGCCCCGCCATCCGCCGGGATGACCCAGATGTTTGTGGGCTCGTCCTGGTCCGACACAAACGCGAGCCGAGAACCGTCGGGGGACCAGACTGGAAAGATCAGGACGTCGTATCGGTCAGTCAGCGGAGCCAGCTCGCCGCCCGCCGCGGACATCGTCCACACCCGTAGACCCCCGTCTCGGTCGGAGACGAAGGCCAGCCGACTGCCATCCGGAGAATATTGCGCAAATTGGTCCGTCGACGGACCGCTGGTGAGTGAAGCAAAGCTCACGTCCGCATCGCTACGAGGCCCAGCCCCGCGTGCGGACGGCTGCCCGCCGGGGGATGGTGCCGCCGCCGCTTTCGGAGCTGACTCCGACTCATCGAGGGAGGTGGACGGCGCACACCCCGCTGCGCAGACCAACAGCGCAAGGCCACCGAGCCGACGTGCTCGACCTCTCACTCGCAGCCTCTCTCGAGGCCGTGACCGCGTCCCGCGCGAGACGCGGTCCCCGAGCTGTCTGACATCCCCCACGGTGGCAAACTCGCAGAGGCAGCCAGTCGTGTCAAGTCACCCCGGTGCGCCTCTCTCGCCTCTGTCCGTCGTGCGCGCCCGCCCAGCACCGTCGTCCACTTGACAAGACCGGCCTCCGAGGGCGATCGTGTTCGCCGGTCCCCCCAGGTCGGGATCCACCGATCCAGCACATTGAGGTAATCGATGACAAAGAACAGCAGTCTGGTCCTATCCGCGGCTCTGTGCGGCGCGCTTCTCGCGCTCGCGCCCATCGACGCGCTCGCCCAGCGCGGCGCGACCGGGCCCGCCGCGCATGCCGATGTCGAGCCGATCAACAACCTGCCGAATCCCTATGAGACCCAGCGCGACTGGGGGACCTTGCCGGACGGCCGGTCGTGGGGTTCCGTTAGCGCGGTCAACGTGGACGTCGACGGCGTCCACATCTGGGCCGGCGACCGTTGCGGCACAAATTCCTGCGCCGAGTCGGACGTCGACCCCATCGTCAAGCTGGACCCCGATGGCAACGTCGTCCAGAGCTTCGGCGCTGGGGAAATCACCTGGCCGCATGGAATGGACGTCGACAGTGAAGGGAATGTGTGGGTCGCCGATGCGCGGTCTCCGAACGCCCGCGAACTCGAGCGGACGCCCAACGCCCCGATGAAGGGCCACCAGGTCGTGAAGTTCAGTCCGACCGGCGACGTCCTGCTTGTGCTGGGCACGCCGGGTGAAACTGGCCATCCGCCGACGCACTTCACGGAACCGAACGACGTGGTCGTTGGCCCGAACGGCAACATCTACGTAGGCGAGTCGCATGGCGCCCAGTTCGAAGACGAGGCGGGGCCGAATTCGGTCGGCCGCATCACCAAGTGGGCGCCGGACGGCACGTTCATCAAAAGCTGGGGCTCATGGGGATTCGAGGACGGTCAGTTCCGCGCCCCCCACTCGCTGGCATTTGACTCGCAGGGCCGTCTGTTCGTCGCCGACCGCGGGAACCGCCGTATCCAGATTTTCGACCAGGAGGGTGGCCACATGGACACCTGGTACCAGTTCAGCCGGATCAGCGGGTTGTTCATCGACGACAACGACATGCTGTATGCCATCGACTCGGAGTCCGACGACAACTACAACCCGGGCTGGAGGAAGGGGCTGCGCGTGGGCAGCGCCCGCACCGGTGAGGTGCTCTACTTCATTCCGGAGCACGTCTCCGAGCGTCCCTCCGGCATGGGAGGCTACGGGACGATGGGCGAAGGCGTGACGGTGGACGCGGCCGGAAACATCATCGGCGGCGAGGTCGGTCCGGTGCAGGGACTCACGAAGTTCGTGCCGCGGTTGCTGCCCTAGTCGGCACAAGCGGTGTGGCACCAGATACCCCTGCGGCCGCGTGACGGTCGCAGGGGTCTTCTTGCCGGCGTCGCCGCCCCGCCCTCGGGACGCCGCGCTCAGCAACAGGTCAGCCAGGTTCTTCGTCGAACGCGCCGGGTGGCCGGAACGGGGCTGGAAAAAACACGGGGTCGTTGGGCCGGAACGGCACTCGAGACGGCTGCCCCCGACGGTATTGGGCGAGCATCGCGCTCAGGTCGGCGGCTCGCCCCGCGCCCCCTGACTCATCGGCGCGCGTGATCGCGATTTCCTGAGACTGTACAGCCGCGTCGAAGGCCCCGATCTCAGCCAGCACCATGGCGGTCGTTTCGGCTACCTGGCTATTCTTGAGGGTCCGTGAGACTTCCCTGATGACCAGGGCGGCACGCTGGCCGTCCCGGACGCCGTCATCGGGCGACGCGGCCAACAGTCTCGCCAGCGCGTGGGGGAACGCCAACTCGGTCGGGCGCGCCAACATGTCTTCCTCTAGCCGCGCCTTCGCCTCCGCATGACGGTTGGCTCGAATGAGAGCAAAGGCCCGTCCCAACCGTGCGGGCGCGTTGCTGGGGTCAAGTTCGAGCAACCCGCTGTAGACGTCTGCGGCCTCCGGCGCCTCACCACTCCGCAAGAGCGCCGCCGCCAAGTTGAGGTGCGCGAGATTGGCTCCAGGGTCCGCCTCCACGGCGGCGCGAAACCGGACGATCGCCTGCTGTTCCTGGCCGGCTTCAACCAGCAGGAGCCCCAGTTGGACGTTCGCTCGGGGGTGCGACGGATCGAGCCGTAGGGTTGCCGCATATTGGTCCCGGGCGCCGGCAGAATCGCCGGAGGTGAGCAGCGCCAAGGCCAGCAGATTCCGCGACACGGCGTTCTCCGGATCCGCCGCGACCAGCGTCGTGAACTCAGCGACGGCCTGGGTCCAGCGCCCCGCGCGGGCAGCCATCACCCCACGGGCCTCGATCGCCACGTCTCCGGCCACAGCCGTACCTTCCAGCTCCTGGAGCAGCGCGTCAAACACCCCCGGGCGATCGATCTGTCGTCCCATCCCGGTATTCAGCGTCGCCTCGGCTCGCGCATCGAGTTGCGCCTGGGCCTTGGCTTCCTCCCCGAGTCCGCGATAGGCCAGCGCCAATGAGTATCGGATGGTGCCCGCCCTCGGCGCCAACTCCACCGCCCGTTCCAGATGAGCCGCTGCCGTCGTGAACTCGCGAGCCTGGAGCGCCAGTTGCCCAAGTCCCACCAGGCATGGGTTGCACGACGGATCCAGCACCAGCGCGGCGCGATATCGGCGAGCGGCCTCCTCGGCACGGTCCTGTCCGGCGAGCAAATCGCCGATCCGGACCAACCCTGCCACGTAATCTGGGTTCAGTTCGAGGGCCCGTTCGAGCACCGGAATCGCCTGTTCCGGCCTCGAGGTCGTGTCGTAGAGCATTCCGAGGTAGTAGCTCCAGCGAAACTCCCCAGGGGCGAACGCGCGCGCGTTGAGATAGGCCGCCTCGGCCGCATCCACCAGTCCGTACCCGGCGAACTGCATCCCCAGACGCCCATACTGCTCACCGCTCACCGTGCCGGCCGCGACGGCACGCTGAAGGGTGTCGTGGGCCTCGCGCAGTTGCTGCTGCACCGCATCATCGAACCCGCCAATCTCTGGTAACGGCACCGTCGGTGGCCCCTCGACCGTTCGCGGCGCCTGGGTCACGTCCAGAGGGGTGGTTGAAGACGGGTCACCGCACCCCCACGCCACGGCGGACACGTAGGCCAGGAGCACTGGTACAGCACGACGGCGGGCACGCCCACTCCGGGTCATCGTCACGGCGTGCCGGCTCCTCGGTCCGGCACTACCACCGACACGCCGGTCCCTTCGCGCAATGTCGACCACACGTCGAGGGGCACATCCGTCCATTCCTCCGTGAGCCCGCTGGGCCACACCGCCCGGACCGCACGCACCTCGACGTCTGCCCCGAGTCCAACCAACACCCGGGGATCATTGGCCGACGCATAACTCCCGTCCGAACGTACGCGACGCCACAGGGGCTCGCCCGCCGCCCGCATCACCGCGACCCGGGTGCCGAGCATGTCCCGCGCCACATCGGCGCCCAGCATCCGCAGTCCGAGCCAACGGTTCCGGTTGCCCACCGCGTTCAAGAGGAGACGGGCCGGACCGTTGTTGTTCGTCACAACGGCGTCGAGGTCACCGTCGTTGTCGATGTCGCCGAACGCCGCACCGCGGCTGACCTCGGAGGGCTCGAACGCGGCACCAGCGCGGTCTGTCACCTCCTCGAAACGCCCGGTGCCCAGGTTGTGAAACAGTTGATTCGTCTGATGCAACGGATACGGATCGCGTTCCTGGACAAGACGGGGCAGCAGATCAACGGCGCCGTTCACCACCATCACATCCAGCCACCCATCGTTGTCGTAGTCGAACCACGATGTGCCGAACCCGGTAAACGGAAGACTCGGCGGCCCAAGGCCCGTGCGGACGCTCTGGTCCTCAAACAGTCCGGTCCCATCGTTGACATACAGCGTATTCGTCTGTGTCACCAGGTGCGACACGAACAGATCCTCATCTCCGTCCCCGTCGAAGTCACCTGCGTCGACACCCATGCCAGCCTCGGCGTCGCCCGCATCGTTGAGCGCCGAGCCGTTGAAGAGGCCCGTATTCCTGAACGTCCCGTCGCCCTGATTCATCCAGCTCCGGTTTTCGGACAGATCATTGGCCACGTAGATATCGATCCAGCCATTCCCGTCGAGATCGGCGGTGGCCACCCCAAGGGCCGGGCCGTACTCGGTGCCAACCTGTGACACTGCGGTCGCATCCTCGAACGTGCCGTCTCCTCGATTGCGAAACAGCCGATCCGGCACGGGTACGAAGCCATCCGGCCCGCAATACGTGCGGACATTGTTGAAGCACTCGACGTTATTGGCCACGCTGTAGTTCACGTAGTTGCCGACGAAGAGGTCCAACCAACCGTCCCGGTCGTAGTCCAAGAAAGCTGAGCTGACGCTCCAGCGCGCGTCGTTCGTCCCGGAGACCACGGTGTGGTCGGCAAATGTGCCATCCCCGTTGTTGCGCCACAGCTGATTCGGCCCAAAATTCGATACATACAGATCTACCCAGCCGTCATTGTCAATGTCACCGGTGGCCACCCCCATACCGTACCCCCTGGCGTCGAGGCCGCTTGCCGTCGTCACGTCGGTAAACCCAAGCGAACCGCCGTCCAGATCGTTGCGATACAGCCGGTCGGTCAGCGGCCCCTGCAATCCAGCCTCGAACGAGGCGTCGCCAGGCTCCATGTCCGGCCCGAGCAAGTGGCCTTGCACCAGGTAGACGTCAAGATCTCCGTCGTTGTCGTAGTCGAACAACGCGACGCCGCCTCCGACCATCTCGCTGAAATAGAACTCACCTGACATTCCGTTGATGTGTTGAAAATCAAGGCCGGCCGACACGGTCGCGTCGATAAACGGCTCGGTGAGGCCGGGCTCCCCCGGAGATACAGACTCCGCCGGAGGTTGCCCCACGGGGGCATCCCCGCTGGAACCGCAGCCAACCGCGAACGCGGCCAACAGACCAAGCAGAGGCCGGGTGTACCGCCGGCACGCATCGGCTGAACACAGGTCGTAGATTCGTCTCACGTCAGGAATGTGCGAGGCACAGCCGACTCACAGATCGGCTGGCCTGGGCCCCAGCTCAGCCGACAGGGCCGAGCCACACAGGGACGATACTACGTCCCAACGGGCTTCGACCAGCGCGTCACTGTGAACGTGTCGCCGGCCCGGACGAGGCACGGCATCCATCACACCGGGATGGAAGAGAAGCCGAGAGGCGACTTCACGCCCAGGTTCGGCGAACAGCCTTTAGGCCACGAACGTCACGTGCTCGTGACTCGCGGCGCCCGCGACCGGGAGGCCACCAGGAAGTCCACGGCGGTGGGTCGCGACCTGGTCCCGCAGGTCCTTTAGTTGAAGCAGCTGGACACGAGCGCGTTCCAGGGCCTGCCCGACGCGCTTCCGC
>CAWWAF010000073.1:0-19498 GCA_963934795.1 uncultured bacterium
TCCGAGGCTCTCGACAATCCGTGCTTCAATCGACTGCGGGTAGGAATACGCCGATTCCCGGTAGGGACTGCAGCGTGACTCTGGGGCCACGCGAAGCCCATGCCACGTCTGCGCCTGCACCGGCACACCAATGGCGAGCGCGGTCAAGACGGTGACGGCAGCAACGAGTGGCTTCATGCGGCGCTCCTCTATCTAATGCGATGTAGAAGACGATGCTACCGATAGCGGGTAGGATGTTCAATGCGAGGTTAGCGCACCCAGCAAGGTGCGTCATTTCATCCGATCGACGACGTCCGTGACGTTGCCGAACAGGCGCACAATCTCCACCGCTCGCTCGCGCTCGGCGCCCGACGTGTCGTCGTCACAGAGGGAGACCACCGAATCGTACACGCCCACCTCGATGTGGAGCGGCCCTACAACCGGATCAATGTCGAATTGCCCCGTCACTGCCGTCCAGAGTTCGGCATCCGCTCGTCGATGGGCCGCGTCCCGGTCGTCAGCTCTGGGACCGCAGCCCGAGTCTGAGATCGTGACGGTGGCCAGACGATCCGGAGCGGACACCCCTCTCGTCATCAACGGTAACTGTTGCAGAGTCGACGGATTGTACAGGCCGACGACCAGCCTGGCGTCTCGTGTCGATTCCGCCGACCGGGGAATCTCTACCGCGTAGGTGCCCAGAAACGAGCGACCCGGTGCCCACACTGTCGTGTCGTAGCCGTTCGCAGTGAGGGTCGTCGTAGACTGCGAAATCGATTGCCCGTTGGGGCCGTTCAGGGCCATGAACACGCCATGCGGAATTTCGGTAATGTTTCGCGGAAGCCACTGGACGGTGACTGACAACATCTCGCCTGGTTCCGCGTACACTTGGTGAACCCTGTAGTCGGTAATGGTGGCAATGCCCTCCACATCGACCTCGACCGAGTTCATGCGGTTCAGATCGGCCGCGCTCGGAAGCGAAGGTGGTGGAAATCCCGTCACCGACAGCCCATAGAAGGCTGAAACACAGCCGTTGACCCAGAATCCGGCATCCGAGCCAACAGTCTCCAGATTGGCAAAATTCTCGGGTGCCGGCAACCGGGCGGCACTGAGTCCTTGAGCGTTGGCCTGTCGTAGTTTCAGGTCGAAGATCTCCCAGGTACGAGCGTAGGCGTCGGCCTCCGCGCGCCAGGCGTGTATGCGCGTGGCGGTGTGGAGTGGCCAGATTATCGTCAGCAGCAGCGCCCCAACGAGCGGCAACCTCAATCGGACGACGTGTTCGTCCCTGATGTACACATGGGTACACTGCCCGACAAGGTAGCTCCATGTCGCCAACCCGCCGAACAAGACAGTTTGTGAGACCAGCAGCGACCGCACCGGTGGAAAGGAGGACGCCGCCCAGGCGGTTGGTGCAAAGGTGGCCGCCAACACGACTGCCGTCATGCAGGGGATGGCAATCAGCCAGGGCCCACGCGTCGCACTCGGGACACGGCTACGGTCGCGAGTGCGCTCTGAGCGCCCAAGCAGCCAGGCTAGCAACGCCGGGGTGAGTGCGGTCAAGACCAGGCTCCAGGGAGCGCGCACCGCGACGTCGGCCAGGTAATCTCGTGTGTAGCCCAGCGTCAACAGACCGGTTGTCACGACGTCGGGGGGGTCTGGAAACAGCCCCTGACGCACCATCGTACCCGGAGCCACCACCGTGATCACCACCGCGAGCAGCGTGCCGCCAAGTCCGGCATACAGCAACGGCATGACACGCGCTCTCCGTGGTTCCGGACTCAGCAATGCGCATGCCAGTGTTCCGAGCATGAGGCCTGTCGTTTGCGCAGCCATGTGGGTCTCCGAGAACAGACCGGCGCTCAGCGCGAGCACGCCGGCCAGGCCACAGGCGGCCGGCGACAATTGCCGCCCCGTGGCCTTGCGCAGTCGGCACGCCACGACACCCACGTAGGCAACCAGAAACAGCTGCGGTGCCATATAACGGAGAGCCCCATCCAGCCAGTAGACGGATTGCGGGACCATATGTGGAGGACCGTCCAACAGAACCGCAAGTGTCAGTTCGGCGAGCACGACCGACACCAGCACCCGATCCCAACGACGCGTGGCCAGTGGCAATTGCCACAGGGTCCAAACCAGGAGGAGAGCCCAGCTGCTCAGTGCCAGGACTGGCCAAAACCGCACCATCGATGCCGGGAGGAGTCCGCCCAGCGATGCGAACAAGTCGAACAGAATGGACCCATGCCAGTTCAGATACCAGTATTCCACCGCCCCTCGGACGCCTTCCGCCCGGACCACGTTCGCCACGCAGTAGTCGTCGGCGAGATACCGATTGAACCGTCCGATGTCGGCATGGGCGAGTAGTGGAACCAGGAACGCCCCCGCCAGAATGACAAGCAGCGGAGTTCGGAGGTTTTCGAGGAAAGAAGGGCGATGCCCGGGCTTGGAAGTAAGCACAGGACTAGGGTAACCGCGTCGACCCAGGAAGGCCTACAATATAAGCCCCCGACAGGCGGTCAGGCCTCCCACGTCGCACGGTCCAATCGGGCACCCGGAGGCTACAAGGCGAGCGCGGCAGGGTCGCGCCCAGGGGGAGGGGTTGCGCGGGTCCGCGACATTGGCACAGGGGGGCCAAGAACGTGTCACGCTGTTACCTATGCGTTACCTGAAACACAAAAACAGGCTCCTCTGGGGGGAGGAACCTGTCGTAATACCCTATGAAATATGGTCGGGATGACTGGATTCGAACCAGCGACCCCCTGACCCCCAGTCAGGTGCGCTACCAAACTGCGCCACATCCCGACGCGAAACACTCTCTCAATCACGGACTGAGCCCTGGCGGCTCGGTTGGGGGACCCGTGATCGCGCTACACCCGTCGTTCTTGGGCTGACTAGGCCTCTCGGCTGCGCTTCCGAGACTTCTTCTCTGACGTTCCATCTGCCTGGGCGCTCTCGGATGCGCCCGAGGCGTTGGCGTCGTTGCCCGGCTCCGAGAGCATCTCTAGCAGTGACCGGAGCCCAGACTTGACCACCTCGACCTGTGCCCGGGCCTCCCCGCTGTCGGTGTCAAACAGCAGCAGGTCGGATTCGTCACTGTCTGGAGTCTCTTTGGCCAGCTTCCGTCGCGCGGCTCCGAGCGTGAGCCCCTCGCCGACGATTAACTCTTTGATGCGTATGACCTTGTCGACGTCCGCTTGGCGGTACAGCCGTGTCCGCCCGTTCTTCTGCGGCACCCCCAGATCCGGAAACTCGGCTTCCCAGGTCCGGAGCACATACGGTTGCAACTCCACCATCGAGCAGACGTCGGCGGCTTTGTAGGCCTTGCGCTTCGGAATCTTGACCGGTGTCATCATCGCCGAGCAGTGATCTTGGCGATTATACACCGTGGGCTGACCACCCTCGGTCATCGGCCACGCACCTTGAGGCGAATCGGTGTGCCGGCGAAGCCGAACGCATCCCGCAACCGGTTCTTCAGAAACCGCTCATACGAGAAGTGCAACCGCTCTCCGCGGGTGGTGAAGAGCGTGAAAATCGGGGGCGCGGTCCCACTTTGCACCGCGTATTTGATTTTGATACTCCCCTTGCCCTCTCCGGCCGGCGCGTGCTGCCGCACCGCCGCTTCCATCATGCGATTCAGCTCGGCGGTGGACACCTCGCGTCGGCGGGCCTCGCCCACCGCATCGACTCGTTCGAGGAGGCGAGCGGTCCGTTCACCGGTCAGGGCCGAGATGTGCACGATGGGCGCATAGTCGGCGAACTTGAGTGCCTCGCGCGCATCCAGGTCGAATTCTTTCGCGAAGGTCCCCTCTTGGCCACGTACGAGGTCCCACTTATTGGCGGCGATCACAAGACCGCAGCCGGCAGCCTCGGCTTCGCCGGCGATGGCGGCGTCACGCCGGGTGACGCCCACGGAGGCGTCGATGACGAGAACCGAGACGTCCGCCTTGTCCATCGCATGTCGAGCGCGCACCACGCTCACGGCTTCCACCTGCCCGCCCTGGGCGACCTTGCCGGGCCGCCGGATACCGGCCGTATCGACGACCCGGAGCTCGCGGTGGTGCCAGCGGACGACTTCGTCCACCGCGTCGCGGGTCGTGCCCGGCACGGGGCTGACCATGACCCGATCTCCGCCGACCAACCGGTTCACCAGCGATGACTTCCCCACGTTCGGGCGGCCCACGATCGCGATGCGTGTCTCGGAGGCGACCGGCGCGGCATCGTCGGGCTCCGTCACGGTCACGGGCGCCGTTGCGTGGTCTGGTCCCGGCGGCAGTCGGCTGACGACCTCATCGAGGAGATCACCAATGCCGAGCCCGTGCTCAGCCGCAATCTCGACAATCGGTTCGAACCCGAAGCGATGAAATTCCGGCATCCGGTCGCGGGCGCGACGGTTGTCGGTCTTGTTGACGGCGACGATGACGGGCACGCCCAGCCGGCGCAAGTCGGCCGCCACCTCGTCGTCGGCCGGCACCGGCCCCTCTGGACCATCGACAACGAACACCAGCAGGTCCACACCGGCGGCAGCCCGGAGGACGCGTTCGGCGACGGCGTCTTGCATGGGGTCGAGACTGGCCCCGATCACTCCCCCGGTATCGACGAGGGAGAAGACGCGGCCCTGCCACTCGACGGCACCGCCCAGCACGTCACGGGTAGTTCCGGCGACGGAGGTGACGATGGCGCCCCGGGTGCCGGTGAGCCGATTGAAGAGCGTGGACTTGCCGACGTTGGGTCGTCCCACAAGGGCGACTTGGCCGTGCGGTTGTGTTGTAGGGCGTGTCATACCTGAATCGTTGTGCTGACGGGGCTGCTTGCTTGACAGCCGTAAGTGCCAGTATCTATGATGCTTACAGACGTCTGGAGCCGAACTGCATGATCAAGGTCGACATTGTCAACGAAGTCTCCAAACTCGCCGATATCACCAAAGTCAAAGCCGAAGTGGCCGTCGACGCGGTGTTCGATGCGATGCGGATGTCGATGCAACGGGGCGAACGGATCGAGCTGCGCGGATTCGGCGTGTTTCAAGTTAAGCCCCGGAAGCGTGGCATCGGCCGCAATCCACGGACCGGCAAAGAAGTACGCATTCCCCCTGGTCGCACCATCCGTTTCAAGCCGGGCAAAGACCTGCAGGACATCGGCGGTTAACACCGGCCAGTCCGCCCGCGCGTTCTCAGAACTACGGTTCGCCTCACGTGGATCACTCCAGTCCTCCCCCCTCAACGCCGGATCCCATCTGGGTGCCGGCGCCCCGCGAGGACGCGCCGCTGGCTCGCCCGGTCTTCACCCCACCGATCGTGCCGGCCCGGCGTCAGGATCGCCCCTGGGTCAATCTGCTGCTGCTCCTGGCCACCATCGGTAGCACGACCTACTTTGGCAGCTGGCATTATCAGGGGTTCGTCACCGACTTCGATGGTGTGGTGCACAGTCAGGTCTCGCTCTGGCACGGCCTCTGGTACAGCGCGACCATTCTGGGTATTCTGGGCTGTCACGAGCTGGGTCACTATTTCGCGTGCCGATATTATCGCGTCGATGCGTCGCTTCCCTATTTTCTCCCGGCGCCATTGCTCACGGGCACGCTGGGCGCGTTCATCCGTATCCGTCAGCCCATCCCGACGAAACGGATGCTGTTCGATATCGGCGTGGCGGGGCCCATCGCCGGCTTCGTGGTGGCGGTGCCGGCGTTGTTCATTGGCATGAGCCTGTCTCGCGTGCTGCCCCTGCCGGACGAATTTGTCGGCTACTCGTTGGGTGAGCCACTGCTGTTTCGCCTGGCCGCCTGGCTCGTCTGGGGCGAGGTGCCCGACGGATATTCGCTGAACCTTCACCCGATGGCCTTTGCGGCCTGGTTCGGCCTGTTGGCGACGGCGCTCAATCTGTTTCCCATTGGACAACTTGATGGCGGGCACATCTCGTATGCCACGCTCGGTTCGCGCTCGACACTGGTGACCATCGCGGCGGCCGGCGTCGTCATGCTGCTCACCTTTGTCTCGGCCAGCTGGATCGCATGGGCCGTCCTGATGGCGATCATGATGTTCACGATGGGACCGCGTCATCCGCGCACGCTGGATCACCACATTCCGCTCGACCGCACCCGCGTCTGGATCGCGGTCGGCGCGCTGGTCATGTTCATCGTGTGCTTCACGCCGGCCCCACTCGAATTGACCGGCCCGCTGCTCGAGTAAGCGCTGAATCGGCGCTAAATAGCCACACGCCTGGTCCAGGCCCGCAGTCGTCGCGGCACGTGTGCTCAACACCGTTGCATCTGCTTCGAAGCGCGTCCCATCCACCACTACAGCATCGAGAGTGGATCGACGTCGATCACCACCCGTCGTTTTAACTCGCCTCGGCCTTCGAGGGTGGCCAGGAGCGCGCGCCGCATTTCGCCGCGCTGCGGTCCTTTAAGCAGGAGTTGAGCCCGATACTGTCCCCGCAGCCGTCCCAATGGCGCAGAGGCGGGTCCGAGTACCGTGAATTGATTGGCGCGGGCCCGCGCCCCCTGCGCCAACTCAGCGGCGTCCTGCATCGCTTGATTGAACGTGGGCGCGCGCACGACGGCGCTGACCAGCGCCACCTCCGGTGGATAGTGCATGGCCGTGCGAAATTCCATCTCGTCGGCGAAGAACGGTTCATACGCCTGCCGACAGGCGTAACGAATACTGTAATGGTTGGGATACAGCGTCTGCACAATCGCCTCCCCGGGCAACGTCCCCCGCCCGGCTCGACCGGCCACCTGCGTCAGCAACTGGAATGTGCGCTCCCCCGCCCGAAAATCGGCCACACCGAGCCCGACATCAGCCGAGATGACGCCCACCAGCGTCACCCGCGGAAAGTCATGCCCTTTGGCCACCATCTGCGTCCCGACCAGCACGTCCAGTTCGCCCGCGCCGAATCGGTTGAGCAGGCGCGCAGCGCCGCCTTGCCGGCGGACCGTGTCGCGATCCAGTCTCGCCACCCTCGCGCCTGGCCAGCGTTCAGCAATGTCCGCCTCCACGCGCTCAGTACCAAAGCCGACCTGTTCGAGATAGGCGCCGGTGCACTCGGGACAGCGCTCTGGTCGCGACCTGGAATAGCCGCAATAGTGGCAACGCGCCCGGTCCGAGCGACGATGAAACGTCAACGACACGCTGCAGTTGGGGCACTCCAGGCTCCGCGCGCATTGGCGGCAGAAGACAGACGCGGCGTAGCCACGGCGATTGAGGAGGATCAACGCTTGTTCGCCCCGGGTGACACGGTCATCGAGGGCCTCGACGAGCGCGCCGCTGAGCACCACATCTGGTCCGTGCTCGGCAAACTCTTCCCGCATGTCGATGATGCGCACGCTCGGTAATGGTCGACTGAGGACACGCTCTGTGAGGATGACCCGCCGGTACCGGCCGGCTTCCGCATGCCGATAGGTCTCAAGGGCTGGGGTCGCCGAGCCGAGCACCGCCAATGCGCCAACCTGTTTGGCGCGCATGACCGCGACATCGCGGCCGTGATAGCGCGGGCTTTCCTCCTGCTTGTAGGAACCGTCGTGCTCTTCGTCAACGACAATCAGACCGACAGCCGGCAGTGGAGCGAAGACCGCCGAGCGCGTCCCGACCACCACGTCGATCTCGCCGCGACGGATACGGTGCCACTGGTCGTGTCGCGCCCCGTCCGACAGCCCGCTGTGCTGCACGGCCACCCGGTCTCCGAAGGCGCGGCGAAAGCGAGTGGCCACGGCCGGGGTCAGCGCGATTTCAGGCACCAGAATCAGCGCCTGGCGGTGTCGCGCGACCGCCGCTCGTGCCAGCGTGAGATAGATTTCGGTCTTGCCGCTCCCCGTCACCCCCTGCAACAGCGCCACCGAAAACCGACCGGCGCCGGCGTCCGGACCCAGGCTGTCTACGGCGCGCTGCTGCTCGTCCGTCAGCACCAGCTCCGGAGACGGCGCCCCGTCCCCCGCCCCGGGAGCGCCAGCGGCGTCTGTCAGCGTCTGGGCTCCGCCGAGCCATGGGTCTCGCTCAACCACCTCACGGGTCGACGTGAGCGCACCGCGCAACGCCAGTCGCCGTACCGTGTCGCGCGAGATGCCCTGGCTTACCAGCGCGGTGAGCGCGATGCCAGACGGTGCTCCGGATAACAGGCGGAGCGCGTCGAGCTGGCGCGCACCCTGGAGCAGGCCACGCTCGAGCATCTCCAGCCCATGCGGCGTCGCGCGGGCGACGCTGATGGACTTGAACGCCGAAGCCGACCCTTTCAGGGGCTGGCTGAGGGTAATGAGCTCGTCGCGAGCGAGCGCGGTCAACCGGGCGTATAGTCCGCCCTGGCGCGTCTCCGGACCGCCTTGGGTCTCGGCTATCGCCCGCGCCAACCGCGCGACGGGGTGTGCCCCACCGTCGGTCAGTAGGTCCAACACCTGCCGACGCCCCTCGCGGAGCTGTCCAGATAACGCGGCACGGCCGGCCGGGGTAATTTGCGCGTGGCGCTCGCTGACCACCCACGCCTTCGGGGGCATGGCGGCGGCAACCGCCGGCCCAGGACCGGACGCGTAGTAGTCGCCGACCCAGAGCGCCAGCTCCACCACATCGGCCGGAAGCAGTGGTGTGGTGTCCAGCAGGTCGATCAGGAGCTTGAGGTCGGACGGGTCCGACGTCGCGTCGCGCGCAATGACGCACCCTGTGAGGACCCGCGTGCCGAGCGGCACGAGGACCCGCGTCCCGACCTCTGGCATCGCGAGATGCTCCGGCACCAGATAGCTGAGGCACCCGAGGGCTGGCACGGGGACCGCCACCGAGACGGCACGACTGGGTGGGGTCACGCGAGTAACGCGCGGACCTTTTTCATGTCCTCCCAGACATCACGTTTGCGGTCCGGGCTGCGCAGGAGGAAGGCGGGATGGAAGGTGGGCACGAGCTTCGCGCCGCGATAATCGAAGACCTGGCCGCGCAGCCGAGAGATGGATTGGTCGCTGCGGAGCAGGGTGCGCACCGCAAAGGCCCCGAGTGCGACGACGACACGTGGGCGAATGACATCCAGCTGCTGGAACAGGAACGGCTCGCAGGTCTCGACCTCGTCGGGCTCCGGGTTCCGGTTCTGCGGGGGGCGGCACTTGATGACGTTGGCGATATACACCTGTTCGCGGGTCAACCCGATCGACTCAATGATGCGTGTCAACAGCTGACCGGCGCGACCAACAAACGGCTCGCCCTGCTGGTCCTCATCCCGTCCGGGCGCCTCGCCAACGAACATCAAGTCGGCGTCGGCTCGTCCCGCACCGAAGACCAGCGTCGTACGCCCATCATGCAATTTGCAGCGGGTACAGTCGCCAAGTTCGGCACGGATCCCGTCGAGACTCTTCGGGGTCGCCGGCGCGCGCGGGGGCGACTCGACCGCGGTATCGGCCGCCCCGGACCTCTGCGGACGGGGTTCCTCCAGGCGGTCGTTACGAAAGCGCCACGCCGGGTCACGACTAAAACCGGTCGCCCCTAGTTCCTCAAAGAACTCCAGGTGGGCGGCCACCGCGTCACGACGGTTCATGCAGATCTCCGTCGCTGCCCGGTGGCACGGTCTGATCGGGCGTCTGTGGCTCCGCTGGGTCGGTGTCCCGCAGCCGGGTCTCGATGCGGTCCAGGATGGCACCCGCCAGGGTCGTCTTGAGTTGCAGCGGCAACTCTGTCGCACCCGCGGCGTCGACGAGGACCGCGGCGTTCGTGTCGACCTCGAACCCGGCGTCAGCACGAGATACGTCGTTCGCCACCACCAGGTCGATGCCTTTTCGCGTCAACTTCGCGGTGGCCCGGGCGACCACGTCCTGGGTCTCGGCCGCAAAGCCGACCAGGACCGGGCGGTCTCGGTCCGATCGCCAGGCACCGAGACCGGCCAGGATGTCGGCAGTACGTGTCAGGGTGAGCGACCAGGGACGCTCGCTGTCGTCCTGACTCCCGTTGGTGGTCTTGCTGATTTTCTGTGGCTCCGGGCCGCCCTGCACGGCGTAGTCAGCCACGGCCGCCGCCATGACGATGACATCCGTCTCAGACGCGCGCGTCATCACGGCCTGATGCATCTCGGCGGTGCTGCGCACGCGTATGACCTCCGCCTCACGCGGCGGATCCAACGTGCTGGGGCCCAACACCAGCACCACGCGTGCGCCCCGACGGACCGCCTCCGCCGCGACCGCCAGGCCCATCCGACCGCTCGAGCGGTTCCCGAGATAGCGGACGGGGTCCAGATCTTCGTAGGTGGGGCCGGCGGTCACCAGAATCCGTCGGCCGGTCAGACTAGCTGCAGGTCGCACGATGGCGTCGGTCGCGGCGACGACGTCGGCGGGCTCCGCCAGCCGGCCTTGGCCGATCCATCCGCAGGCCAGATAGCCCTCGCCCGGCCCGACAATATGGACGCCTCGTTGGCGGAGCGTGGCGAGGTTCTGCACCACAGCCGCGTGCGCGAACATGTTCGTATTCATCGCCGGAGCCACCAGGACCGGGGCTCGGGTCGCCAGGTAGAGGCTGGTCAGGAAGTCGTCGGCAATGCCAAGCGCCAACTTACCGATGATATTCGCCGTGGCCGGTGCCACCACCAGCGCGGCCATATCGGTCGCCAACGCGATGTGCTCGATGTCCGCGTTCGCACCCGCCTCGAACTGGTCCGTGATGACGCGGCGGTGGGTGATCGCCTCAAACGTGACGCGTCCGACAAACTGATGGGCGGAGGCCGTCATGATCGCGACCACGTCGTGCCCTGCCTGCTGCAGACCGCGCGCGACCTCGACCGCCTTGTAGGCCCCAATGCCTCCACTGACCCCGAGCGCGATGAGTGCCATGTGCTCTACTCGTCCGTCCGATCCCGAAACGCCTGGGCGATCGCCTCGCCAGCAGCGCCCCCGCCACGTCGCGCGCGCTCAGCCACCACGATACACTGCAAGCGGTGGACGCAGTCGTCCACGGTGTCGTTGATGAGGACGTAGTCGTAATCGCCCATCATCTCCACCTCCCGCCGCGCGACCCCTAATCGCTGTCGCAGTTGGGCTTCCGTCAGGTCCGTCGCGCTCCGACTCCGAAGCCGTTCTTCAAGCACGGCGGGCGACGGTGGCAGGACGAAGACACGCACCGCCGTGCCATCGAGTGCACGCACCTGACCGGCCCCCTGCACATCTATTTCCAACACCAGGTCGAGCCCCGCATCGAGACGCTGTTCTGTTTCGTGGGCACTGGTGCCATAGAGCGCGCCGAATACCTCGGCCGACTCGAGAAACTCGTCGGTCTCGCGCATCGCCTCGAACCGGTCGCGGCTCACGAAGTGATAGTCCACGCCGTCCCGCTCGCCAGGGCGAGGCGGCCGCGACGTGTACGAGCAGGACATCTCGAGGCCCGCGACCCGCGCGATCAAGGCCTTGACCACGGTGGTCTTCCCCGTGCCTGACGGCGCAGAGACCACAAATAGGGTCCCTCGCCGCTGCCCCGTGCCCACGTGTGCCTCTGACGGTGTCATTCGACGTTGGCGACCTGTTCACGAAGCTTCTCCAGCTCCGCCTTGGCGCCTACGATGAGTTCACTGACGTCGGGGCCCTCGACCTTCGCGCCCAACGTGTTGATTTCTCGGTTCATTTCCTGCAAGAGGAAGTCGAGTTTCCGCCCGCACGGCTCTCCCGAGTCGGAGAGCGCCGTCCAGTGCGTCAGGTGCCCGCGCAGACGCGTCAGTTCCTCGTTGACATCAGAACGCGCTGCGAACCGGACGACTTCCTGGGCGATGACCGAGGGCTCCACCTGGAGCTGCTCGCGTAGCTCCTCCACCCGGGCCGTGAGCCGCTCGATGAGACCAGCCCGGCCCGACTCCGCCGCCGCCTCCAATTTTTCGACCAGGGCGGTGACCGCCGCGCGCTTGCTCTCGAGGTCCTCGCGTAGATACGTCCCTTCCCGCGCGCGCATCGTATCCAGTTCGCGGAGGACGTCGTCGACGGCCTCGGCGGCCGCTTCCTTGATCGACGCTTGGGTCGCCTCGTCCGTATCCCTGTCTCGCACTATCACCGCATGAGGAAATCGGAGCAAATCGCTCGACCCGAGTCCACCGCTCGTCAGACCGCGCTGCTCGGCTCCGGCCACGGCCGCCGACAATGCTTCGACCAGCGATTCGTTCAGCGTGACATCGACCTCGGCCGGACGCGTGGACCGCACCGTGACCGCCAGTTCGACACGCCCACGCGCCACCCATTTCTGGACGCGCCCCCGGAGCTCGGCCTCTTGGTCGGCCATCATCGACGGCAGCCGCAGCTGCGTGTCCAGATACCGATGATTCACGCTGCGGGCGGTGACTCCCACGGTTGCCGATTCGTGCTCACGCGTCACCGAAGCAAATCCGGTCATCGATTTGATCATGGCATCTTGTCCGCCGTCTCCACCGTCTCCAGCTGTGACGCAATCGGCGCCGTCACGCTGTCGAAGACCTGGGTTGCATACAGCCGCGCGTAGACACTGTCGCGACACGCCAGGAGTTCGTCATGACGCCCACTCTCGACCACGCGGCCGTCCTGTAGCACGATGATGGCATCTGCCCGTCGAATCGTCGACAGGCGGTGCGCAATCACGAACGCGGTCCTGTTCAGGAGCAACTTCTCCAAGGCGTCCTGCACCAGCAGTTCCGACTCCGCGTCGAGCGCCGATGTGGCTTCGTCCAATATCAGCAACGGCGGGTTCTTCAGGAGTGCGCGCGCAATCGTCAGCCGCTGGCGCTGGCCGCCGGAGAGGCGCTGGCCTCGTTCCCCAATCACCGTATCGTATCCCTTCGGCAGGTCGACGATGAACTCGTGGGCGTGCGCGGCGCGGGCCACTGATTCGATCTGCGCCTGGGTGGCCTCGGGCGCGGCAAAGGCGATGTTCTCGGCAATCGTGGCGTCGAACAGGATGGTGTCCTGCGTGACCATACCGATGGCGCGCCGGAGCGACGCCACAGTCACATCCCGCACATCGACCCCCCCAATGCGGATCGCCCCACCGGTCACGTCATGGAACCGCGGCACTAGGTTCACGAGCGTCGTCTTGCCGGCCCCGCTCAACCCGACCACCGCCACCATCTGGCCGGGCTGCACGGTGAACGAGACCCCCCGCAGGACAGGTACGGCGTTGTTCTGATACTGGAACTGGACGTCTTGGAATTCGATCGCAGAATTCGGCGCCGTCAGGTCCTGAGCCCCCGGGCGGTCCTGTGTCTCGGTATGCGTATCCAGCGTCTCGAAAATACGCTCCGCGGCGGAGAGCGCACCCTGGATGTTGGCATTGACACGACTCAGCTTCTTGATGGGGCCGTACATCATCAGCAGCGCGCCCATGAACGCGACGAACTGTCCGACCGTCATCTCGTCGGCGTTGATCTTCCGGCTGCCGTAGATCAACACCCCGACGACACCCACCCCCCCGACCAGTTCCATCAGCGGCGGCAACGCGGCCACGGTGCTCGTGACCTTCATGTTGGTGCGGTAGAGCCGATGTGACGCATTCGAGAATTTCTTGTGCTCCAGTGCTTCGGCCTGAAATGCCTGCACGATGCGATGCCCGGTGAACGCCTCCACCGTGAGGTGGGACAACTGCTCCACTTCCTCCTGGCTTCGCCGGGTCGTGCGGCGCACCCGCTGCCCCAGGCGCACCAGGGGATAGACGACCAGCGGTGCACCGGTAATGCAGACCAGCGCGAGCCGCGCGTCCTGATACACGAGGAGAGATGCCAAGAAGACAAGCGACAGCGATTCGCGGAGGAGGTCACCGAACGTCTCCGACACCACCTGCTGAAGCCGTGTGACGTCATTGGTAATGCGCGACAACAGCCGGCCGGTGGCTCGCTCTTCGAAGAACACGGTCGCCTGGCCGAGGATGTGCCCAAAGAGTTCCGTGCGGATGTCATGAACCACACGCTGGCCGGCATCGGCCATCAGGTAGGAGGACAGGTAGGCACCAGCGCCTTTGAGGACATACAGCGCGATGATCGCGCCGCAAATCACTCCTACCCGTTCCCCATTGGGCAAGACCTGGTCGAAGATGAACTCAACCAGAGCAATCAACCCAGCGGCGGCGGCGGCGTAACAGACCATCGCCGGCAGGGCCACCAAGATCCGCGCCTTGTGAGGCGCGGCGTATCCGAGCAGTCTGCGGAGGGTGGTCACGACGGCACGCCTTGGCTACCCACCAAACCCCTGGGGGTGGGACTGATGCCAACGCCACACGGTCTCGACGATGTCGTCCAGACTGGTGTACTGCGGGCGCCACCCCAGTTCGGACGCGATCCGCTCTGCGGACGCGAACAAGACCGCGGGGTCGCCGGGGCGTCTCGGCGCGGGGAGGGTCGGCACCGGGAGCCCGGTGACCCGCTCGACCGACTCCACGACCTCGCGAACCGAGTGCGGACGACCTGTGCCCAAATTGAAGACGCGGCTTACTGGTCCTGTCGGATCTGAGGATCCGTCATCGGGACCGGCTGCATCGGCTTTTCCAAAGAGGGAGTCCAGGGCCAGCAGGTGCCCACTGGCCAGATCCGAGACATGCACGTAGTCGCGCTCGCACGTTCCGTCCGCCGTCGGGTAGTCGTCACCAAACAACTGAAGCGGCTCACCGCCGCAGGCGGCCGCGATGGCACGAGGAATCAGGTGAATCTCCGGGTCGTGGTCCTCGCCGATGTCACCGCCGGCGTCCGCGCCGGACGCATTGAAATAGCGCAGCGCGACGGACCGCAGGCCATAGGCCCGTCCGTAGTGCACAAGCGCTCGTTCCACGGTCAACTTCGTTTCGCCGTAGGCGTTGATCGGCGCGGTTGGATGGGTCTCGGCTATCGGTGGCGTCACCCGGTCGCCGTACACCGCGCACGTCGAGGAGAGCACAACACGTTGCACGTCCTCGGCCACCATGGCGTTCAGCAGCGCCAGCGAGCCGCGCACATTCCACTCGTAGTAGCGGGAGGGCTCCGACACCGACTCGCTCACCGACAGCAGGGCGGCGAAGTGCATCACCGCCTCAATGGCGTGGTCGCGGAGCGTGGCTCGCACGGTCGTGCTGTCTCGCACGTCCGCCTCGACAAACGGCGTATCACCGACGGCCGCGCGATGCCCGGCCGACAGGTTGTCGAGCACTACGGCCTTGTGCCCCGCGGCGCGCAGCGCCTTGACCGCGTGGCTTCCGATATAGCCGGCACCGCCGGTGACCAGCACCGTGCTCATCTCATCGCCCGATCGAGTGATACGAGAATCCGAGCGACTGCATCTGGTCGAGCTCGAAGAGGTTGCGTCCGTCACAAATCAGTGGTGTGCGCATCAGCGCCCGCATGCGCGTGAAATCCGGCTCGCGAAATTCGCTCCACTCGGTGGCGATGGCCAGGGCGTCGGCCCCGTCGAGCGCGTCGTAGCTCGTGGCCGCGAGAGCGATGCGCGAGCCGAAGATGGTCCGCGCGGCCGCGTGCGCCTGCGGGTCATACGCAGTCACCGTGGCGCCAGCCGCGAGCAACGCCTCGACCAAGACGATGGCCGGCGCCTCCCGCATGTCATCCGTCCGAGGCTTGAACGCCAGGCCCCACACCGCGATCTGTTTCCCCTTGAGGGGTCCCAGAACCTTACGCATCTTTTCAAACAGCCGTTGTTTCTGGGCGTTATTGACCGCCTCCACCGATTCAAGAATCCGAAACCGATAGTTCGCCTTCTTGGCCGATCGCACAAGGGCCTGAACGTCTTTCGGAAAACAACTGCCGCCATATCCGATGCCGGGAAACAGGAATGACGACCCGATACGGGAGTCAGACGCCACGACCCGGCGGACGGCATCCACGTTGGCACCGACCTGCTCGCAGACGTTGGCCATCTCATTCATGAACGACACGCGAGTGGCCAGCATCGCGTTCGACGCGTACTTGCTGAGTTCTGCGCTCGCGCAGTCCATGAGCACGACCGGTGACCCGGTCCGCGTAAACGGGGCGTAGAGCTTTCGCATCAACGCCCCGGCGCGGTCGTCCCCGTTGGTGCCGACCACGACCCGGTCAGGCTTCAAGAAGTCGTCAACCGCGGACCCTTGCTTCAGAAATTCTGGATTACTGACAACGCTGAACGGTTGTGTCGTTTCGGCCGCGACCGTCGCTCGGACCCGTTCGGCGGTTCCAACCGGGACCGTGCTCTTCATCACCACGACCGTGTAGCCATTGATGGCGCGCCCGACGTCCCGTGCCGCGGCCAGGACATACTGGACGTCCGCGGACCCGTCTTCGTCCGGCGGCGTACCCACCGCAATGAACACGATCTCCGCATCCCGAGCCGCGCGACCCAGCGAGGTGCTGAAACGAAGCCGTTTCTCGGTCCGATTGCGCGTCACCAGTTCAGTGAGCCCGGGCTCGTAGATAGGGACTCGTCCGCGACGGAGCGCCTGAATCTTCTTGGCGTTCACGTCCACACACACCACGGCGTTCCCGGTCTCTGCAAAGCAGGCACCGACAACCAGACCGACATAGCCGGTTCCTACCACCGTAATCTTCATGTGCCTTGCTGCTCGGTGGACCCGGACGTTGCCGCCGAGGCGCGCAACTGCGCTCCGTCGACGCTGTGCGTTACAAAAATTCTAACCATAACATCTGCCTTGCGATGCTGTCAAGATACTGATGCAAAAGGAGTTGCGCCTTTTCGCCGCTCCCTGTGGTACGATGCCGAACGGCCGACATTCACCCGATTCTCGCCCCCCGTCGAGAGCACCCCGCGACCGGTGGCCGCCCCAGTCTGTCCACGAGCATCGTGCGGATTCTCATCGACTACCGCCCCGCACTTCGGCACCGAACGGGGGTGGGGCTCTGGGTAGCCCGTCTCGTAGAGGCGCTGGCGCGGCAGGACTCGACGACGCGCACCGACCTGACGGTGTTTAGTAGCTCCTGGAAGGATCGCCTGACCACCCCGCTACCGGCCGGGGTTCGTGCGGTAGACCGACGGGTACCGGTGCGGTGCTTGAACTGGCTGTGGCATCGCCACCAGTGGCCGCCGGTCGAGGCCCTGGCCCGCGGCGCATTCGACGTGGTGCATTCGCCGACGCCACTGTTGATACCGACCCGCGGCGCGGCCCAGATGGTGACCATTCACGATCTTGACTTTCTTGCGCATCCTGAACGCAACCTGCGCGAGATTCGGCGAGACTACGTCCGATTGGCGCGCGTGCATGCCAGCCAGGCTGACGTCGTGGTGGTGCCATCGCAGTACACCGCCGACCGCGTACGGCGCACCTTCAACCTCTCGTCCGAGCGGGTGGTCGTGTGCCCCAACGGGTCGCCCGGCTGGCCGGCACGCCCGGCCGCGATGACGCCGAAACACTTACTGTTCGTGGGCACGGTGAGCGCGAGGAAGAACGTCGTCCGGTTGCTAGAAGCCTATGCCCATGTGCGCCATGCTCACCCGGACGCGCCGCCGCTCGTCCTCGCCGGGCACGTCTCCCCGGACGACGCAGCGGTCCTTGCCCCGCTCGAGCGGGCGCCGCTCGCGGGGCACGTGCGTCACGAAGGGTACGTGGACGATGAACGGCTCCGAGCGTTGTATGAGCAGGCGGTGGGACTTATCCTGCCGTCGCTGGACGAGGGCTTCGGTATCCCCGCGCTCGAGGCGATGGAACTAGGGGTGCCGGTGCTTGCGGCTCGGCGCGGAGCGTTGCCTGAAGTGCTTGGCGATGCCGGGCTGCTCGTTGACCCGCTGGATGTCGACGCCTTGGCGGCCGGCATCGGACGCTTGATCACTGACACCGCGCTACGCCGACGGCTGGAGCAGGCTGGTCCTCCCCAAGCCCGTCGGTTCTCCTGGGACTCGTCCGCCGCGCGTCTGCGAGAGGCGTACGAAATTGCCCGCGAGCACCACCTGGCCCGGATGCCGAGAACACAGTGATGCCTCCGTCGAACGCCCGTGCTGAGGGCCGTCAGCGACCGCTCCGAATCGGCGTCGATGCCCGCGAGTTGCTGGGAAATCGGACCGGCGTGGGGCGCTATCTCGCCGCGCTGTGCGCCGAGTGGCGAGCGTTGCCGTCGCTGGGCCCTCACGAGTTCGTGTTGTTCGGCCAGGCGCCCGGTGACACGCCTGCCGTGCTCGGAGCACCGTTCGAGGGCGAAGGGAACGGTCCGTTTCGCTATCAGACCGTCCCTGGCGATGGCGGGACCTGGTGGGAGCAGACGCGGTTGGCGGCCGCCGTCAATGCCTCCGAACCGGACGTGCTGTTTGCACCGGGGTACGCGGCCCCCCTGCGGGCCCGAATGCCTGTGGTCGTCACCATTCACGACGTGAGCTTTGAGACCCATCCGGAGTGGTTCTCCTGGCGCGAAGGCATGCGGCGACGCTGGCTCACGAGACGGAGCGCCCAGCGGGCGGCGCGCATTGTCGCCGTGTCTGCATTCACCCGCGATGAGGTCGTCACGTCTCTTGGCGTGCCGCGGGAGCGCGTCTCGGTCATCTGGTCTGGCCTGCACCACGTGGAACCGCCGCGTCGCGTGGAGCGCGAGTCGTTGGTGCTGTATGTCGGCTCCATCTTCAATCGGCGCCATGTCCCCGAACTGATTCGCGCGTTCGCACGTGTAGCCACCACCATCCCCGATGCGCAGTTGGTCCTCGTGGGTGACAACCGCAGCCATCCACGACAGGACCTGGCACACCTGGCCAGCTCCGCCGGGGTCGCGCACCGGGTCAGCGTGCGCGCCTACGTCGACGAGGCGGAGCTGTGGTCACTGTATGGTCGAGCCGCAGCCTTTGTGTTTCTGTCCGAGTATGAAGGCTTCGGGTTCGCACCATTGGAAGCCATGGCCGCGGGGGTGCCGGCGATCGTGGGTGACACGGCGGTGGCGCGTGAAATCTACGGCGATGCCGCCCGCCTGGTCGGGGTTGAAGATGTCCCCGCAATAGCCGACGCCATTCTCGACGTGGTCCGAAACGGTGAGACCCGCGCGCGGCTGCGAAACGCGGCCGCGAGACGACTCCCCCGCTTTACGTGGGGCCGTGCTGCGGCCGAGACCCTGACCGTGCTTGAGCACGCAGGAGCGGTGCTATGACCACGGTTGACCTGGCGATTGTGATCGTCAGCTACAACGCGCGGGAGGACCTCCAGGCGTGCCTGAGCCGGCTGCGCGACGACGCGCCCCGCGCGACGCACCAGACGGTGGTCGTCGACAACGCGTCGACCGACGGCAGCGCAGACGCCGCGCGGGCCTACGGGCCTGGTGTGCGTGTGATCGATGCCGGCGGAAACCTTGGCTTCGCCCGGGGGACCAACGTCGGTATCGCCGCGACCGACAGTCGACTGATTCTCTTGCTCAACAGCGATACGCTGCCGCCAACGGGCGCCATCGACCGGCTGATCGCCGTGCTGGAAGCGCGCACTGACGTGGCCGTGGCGGGGCCGCGTCTGGTCGACGGGGCGGGACGGCTCGAGATCTCATTCGGTCCGATGATCACACCGTGGGCCGAAGCGTGGCAGAAGACCCTCGGCCGAGCCCATGCCGCTGGTGTGCCGGGGCTGACGGCACTGGTCGAGCGCCGGGCGCGCCGGGCGCGTCTGGTGGACTGGGTCAGCGGGGCGTGTCTCCTGGT
>CAWWAF010000074.1:0-19476 GCA_963934795.1 uncultured bacterium
GTCGACGCGTTCACGACCTCGCTCGAGACGGCGCTCGATCGTGTGGCCGCGGCGACACCGAATCCGGGCCGCGTCGCCTCGCGACGACTGAACCGTGTCGAGTACGTGCACGTCATTCAGGATCTGCTGGCGCTGGAGATCGACGGCGATGAGCTGTTGCCGTCGGACATGGCCGGCTTCGGGTTCGACAACAACGCTGATGTGCTGTCGATCACGCCGGGCCTGATGTCGCGGTACATCGCAGCCGCCACGAAGATCAGTCGGGCGGCGGTTGGCAGTCCGGACACGCGGCCGGTCATGCAGCTCTACGAAGTGGGTTTCGAGCGCCGCGACGTGCGCGCTGGCGAGGAGCTGCCGTTTGGCACCCACGGGGGCCTCGCTGTGCGTCATCACTTTCCGCTCGACGGCGAGTATCTGTTTGCCGTTCGGCTCAAGCGGAACGACACCATCGAGACGATCGACGGCATTGCGGAGAACGAGCACCAGATCGAGGTTCGCATCGACCATACGCTGGTCGAGCAATTCAGCATCGGCGGACGGTATCCCGGTCCAGACCCGGGACAGCTCATCGCGGCCCCTGAGGACGACATCGAAGGTCAGCGGCTCCACGAGTATCGGATGACGGCCGACCGCGAGCTGGAAATCCGCGTGCCGGTCACGGCGGGCACCCGGCTGGTGTCGGTGGCGTTCACCGATTCGGCCCCCTCTCCGCTCGCCGGGGGGCAGTTGCCCGGTGTCGACAAGTTCTTCATTTCCGGCCCCTTCGATGGTCGCGTGCCCGGCGCCACCGCGAGTCGCGAACGCATCTTGACCTGCCGTCCGAGTGGCCCTCGGGTGGAAGACGAAGAATCCTGCGCCAGGGAGATCATCGGGGCGTTGGCCCGGCGGGCCTACCGTCGGCCGGTCACCACCGACGATGTCGAGCCGTTGCTTGGGATCTACCGTGAGGGCCGGGAGGGTCGCGATTTCGAGGCCGGCATCGAGCGGGCACTCGAAGCGCTGCTCTCGATGCCCCAGTTCTTGATGCGAGTCGAGCGGGAGCCGGTCGATGGCGGGCCAGGCGTCGTCTATCGGCTGAGCGATCTCGAGTTGGCCTCGCGGCTGTCGTTCTTTCTCTGGAAGAGCATTCCGGACGACGAACTGCTCGAACTGGCGGCGCGAGACGCGTTGAGCGACCCGACGACGCTGGATCGACAGGTGCGACGCATGCTCGCCGACCGGCGTGCCACGCGGTTCATGGACGACTTCGTCGGACAGTGGCTGCAGATGCGGAACATCTTCTCGCAGGACCCAGACGGCGCGCTGTTCGCCGGGTTCAACGATTCGTTGCGGAAGGCGATGGTGCGCGAGACGGAGCTGTTCTTCCGGAGCCAGGTCAGTGAGGACCGGCCGATTCAGGACCTGCTCCGGGCCGACTACACCTTTCTGAACGAACAGCTCGCGCGCCACTACGGAGTCCAAGACCTGTATGGCAGCCATTTTCGTCGCTACGACTGGGAGGATGACCGCCGGCACGGCCTGTTGGGGCACGCCAGCCTGCTGACGGTGACCTCCTACGCAAATCGAACGTCGGTGGTGCTGCGCGGCAAGTGGGTGCTAGAAACCCTGCTGGGCGCACCTCCGCCCCCGCCTCCACCCAATGTGCCGCCGCTCGCCGAGAATGACCGCAGCCAACCGACGTCGCTCCGCGAGCGGATGGAACAGCACCGCGCAAGCCCGGTCTGTGCGAGCTGCCACGCCCGGATGGATCCGCTTGGCTTCGCCATGGAACACTTCGACGCCATCGGGAGATGGCGCGAGCGCGACGGGGGGGCCCCGATCAACGCCACGATTACCTGGAAGGGGGACACGGTCGATAGTCCCCGTGCCTTCCGCGAAGGGTTGCTGGCTTCGGGCGACGAATTTTCGCGCACGGTGACCGAAAAATTGATGACGTACGCCCTTGGACGCGGAGTCGACTACTACGACGCACCGGTCATACGTCGCCTCGTGCGCGAGCTTGAGCGCAACGACCACCGGTGGTCGTCGCTGATTCTGGGTATCGTCACGAGCGACCCGTTCCAGATGCGCCGTGCGGCCGACGACGCGGTGGCGGCGACGGCACAACAATAGACACGCGGCGGCGGATCTGCCGACCTGCTAGAGGCACACACGATGTTTATCACCAAGATGCATCTTTCCCGGCGCACGGTGCTACGCGGCCTCGGCGCCACACTGGCTCTGCCGCTGCTCGACAGCATGGTGCCAGCGCTGACCGCGCAGAGTCGCACGGCGGCGGCCCCCGTCACCCGTTTTGGCGTCTTCTACGTGCCGAACGGCATGTCGATGCCGTACTGGTATCCGAAGACGGAGGGCCCGCTCGACGCGTTGCCCCCGACGTTGCGGTCGCTCGACGCGTTCAAAGACCGTGTCCTTATATGCGGCGGACTCGACGACGAGTCGGCGAATCTGGTCAAAGGGGGCGGTGACCACGCCCGATCGGCCGGCACGTTCTTGACCTGCGTGCCCTACAAGAGCACCAACGGGGCCGACGTCTCCAATGCCGTGTCCATGGATCAGATCGCCGCGCGTGAGCTGTCCAAGGAGACGCAGCTCGCCTCGCTCGAGTTGGGCATCGAGTCCAACGCCATGCTCGGCAATTGCGATGGCGGCGCGAGTTGCGCCTACACCAACACCATCGCCTGGCGCACGCCGACCACGCCGCTTCCGATCGAGAACGACCCGAGAGCCGTGTTCGAGCGCATGTTCGGCACGACCGGCAGCACCGACCCTGCGGCGCGGCTGGAACGTATGCGACGCGATCGCAGCATTCTCGATCTGGTCGGCGCCGAGCTCAGTGGGTTGGAGCGTGTCGTCGGTCCTGGCGACCAGGTCAAGCTCGAGGAATATCTCGACGCGGTGCGCGACATCGAGCGGCGAATTACGATGGCCGAAGAGCAGAACACGCGCGAGCTGCCGGTCGTCGACCAGCCGGTCGGCGTTCCGAACGACTACGCCGAGCATGCCAAGCTGATGATGGATCTGCTGGCCCTGGCGTATCAGACCGATCTCACTCGTATCAGCACCTTCATGCTGGCGCGCGAGGTGAGCGGACGCGCCTATCCGGAGATTGGCGTGTCGGACTCACACCACCCGCTGTCGCATCACCAGGACGAGTCGGCCAAGCTCGAACGGCTGCATCAGATCAACGAGTATCACCTCCAGCAGTTCGCCTACCTCGTCGCCAAGCTCGACGCGCTGCCCGACGGAGATGGGACGATGCTCGATTCCACGCTGTTTCTGTATGGCACGGGAATCAGCGATAGCAACACCCATTTCCACGACGATTTGCCGATTGCACTCGTTGGCGGGAAGAACGCTGGCGTGAAGGGTGGACGCTACATCCGGTACGCAGCGGACACGCCGCTGGCCAATCTCCACGTCACGATTCTCGAGAAGCTGGGGGTGCCAGTGGAGGCGTTCGGTGACAGTAGCGGGCGACTCGATCGCCTCACTGGAGTGTAGGTTTCCTGACGAGGTGACAGCATGGATGGCGTTGCTTCCTCGGTCACAGCTCGCCCGGCTGCGTCTTTTTTACACGAGGCTGAGCCCAGGACCCCACGCGGGCCCTCGCGGGGCCCCAAAGCTCCCCGGGCCCGCGGGCCGCGCATTGTCGCGCGCCTTCGTCTTGCCAGGCAGGCGCCTCGTCAGAAAACCGCTCTGTTAGTCGCGCTGATCTGGGGCCTGACCGGAGGGTCGCCCGCGTTGGGGCAGGACCAGGCGTATCCCATCTTTACGGCGGATCAACTGGACGCCACCATGAAGACCTTGGGACCCAACATCGCCGGGATCCGCGCAGCCATACGGGACCAGGCCTATGCGACGGCGAAGGAGCGGGGCATCCGGTCCCGCGAGCAACTGGCGACCACGGTCACATTTTGGCGCGACCAGGAGCGGGATGACGCGGTGGCGATGCTTCGCGCCGTGACCGACCGGCTGGATGCGCTGGATGGAGCGCTCTCGACGTCTGCGGTCGACGCGTCGACGGTCGAGCGTGTCTTGACCGAAATCCAGGGCGGGTGTCAGGCTTGCCACGCTGTCTATCGTGAGCAGGACCCGGGCACGACCGACTACCGGTTGAAGCGAAGCGAGCTGCGGTAGCAGGCAGAGCCCCCACGGACGCCTTCTGCGCCAGCGGCGCGTCGCAGAAGGCAGGCATCGCGGACGCTGGCGTCGGCCCCCAATTTGAGATGAGACATGCGTGCAATGAACGAGATCGGACACCGAGCGGTTGGGTTAGCCCTGCTTGCGGCACTGGTCGGCTGTGCAGCACCAGACGAGACCGGCACGCCGGGCGGTGAGCCGGTGGCTGACCAGGTGACGCAGACGGCACCGGTGGATCCGATGGCGATCCGTCCGTTCGAGATCGCGGTGTCAGACGCCGTGCTCGAGGATCTCCAGGCGCGGCTGGCCAACACCAGGTTGCCCGATCAACTGGATGGCGCCGACTGGGACTATGGCACCGAGTTGGGCTATTTCACGGATTTGATCGGTTACTGGCGGGACGGTTTTGACTGGCGGGAGCAGGAACGCCGGTTGAACGAATTCGACCAGTTCAAGACGGTGCTCGACGGACTCGACACGCACTTTATTCACCAGCGCTCCCCGGAGCCGAATGCCACCCCGCTGATCATCACGCACGGTTGGCCGGGGTCCATCGCCGAGTTCACGAAGATTATCGGGCCGCTCACTGACCCGGTTGCGCATGGCGGCTCGGCCGACGATGCGTTCCACGTCGTGGCGCCGTCGATGCCAGGCTATGGATTCTCCGACAAGCCGACCGAGCGTGGGTTCGGGCCGGAGCAAATTGCCAAAGTCGGGGCCCAACTCATGGCACGGCTGGGGTATGACCGGTACGGCATCCAGGGTGGCGACTGGGGGGCGATCATTAGCCGTTGGCACGCGTTTAACCATCCTGAGCAGGCGATCGGTTTGCATATCAACATGTTGATTGCCGGCCCCCCGTCCGGGGTTGACGATCCCACGGAAGGTGTCCCGCCGGAGGAGCTCGAGCGGTCTCAGGCCCGGTCGTCCTTCTACAACACGGCCGAGGCCGGGTACTCGGCCATTCAAGGGACAAAGCCGCAGACTGTCGGCTATGCCCTCAACGATTCGCCGGCTGGCCAGGCGGCCTGGATCGTCGAGAAATTCCGGGCGTGGTGCGACTGTAACGGCGACCCGGAGTCGGTGTTCACGCGCGACGAGCTGCTCACCAACATCATGCTCTACTGGGTCACCGAGACCGCAACCTCGTCGGCGCGCCTCTACTACGAAAGCCGCAATGCGCCGACGTCGCGACCGATGGGGCGGGTCGAGGTGCCAACCGGCGTCGCGGTGTTCCCCTACGAGTTGTTCATCGCGCCCCGGAAGTGGGCCGAGGCGTCGTACAACCTCACCCACTGGACCGAGATGCCACGCGGTGGACATTTCGCGGCCATGGAGCAGCCCGACCTGCTGGTCGAGGATCTCCGCACCTTCTTCCGCCCGTTACGGGCGGGTAACTGACACTGACCATGAGCCGCGCGTTGGTGAACCGTCCCGATTGGCGCCGCCGAGGGCTGCGGGCGCTAGTGTGCGCGGGGGTGTTGACGGTGGCGACCGGGCTGGGAGGCTGCGCCTCGGAGGGAAATGTTGAGCCGGCCATGCCGTCGGACGACGGCGCCGGTGGGTCCCTCACCGATCCGGCGTCGGTAGCGGCCGCCGCGCTGCCGGAGCCGACCTTCCACCATCTGCACATCAACGCCGTCGACCCGGCGGCGTCGCTCGCCTGGTGGAAGACGGTCTGGCCTGAGGGCGAGGTGACGGACGTGGCAGGGTTCCCCGCGTTCGCGGCGGACGGTGTCTATCATCTCTATAGCGAGGTCGCGACGCCGGCCCCCGGCGGGTTCGATGTGGACCGCCATCACGCCGTACCGCAGAGCGCGTTCTGGACCACCGGTCCCAGCACCGACGGGTTGGCCTTCTTCGAACGGCTCACTGGCCTTGACCCCACCGGGGAGCGTTTCCGGTTTCTGCCGGTCTACACCGGCCCCGATGACGCTGAGGGCGTCCTGCATTCCGGGCTGGCCCCCTACGGGGACCGGTTGCTCACCGTGGCCGAACTCGAGGCGCTCGCCGGCGCGCCGCCCGAGCGCGGCCCGAACAGTCAGGACTTCGGCTACCTGGTAGACCCCGACGGCGTGCTGCTGGAATTCAACGGCAACGCGGACACCGAGGATCTGTTCTACGGCCACCTGCACTTCTGGCACGAGGCGCCGCTGTGCGCGGTGAACTGGTACGTTGAGCACCTGGGCGCGCGTGGCACCGTGCGCGACCTGTGCGATGTCGAGCGGGGGCCGGTGAGCTATCCCTCGTTCTTTCCGTCGGGTCAGTTACGACAACCGATCGGGACGGTCCGCGTCGCCAACACGGGGTTGATGTGGTACACCAGCCAGTGCCGCGACGGACGGTGCGGTGACGGGGGGGATGGCCCGTTGGTGCCATCGCGGGGTCAGGTGGTGGATCACATGGGGTTGAGCTACCCTGACCTGGACCCGGTGATCGCGCATCTGGAGAGGGCCGGTATCCCGATTCTCGACGGGCCGTACCCGTTCGGGGATGTGCGTGCCATTCTGATCGAAGACTTGGATGGTCTGGCGCTGGAGTTGATCGAAGCCGGATAGAAGACTGAGCCGGCCGTGTGTCGTCGCGTAAGGCTGCGCCGGGCGTCCGACCGGAGAAACAAATCATGCAACCAGACCCCAACGTTTCCCGCCGCGTGTTTCTTGGTGCGATGGGCGCCATGGCCGTCGCGCCACGCTCGTTCGCGCAGGCCGGTCCCCCGATTCCGGTGACCTCGATCAACCACATGACGATCAGCGTGTCTGACCCCGCTCGGTCGCTCGAGTGGTATCAGGGCCTGTTCGGCATGCCGATCGCGGCTCGACAGGCAAACACCGTGATCCTGCGCGTTGGCGACGGCCCGCAGTTCATGGCGATTGGCGGCGGGGCCAGCGACAATCCAGGCATCAATCATCTGTGTCTCACCACCCCCAACTTCGACGACGCGCGCATCGTGCGAATTTTGGGTGAACACGGTGTGACCTCCGCCCAAACGTCGGGTCCGATGGAGGTGCGTGTCCGCCAGCGGGGGGCGGACTTTGGCGGGGCACCCGAGGGTACCCCAGAGCTCTATTTCGGCGATTCCGACGGCATCGTCATCCAGTTGCAGGACGACACCTATTGCGGTGGAGAGGGAGTGCTGGGTGAAACGTGCCTGGCTCGGCCCGAGCCGGCGCCGACATCTGGTCTGTTACGCATCCGCGATTACAACCATTTCACCCTGTTTGTGACCGACGGGGCGCGGTCCATCGCCCTGTATCAGGAACTGTTCGGTATGCCCGTCGACACGTATCAGGGGGCGATGCCGGTGCTTCGCATCGGCGCCGGTAAACAGTTCCTGGCCTTGGCGCCGGCAGGCCGGGGTCCGACCGGGCCGATCATTCATCATGCGTCTCTGGTGGTGGATGACTTCGATCCAGATCGAATTCAGGGTGTGCTGGAGAGCTACGGCGTGACGCCCAGGGGCGATGCGCAAGGCGCCGATGGTCCGCTGCAGTCTTACGTGACGATGCGGATGCCAAACCGTGGCGGGGCGCCCGGCGGCACGCCCGAACTGTATTTCACGGACCCCGACGGCATCTTGATTCAGCTGCAGGACGCGCGGTATTGCGGAGGCAACGGGTATCTCGGCGAGGAGTGCGGCACCACGGAGAATCCGACGGGCCGAGTGTAACGGGGACAGGGGCATGGTGGACACGACGACGAGGCGGCCAGGATCGCTGTGGAAGGCCGGCGCACTGGCGGTGGTGGTGTCGGTCGTCCTCAACCACTTCCTCCAAGCCGGCGCCTTGGCACTGTTTGAGATTCCCCATGATTTTCCGCCCTTGCACGGACCGGGGCCAGTGACCTTCTTTTCGGTGATCGGTGCGGTGACCGGCGTTGGCACATTGATGCTGATGCACGTGGTGTCGGCGGCGGCCGTCGTGTGGGCCGTGGAGCGTTGGAGCTGATGGCTGGATCATCTGGTGGTATGGCGAGTTGGGCGTGTTGGATGGCCGCTATCGGCGCGGCGCTGGTGGTGGTTGCGCCGGTATTGCACCGGGTCGGGGTGTTACCGTTGGGCCCCGCGTTGCTGGCGGTGCCCGTCGGAATTCTGGTCTCCCTGAGCGCACTGCTGCTGGCGGCGATGGTGCTGATCGGCGGTCGTCCCATGCCGGCTGGTCGCGCGGTCGTGCTTGGCGCGGCGCTGGCCTCGGCGGTGACCGGACTGCTGCCCGTCATGCTGGCGCTGCCCGGCCTGCGGGCGCCGGCCATTCACGACATCACCACGGACACGGAGTCTCCGCCTCAGTTTGAGGCCGTGGTCGCGTTGCGCGCCAATGCGCGAAACTCACTCGAGTACGGGGGCGCTGAGGTGGCAGCGATGCAACTGGAGGGCTACCCCGACCTCGACACGCTCGTCGTGGGGATAGCCCCCGCGCAACTCGTCGACCACGCGCGCGATGTTGCCGCAGACATGGGTTGGCAGATCGTGGCCGCCGATGCGGCCGCCGGCCGGCTCGAAGCCTCCGACACCACGTTCTGGTTCGGGTTCACGGATGACATTGTGGTTCGGGCGCGCGGGGTGGCCGGTGGGACCGAGGTGGATGTCCGATCTGTCTCCCGCGTTGGGGTGAGCGATCTGGGTGCCAACGCACAGCGCATTCGCGCCTTTCTGGAACGGCTCTCGGTGGCCAGTTCGTAACGGAATCGCATGCATTGCACAGGGGAGCGGAAAGTCGGCGAGGTGACGGTGCTGGTGTCACGAATCACGTCCGTGCATTGCTTGCGCAAGGGCGTACACGTATTGTGTTGAACTTTTCCGCGATCAAGTCGCTTGACAGTCACGGTCTCGGCCATTTGGTGGCGAGTCAGCAAGCCGCGGTCAGAGGCGGCGCTCGGATCGCGCTCTGCCACGTGCATGCGTATTTCGCTGAGCCGCTCGGCATCATGAACGTCGACGACCTGTTCGATATGTTCGACTCCGAGCAGGAAGCACTGCAGAGCTTCGGATAGTCGCCCCGACGCCCTCCTCATAGCTGATGTCCTTCCCCGATCTGCGCGTCTTTCTGGACCGACTCCGCCGCGACCGTGATCTCGTCGAGGTCACCGTGCCCGTGGACCGGGTACAAGAGGCCGCGGAGATCCATCGCCGGGTGGTAGCCGCTGGTGGTCCGGCCCTCCTGTTCCGGAACGTGACAAACGCGGACTTTCCGCTGGTTACAAATCTGTTCGGTACCGCCCGACGCGCCGAACTGGCCTTCGGCGAGCGCCCGCAGCGCTTGATTCGGAGACTCGTCGACCTGCTGGAGACGGCCCTGCCGCCGACCCCTGCCAAACTGTGGGGTGCCCGGGACGTGATTCGCGAGCTGCCCAGTATTGGTCTGCGCCGTGGCGGCCGGGGACCGGTGACGGATGTCGTCACCGACGATGTCCGGCTGGACCGATTGCCCGCGCTGACCACGTGGCCGGAGGACGGGGGCCCGTTCATCACCTTGCCGCTCGTGTTCACTGAACATCCTGATGGCCGGGGGCACAACCTCGGTATGTATCGCCTGCATGTGCACGACGCCACCTCGACCGGTATGCACTGGCAGATTGGTAAAGGCGGCGGGTTTCACTACGCCGTGGCGGAGGCGCGCGGCGAGGCCCTGCCCGTCACGGTCTTTCTGGGCGGCCCGCCGGCGCTGATTCTGTCGGCCATTGCCCCGTTGCCTGAGAACGTGCCTGAGTTGATGCTGGCGTCGCTCATCGCCGGCGAGCGGCTGCGGTTGGTCGAGGGTACGGGGCCGCATCCCCTGGTGGCTGGCGCCGAGTTCGCCTTGATGGGCACGGTGGCGCCGCGCACCCGTCGGCCGGAAGGGCCATTCGGCGACCACTATGGCTACTACTCGCTAGAGCACGACTATCCGGTTTTCGACGTGCAGCGCATCGCCAGGCGCCACGACGCCATCTTTCCGGCCACCGTGGTGGGGAAGCCGCGACAGGAGGACTTCTTCATCGGCGATCTGCTGCAGGAGCTGCTGTCACCACTGTTTCCAGTGGTCATGCCGGCCGTCGAGCAGCTCTGGTCCTACGGCGAGACGGGTTATCACTCGCTGTCGGCCGCGGTCGTGAAGCAGCGCTACCCGCGCGAAGCGATGGCCAGCGCCTTCCGGATCCTCGGCGAAGGGCAATTGTCGTTGACGAAGTTCCTCCTGGTGACCGATCAAGCCGTCGACCTGAAGGACTTCCGGGCGACGCTCGAGCACGTGCTGGCCAGAACGAACCCCGAGACCGACCTGTACGTGTTTTCGAATGTCTCGATGGATACGCTGGACTATACGGGCCCCGCGGTGAACCAGGGCTCCAAGGGGGTGTGGCTCGGTGTGGGTGACCCGGTCCGAGACCTCCCCGGCGAGTTCTCGGCCTCAGAATTGCCGCATGGTATTCGCGACGTGCACGTGTTCTGTCGGGGGTGTCTCGTGGTCGGTGGGCCCTCATCGAGCAGCGAGCCAGGCCTGGCCGCTCGGGTGGCCTCGCACGCGGCGTTCGCTGACTGGCCGCTCGTGGTATTGACGGACGAGCCGGCGCGAGCCGCTCGCAGCGCGATGAATTTTCTGTGGACGACATTCACGCGATTCGAGCCGGGTGCCGATATCTATGCTGCATCGACTCGGATCGTCCGGAACCATCTGGTGCGCACGCCCCCCGTTGTCATCGATGCCCGAGTGGCGCCCTCGTTTCCGGCGGAACTGTCGTGCGATCCGGGTGTGGCGACCACGGTGTCCGATCGGTGGACCGAGTATTTCCCCGACGGCGGCGTGGAGATGGGCGACGCGGAGCGCGGGCACCTGGATTGACGGTCGACCGAGGGGGCGCACGCGCACCACGGGCGGCACGGATTCAGCGCATCGCCCGATCGGAGCACTGGACAGGACCGGAGCGGACGGTTTACGGTCAATCGAGCAATGACGGCGCCCTCGATGCGAGCGCTAGGATAAGGACCAAGATATGACGTATCGAGGAATGTTGGCGGCAATGGTTGGGGTGAGCGCGATGGTCGGGCTGGCGGGCACGGCGGTCGCACAGGACGCGCCGGCCGGGTGGACCGTGCCGCGCACCGTCGATGGGACTGCTGACCTGCAAGGGGTCTGGGCCAACAACAGTGTGACGCCGCTCGAGCGGCCCCCGCAGTGGGCCGGCAAGGCCCGGCTGACCGACGAGGAACTGGCCGAGTTGAAAGTATCTGCCGCCGCGGTTGTGGCCAGTGGTCTCGACGCGCAGTTCGGCGATCAGTTGGTGCTCAAAGCCCTGGAGGGGCTCACCGACGCCGGTTCGTATGACACCACCGGCAACTACAACCAGTTCTGGATGGCCGACCGCGACTTCACGCACCAGACCTCATTGGTCGTTGCCCCCTCCGACGGCCAGATACCGGCGGTTACCGCCGCGGCGACGCGACAGATGGAAGAGCGTCGAGCCTACCTGCGCGAGCATCCGGCTGATGGTCCCGAGGACCGTCCGTTGGGCGAGCGTTGCGCGAATTTCGGCGTGCCGCGCTTGAGCGCCGGCTACAACAGTTATTTTCAAATCTTCCAGACACCGAGCCATGCCGCCATTCTTAAAGAGATGGCGCACGACGTGAGCCTGGTGCCGCTCGAAGGGGGCGCCCACGCGCCCGACGCCGTCCGATTCTGGAATGGGGACTCGCGGGGACACTGGGAGGGTGACACGCTCGTTGTCGAGTCGGCGAACTTCTCGGCCAAGAGCAATTTTCGCGGCTCGTCGGACGGGTTGCACCTCGTCGAACGGTATACCCGAGTGGGTCCCGACACCCTCAACTACGAGGTGACCATCAGTGACCCGACGACCTGGGCCACACCCTGGACCGTCTTGATTCCGCTGAAGCGTAGCGACGATGCGGTCTTTGAATATGCGTGCCATGAGGGGAACTACGGCATGGACGGCATCCTGTCTGGTCATCGGGCCGATGAGCGCGCAGCCGCGTCCACCACGACCCAGGGTCAATGAGCGCGCGGTCCTGGACGAAGACGAGCGTTGCGGTAGGACTCGGGCTGGCGCTGGTTGCCAACCTGAGCGCGTGGCAACAGGACCTCGAGCGCGAGAACCTGTCTGATCTCCGTGAGATCAACGTGGTGGTGGAGGACCTGCCTGACGACGTCGAGTCGGCCGGGTTGACCCGCCGCGCGCTGCTCGACGCTGCCGAGGAAACGTTGGAAGAGCGGCGAGTCCCGCTGGGGGGCTCGAGCCAGGGCGCGGACCTCTATATCAACGTCGCGACGCACAGGGGTTCCACCGGGCTCTACGCGTACTACGCGAGAGTGTCGTTGCAGCAGATGGCGACCATCGAAGGTAACCAGCTCCGCGCTCGGGTCGATACCTGGGACATGGCCAGTCTCGGCGCGGTCGGCGAGGGGAACTTGGTCCAGGTGGAGCAGGTGATTGTCCAACTCGTCGAACTTTTCTGCGACGACTACCTGAAGATGAACGATCCGGAGCGTTAGCGCGCACACGGAATGTTCCTGTCGGTATTCGTGGGCCACGCTGGTGCCTCCAGCGTGGCCCTTTTTCTTTCTCGGCCACATCCAAGTCCAACGAAGCGAGGAATAAATGGGACACCCCCTCGGTCTACAACAACAGCGACGGACGAGCGATACGCCGACGTTGCTGACCGCCGGGGCTCGGGGGAGGGCATGCCGCCTCGGTGGTTGACGCAGTGACAGATGACCACTCGTTCGGTGCGTGCGGACACACGCGATGAGCAAGGAGCCGAGATGATGACCAAGGAATATATGAAACGAAAGAAGTTGGCGATGGCGATCGGCGTGTTGCTCACGCTCGGTCTCTTCGCTGTCGCCGATGTGGCCTGGAGCCAACCCCCCGACGGACCCGGCGGTCGACGGGGTCGGATGGGGCGTCGCGGTGGTCCGGGCGGGCCCGGCGGCCTGATGTTGCCACTGGGACGTCTCGACCTGACCGATACGCAGCGCGAGCAGGTCAGAAATGTGATGGAGCAGAACCGCGAGGCGTCGAGAGCAGCCGGTGCGCGGTTGCGTGAAGTGCGGGCTGCGCTTCAGGATGCCGTCACAGCGGAAGTCGTGAACGACGGCGCGATCCGGGCGGTGGCCGCCGAGCTTGCCAATGCAGAGGGTGACGCCGCCGTTCAGCGCGCATTTGTCCGGTCGCAGGTCTGGCAACTCCTGACCTCCGAACAGCAGGTGACCGCGCTCGAACTCGAAATAGAGATAAAAGAGCGCATGGAGCAACGTCGGGCCCGTAGTGGCGAGCGGGGCGATCGACGAGAGCGGCGACGACAGTAGGGATAGTTGGCACGCAGGTCCACCGACGCTTCGTTGTCGTCGCCAGTCGAGGCGGGCTCAGCACCGGCGCGGTCTCTCGGGACCGCGCCGTTTTTTTGTCCCGTGTGCACCCCACGGCCCGGGTCTCGAGGCGCGGCCCGAGAAACCACTCTGTTATCCCGCCAGCGTCGCAGCTCCCCGGCCAGTGGCTTGACCGGCGGCCGATCGCGCAGCCAGAATGTCTGCCAAACGCGCCGTTGCAGCTGACCGATCGCACCGGCCGCTGAACACTGGACGTTTTACGGCGAGGCCGTGAGTATATGAAGCAGGGACGAATGAGCCAGACGGCCCTCAAGGTGGCGCTTGGCTTGGTCACCCTGAGCGTGAAGGACGACTGGGCGCAACGGCTTCCGCCCGGACTGGTGGACGTCAGCGAGCGACTTCTCCTGGCCTCGGGGTCACCCGGCTACGGCCCACGCCTGATGCGTGTGTCCAAGCAGCCCTGGATGATCCGCATCTACCAATTCCAGGACCTCATGATTCCGGGCCAGTTCGAGGCCTTCGGCTACCGCAAGATCTTCATGCAGCAGCAGGTGGAGGCCGCGATAGAGCAGGGAGCGCGACAGGTGCTGATCGTGGGTGCTGGCTTCGACACCCTGTGCCTGAGACTCGCGCCGCAACACACACCCGTGCAGTTCTTCGAGATAGACCATCCCGCGACCTCTGCGGCCAAGGCCAGGGGAATCGCCGTCGAGGGGCAACCGGCGAACATGAAACAAATCGCGGTCGATCTCGGCCAGCGGGCCCTCTCCACGGTCCTGGCGGAGGATAGTCGCTGGCAATCCTCATTGCCCTCGGTCATCGTGGCAGAGGGGCTCTTTCAGTACCTGACGGACGATGAGGTGCGAGGAATGCTGGTGGACGCGGCCACGCGCGTGCCACCCGGAAGCCGGTTCGTGTTCTCGCACGCGATTCCCGGTGACCGCCCGGTGCTCTCGTTCCTGACGCGCCTCATCGCAGAACCGTGGAAGTCCGCCGTGCGAAGCGAGGACGTACACGACTATGTCGACGGGACCGGTTGGACGATGACCTCTGACGTCGACACGGATGCCGCGCACGGCGTCGAACGCTATGCGGTCGTGGAACGGCGCTGAATGCGAAGTCGGCGTCAGGCGAGTCGAGCTGGAGGTCCTTGCTTCGAATACCCGGGCCGTGCATGTCTTTGAGCAGTCAGGTTTCGTCCGTGAAGGGGTCAAGTGTCGGGCTCGGGTCCTCGATGGACGCGAGGACGATGTCGTGTGCATGGCGTTATTTGTTTGACGGTGGCGGAGGGGGATTCGAAGGGGGATATCGATGATGGACCGGATGAGACGACAGCTCCTCAAAACCGGCGCCGCCGCCACCGTGATGGCCGCCGCACCGCGGGTATTCGCGCGGCAAATTGGCCAAGGCGGAGGACCCGCGTCTGTTTACCAGCGGGGGGACGTTCGCATGCACTTTGAGGAAACCGGCACCGGCGTGCCGCTGTTGATCATCCCAGGCGGGGGCCTGAATTCGACCGTCGCCGGCCTGGCAACGCATCCCTTCAACCCGATTGAGGAGTTCAAGGACGAGTACCGGTGTATCGCGTCTGATCTGCGCAACAGCAACCGTGGCCAATCGTCCGGGCCGCTCGAGATCGACCGACCATGGGATTCTCATGCGGACGACCATCTTGGCGTGATGGACCATCTGGGAATCGACAAATTTATGGTGCTGGGGTTTTGCATCGCCGGTCCCTTTATCTGGAACCTCCTGCGTCGGGCGCCCAATCGCGTGGTCGCGGCCGTGTTGGCGCAGCCCAGCGGATGGAGTCCTGAAACACCCACGCTCTTCTACGACAGCAATATGAGGGGATGGGGGCCAGACCTGGTTGCACGACGGCCCGATATTTCGATGGATATGGTCGACAGGTTTCTGACGACGATGTACCGTGCGAACCCCGACTTCGTTTTCACCGTGACCCGCGACTTTGTCCGCGAGTGCGAGACGCCGGTCTTGATTTTGCCGGACGATATCCCGGCGCATCCGTACGCGGTCGCGATGGAGACCGCTATGCTTGCGCCACGCTCAGAAGTGAGTATGTTCCCGTGGAAGGAGCCGAAGGAACGGATTCCCTTGGCGGTACGGCAGATCCGGTCCTTCCTTCGGGCACACCGGCCGGTTTCCGCCTGAACGCCCCGTCAGACCCCGTACGAGGAGGACATCACATGCCCAGATACGTTATCGAACGAGATATTCCGGCCATTGGGTCGGCCGATCGCGACACCCTGCGTGGCGCGGCACACAAATCCAATAGCGTGCTTGCCGCGATGAAGGCGGAGCAGAAGAACATTCAGTGGGAGCACTCCTACGTGGCCGGCGACAAGACGTTCTGTATCTACATTGCCGACGAGGAGGCGTTGATCCACGAGCACGCGGACCGGAGCGGGTTCCCGGCCACCCTGGTGACCGAAGTCCGGAAGATGATCGATCCCGTCACGGCGGAAGGCTAGGAAGCCGATCCGCCGCCGAGGTCGGCCTTCATCTGTTCCCAGGCCTGACGGGCCTCCTCCACGGAGCCCTCGTCTTCGATGGTCGTAATGTCACCCGGGTCGCGGTCCTGCGTGACCGCCCGCAGCACGCGTCGCATGATCTTGCCGCTGCGAGTCTTGGGCAGCATCGAGACGAAGTTGAGTTCGCCCACCACGGCGATGGGGCCCAATTCGCGTCTGATGGTCGCGATCAACTCGGCGCGCAGGTCGTCGGATGGGGTCTGCTGCTGCTTGAGTAGTACGAACGCCGAAATGACCTCGCCCCGCGCCTCGTCCGGGCGGCCGATGACGCCGCACTCGGCCACGGCCGGGTGTTTCAAGCAGGCGCTCTCCACCTCGATCGTGCCGATCCGGTGCGCGGCAATCTTGATGATCTCGTCAGCGCGTCCCCCAAACCAGACATAGCCATCGTCGTCGACATGGGCTGAGTCGCCGCTGAAATAGAGTCCCGGGATCTTTTCCCAGTAGTCGCGGCCGTAGCGTTCCGGTTCCCCCCAGAGCGAGGCCACCAGTCCGGGAAACGGCCGTTTGATCACCATGATGCCCTTCTCGTTGGCGTCGCACGGGGTGCCGTCATTGCGCACGACGGCGGCATCGATGCCGGGTAGCGGGAGCGTCGCAGCCCCTGGCTTGATCGGGAGTATGCCGAGCCCGTACGGGTTGCCGAACACCGGACCACTGGTTTCGGTTTGCCACATGTGGTCGATGACCGGGATCCGGTTCTTCAGGATCGTGTGCTGCAGCCATTCCCAGGCAGGTGGGTTCAACACCTCCCCGGCGGAGAAAATTCGCTGGACTCCGCCATGGTCCACACTGGCAAGCGGGCCGTCTCCGTAGCGCATCAAGGCGCGGATGGCGGTGGGCGACGTGAAGATTCCCGTGGCGCCGATTTCCTCCACCGCGGCGCGCCAGGTGGACTCAGGCTCGGGGTAGTCCAGCGCGCCTTCAAAAATGACCGACGTGCAGCCGATGACCAGCGGCGCGTAGACCTGGTAGCTGTGCCCGACGATCCAGCCGATGTCGGAGGTGGTCCACCACACGTCGCTCGGCTTCAACCCGAAACACCAGCGCGCCATGCTGACGATGTGGACCTGGTAGCCGCCGTGCGTGTGCACCGCCAGTTTGGGCTTCGCCGTCGTTCCGGAGGTGGCCAGGATGAAGGCCGGTTCGTTGGCTTCCATCGATTCGTGGTCGCTCGAATGTCCGCTGGCGCCGGCCAGGAAACTGGACCACGACATGTCTCGGTCGGCATTCAGAGCCGGTGTCGGGTCGCCGCGCTGGAGCACGACCACGGTGTCGACGGCGTGGGCCGGTGCCCGCAGCGCCTCGTCGACAATCGGCTTCAGGGGAAGGTCTTTGCCCTTCCGGTAGGTGATGTCGGCGGTGAAGACGACGCGCGATCCGCTGGCGACGATCCGGTCGGCCAGAGCCTGGGCGCCGAAGCCGGCGAACACGACCGAGTGGATCGCGCCGATGCGGGTGCACGCCAGCATCAGGACGATCGCTTCGAGGCAGGTTGGCATCGACACGGTGACGCGGTCGCCCTTGCCGACGCCCAGACCTCTGAGCGCAGCGGCGGTTCGCGTGACCTCGTGCTTGAGCTGGGCGTAGGTCAGCACCCTCCGGTCACCGCGCTCGTTCACATAGACCAGGGCGGCGCGGCCACCCTCGCCGGCCGCGACATGGCGGTCGACGGCGTTGTAGGCGAGATTTGTGCGCGCGCCAACAAACCAGCGAAACGACGGCAGGTCTGGTTCAAAGACGCGGTCCCAGGTACGAAACCACGGAATCTGCTGAGCGGCGCGCGCCCAGAAGCCCTCCGGGTCGGCATGCCCCTCGTCAATCCAGCGTTGGACCGTTGGCGACGTCAAATTCATGAGCTCTCCTACGGGTAGTGGTCAGCCGATCGTGACCGCGAGTATACGATGTGGGCGAAATCCGGTCGCGGCCAGGTCGGAGTGGCGACGCCCGGTTGTATCATCCGAGGACACGCCAGACAGGCCGCCCAGCACGTGCTGCCAACTCCGGGTGAGAGGACCGTGGTCATGACATCGAGCGACACACGCGCGCGCGTCGACAACATCATCTTCAATGAGACGCTGAGGCGATTTACGCAAGATTCGCCGGTGTCGGGCGATGGTCGCCATGGCAATCCGGAGATGCACACCCTCGAGCGTCTCGAAGCCTCCCGTGGCGCGTCCGACCAGTATCAGGTCCACCTGACATGCCGGGACGGCAAGGAACAACTGGGTGAACGACTCGATGCCTTCCTCGACGGCAGGCCGGCCGGACGGTATCGTTTCCGCGACAACGCCGCCCGGTCATTGAAGGTCGATCTGGCCACTGTGGTCGAGTACTAGACCGTTTTCCGGATTCAGCCAGATGCCACGTGCCGTCACCGTCGGGCTCCATGCTGCCATCGTGGCGGTCACCGAGGAGCAGCCTCGGGTGTTGACCGTTCCCGCTCGGGAGCGTGAGGCGCGGACCGCGGCGTTGCCGTTCGGGCCGCTCGAACCGCATCACCGGACCCTCGAACTTGGGTTACGCGCCTGGGTGCGCGAGCAGACCGGGATGGACCTGGCGTACGTCGAGCAGCTCTACACCTTCGGGGATCGCGACCGCGCGCTGACCGCTCGGGGCGGGGGCCGGCTGATCTCAGTTGCGTACCTCGCGCTGGTCAGGGAGCGCCACGTCGAGGGACACGGGGCGACCTGGCACGGAATCTATGGGCTCTTGCCCTGGGAGGATCGTCGCTCCGGTGAGCCAGCGGTACTGCGAGACCGTATTCGTCCGGCCCTGGACGCGTGGGTGGATGATGCTCCGGATGAGGTGGTATGGCACGAGCGCCGGGGACGGGTGGACATTACGTTCGGGTCTGGCGCGGCGGGGTGGGACAACGAGCGCGTCCTCGACCGGTACGAATTGCTCTACCAGGTCGGGTTGGTGGGAGAGTCCGAGCGCGATCGGGATTCCACCGCCCAGACCAGCGCGCCGGACCCGCTGCAGGCTCCGAGCGGGTCAGGGTCCGAGCTGGCACTGGACCATCGTCGGATTCTGGCCACCGCGCTTGGACGACTGCGGGGGAAGCTCAAGTATCGACCGTTGGTGTTCGAGCTGGTACCGGAGACCTTCACGCTGCTCCAGCTGCAGCGGACGGTGGAGTCACTGGTGGGCGTGGGGCTCCACAAGCAGAATTTTCGCCGGCTGGTCGAGCGGGGCGCGCTGGTCGAAGGCACGGGTCGACTAGAGTCTGACACCGGTGGGCGCCCGGCTGAGCTGTTCCGGTTCCGCCGCGAGGTGTTGCACGAACGGCCGGCCCCAGGTGTCGGGCTCCCCGCGCTACCACCTGCCCGTTAGCTCCTGTGATCGGAGGACTCGACGGGGGTTGACTCTTATACTCATAGTTAGTATATTATACAGAATGGCACTTAGGTTTTCGTGAGCGAACGCCTTTGTAAAACTCAATATGAGCACAATGAATC
>CAWWAF010000075.1:0-18541 GCA_963934795.1 uncultured bacterium
CGCGCGCTCGATAGACTTTCCCAAGCCTCCCGTCGCCAACCTCCTCCAGCAACGTGTAGTGGCCGAGCTGTGCTGGCGTAGTTGGCCTGTTCTCGTTCGCAGTCACGGTGCTACTTTGGGGGCGTCGACGGACGGAGTTCAACGCGGCTCGGCAGGCTTCTCGGCGGATGTCGTAGTAGGTCGACGATCGTCTGCGCAACATCGCCTGCGGCGAGCTTCCAACTAACGTCGGCCCCGGCGGCGCTCCGGCTGAATCCGGTATCGACCGAGCCGGGAACCACACAGCTCACACGGATCCGGTCGCGACGAACCTCTTGCATCAATGTCTCGGTGAGCGCGTTGAGTGCGGCTTTTGAGGCACAGTATGCGCCGCCACCAGCGAACGGGTGCTGACTCGCGAGGCTGCTGACATTGATGATCCAACCCTGACCGCCGGCGCGCATGACGGGGATGGCGGCTCGGCAGCAGTAGAAGACCCCCGACAGGTTCGTGGCAAGCGTCTGGTGCCAGTCTTCATCCGTCAGCTCAGCCAACGGCGCAAAACGAGCTATGCCAGCATTGTTGATGAGGATGTCCAACCCTCCCAGTTCGTCCACAGCCGTGTCAACGAGACGCCGGGCCTGCTCCGGCACGCCAACATCAATCGTCGCTGAGGCGACGAGGCCAGAAGCACCGCGGCTGTCGTCAGCTCGCAACAAGTCAACGGCCTGGCCGAGCGCTTCCGCAGAACGCCCGCATATGAGCACGTTGGCGCCGGCCGACCGAAGCGCCGCGGCGGTCGCAAAGCCGATCCCCCGGGACCCGCCGGTCACGACAGCCGTCCGCCCCTCCAGCTCGAGTACATTTGCCATCAGCCTGATATCTTATGGACGGTTGCGCCGACGTGGCAAGATGCCGCGGGCTGCCTCATCTACGACTGCTCGAACACGACATGACCATGGCACCACCAAGATCGCCCTCGATCACATGTTTGCCCGCCTCCTCCTGACATGTCCACTGTCGCCATCTTGGGAGCGGGAACGCTCGGCGGCGCGTTGGCCCACACGCTGGCCGGCCGCGACTGTGTCCGTACGATTCGCCTGATCGACACCGCGGTGGGGGTCGCGAGCGGGAAGGCGCTCGATATCACCCAGGCGGGGCCGGTAGAGAGATTCGACACCCGAGTCACGGCGACCGAGCATCTCGACGCGGTCATCGGCGCCGCAGTCGTGGTACTCGCCGGACCCGCGGACACGCCGGACGATGATTGGCAGGGTGAGGCGGCGGGAGCAACCCTGGCCCAAGTGGTCGCGTTGAACCACCGAGCTCCCATCGTATGCGTCGGAGCGTCGCACGCTTCGGTGGTCGAACTGGCCGTCGGACAGCTGGGAATCGACAGTCAGAAAATCATGGGCACCGCTCCCAGCGCGCTCGTCTCCGGGCTCCGCGCGCTGATCGCTCTGCAAGCGGACGCGTCGCCTGCCGAGGTGCTCGTCAACCTCGTGGGAATGCCACCGAGCCATCCGGTCGTGACCTGGAGCAGCGCGACCATCGGCGGGTACCCCTTGGAGGATCGACTCTCACCGTTGCAGCAAGCTCGGCTCGATCGGTCCCTGGGGCGACTATGGCCCCCTGGGCCCTACGCGCTAGCGTCGGCCGGGGCCCAGCTCGTTGCCGCGATGCTGACCGGTGGCTCCCGGCGTGGCTTTGCCTGTTTCGTCGGTGACAATCGAAGCGGGGCGGCGGGAATCCAATCGGCCGGTGTGACCGTGAATCCAAGCGGCGTCGAGGCCGTACTGCAGCCCCGACTGAGCCGCCTCGAACAGGTGCAACTCGACAACGCATTGGGCCGACGCTGAACCTCTAACGGCAGGCGTCGGGACGGGTCAGGCAGCGGATCGCATCGCCAGTCCGGCGGCAAAATCGCCCAGTTGCCCCCGAAGCATCAGCCTTCCACGATGGAGGCGCGACTTCAGTGTCTGCGTCTTCACCCCCATGACGCCGCTGGCCTCCTCGGTCGACAGGCCTTGTATATCCCGCAGCAAGACCGCTACCCGATAGATCTCTGGCAGTTGCGAGAGCGCCGAGACGAGACGTGTCCGCATTTCACTCCGGAACAGCTGATCATCGGCGAGGTCCGACCAGTCGGCCACGTCTCGCGCACCGGCTGAATCCCCATCGGCCCACTCCAGCGGGTCCTGAAACACTTCCGCCGGTCGTCGAAATTTGAGACTGCGAAGCCGGGACATGGCGGTGTTGAATGTGATCCGATAGATCCATGACGAAAGCGCGGCATCCCCACGAAAGGCGTCGATTTTCTGGAACACACGCAGCAGGACTTCCTGCGTGACTTCTTCGGCGTCCTCGCGGTTCTTCATATAACGAAACGCCAGCTGGAAGACTCGTCCCCCGTAATTCGCGTGCAATTCCGGCATCGCCGACGAGTCGCCGTCCTTGAGTCGCTTCACCAGCTGCTGGTCGTCTATCTTGTGCTGCATCGTGTGCCTCCGTCTCTCATCCACTTAGAACACGGAAGACGTCCGCTTTATTCCCGGTTCAGAAGACGACGCGTCGGCCAAACACATGCGCGAACTCGGCCACAAGCGCCTCCTCGACCTCCGCCCGGGTCGGCGGTGTCTCGAGTAGACGCTCCAGCGATGTCACGCCCCGTCCCTCCAGCCCGCACGGCACGATGAAGCGAAAATGATCAAGATTGGTGGACACGTTGAACGCAAAGCCATGGCTGGTGACCCAGCGCGACAAACGCACGCCGATGGCGCCGAGCTTGTCGTTGCCGACCCACACGCCGGTCATTCCAGGCACACGTCCAGCCTCCACCCCGAAGCTGGCGGCAGTGCGAATGAGCACCTCTTCCAGGTCAGCGACATATCGGTGGACGTCGCAGCGATCGGGCTTCAAGCTGAGCACGGGGTACCCGACAAGCTGCCCAGGGCCATGGTAGGTAATGTCGCCGCCCCGGGCCACGTCGTACACCTCAATCCCCTCATCCCGAAGAGTGGCCCGCGACGCGAGCAGATGATGCGGGTGCGCCCGGCCACGGACACCGATTGTAATGACGGCGGGATGCTCGAGCAGCAGCAGATGGTCTGGCGTGTCACCGGCCTGACGTGCCGCCACCAGGTCGCGCTGGCGGTCGAGAGCGAGCGGGTAGGACACGACGCCGAACGAACGCACGACCAACCGTGGCCGGTGCGAGGCAGCGGCAACCGGGGAGGCCACCTGGTCAGCGCTCACTCGGGGACCCACACAAGGGCTCCCTCAGAGTGACCGCTCTTCCAATTTGTCGCGCAAATGAGCCATGAAGTGATCCGCGACGGCACCATCAATGAGACGGTGGTCGAATCCCAACGTGAGGTAGGACCGCAACCGAGCCACGACTGCATCATCGACCACGACCGGGCGCTTCTCAATCACCCCCACGCAAAGAATCGCGGACTGGGGCTGGTTGATGATCGGCAGCCCGAAGACAGACCCGAAGACGCCGGGGTTCGTGATCGTGAACGTGCCGCCCTCGACCTCATCCGGAGAAAGCTGCTTCGTTCGCGCCCGCATCGACAGATCAACGATGGCCGCGTCAATGTCCTCGACAGACAGGGATTCGACACCCTTGATGACAGGCACGATGAGCCCCCACTCAAGGGCAACCGCAATTCCCAGATTCACTCGCCCCTGATGGACGACACGGTCGCCGTTCAGAGACGCATTGACGACAGGAGTGGCAACCAGCGCATCGGACACCGCCTTCGCGATGTAGGCGAGGTACCCCGCCGTTCGCGTCGCGCCACTGGCTGACGCACGCCGCGCGGCGATTCGGGAGAAGTCGACATCAAAGACCGTGTGCACATGCGCCGCGGTTCGACGGCTGGCCACCATCCGCTCGGCAATACGACGCCGCATGACACTCAGTGGCTCTGTGTGCTCACCGACCGGAGGCTCCGCCTCGGCGGCGCCGTCCGAGTCCGAGGTCCCCGACTCGCGATGCGCCACGTAGGCAAGCACATCAGCTCTGGTCACCCGGCCGCCCTCACCCGAACCGGTTACACAAGCCGGATCGATACTATGTTCCGCGGCAAGTCGCCGCACGAGCGGAGAGAGATGGCGAGTCGACGCGACGGGGCGAGAACGCGGGGGCGTCACCGCCGGCCCAGGAGCATCATCCCCCACGGGCGCGGTTGGCGACGCCACCTCAACCGGGAGTAGCTCCGTTGAAGGCGCTTCGCCCTCGTGTCCGATGACCGCGACGATCGAATTGACCGGTACGGTCTCTCCGACCTCGGCGCGGATATGCGCGAGTACCCCGGCAACGGGGGACGGTATTTCAGCGTCCACCTTGTCGGTGGAGATCTCGAACAGCGGTTCGTCGCGCTCAACCGAGTCTCCGACGTTCTTTACCCATCGAACAATCGTACCTTCGGCGATGGACTCACCCATCTGCGGCATCAGGACGTCGGTTGGCATCTAATCGTATCCGTGGCAACGGGACGGAGCACCAAGTGATGGTCCTCACCGGGGAAGGCGACCCGGCAGTCCAACGTGCCTGCAAATTATTCCACGAACGACGCGCGCGAGCCCAGACCCTCTCTTGCCTCGGGCCCCCACCGCCCTCTACAATCCAGTCTCTCCCGGGACCCTGGTCAAAATAGTTGCCATCTCTCGGCGTCGCGGTCACTGGCTGGCCGTGCATGTGGATATCAACCGGTCGGTGGCTGACGTCGCAGAGTCGATGCACGCGCTGGCTGATACCGCCGGTGTCGACCTGGAGACGCGCCTATCGGTCGACCGACCGGTCATCGAGGGGGACCTGTTCGCCCTAAGTCGGTTCTATCGAAACCTGATTCTCAACGCGATCGAGGCCACGGCTCGCGGGGGCGACGTCACCCTCTTGGTGGAGGAACACGAGACTCGAGTCAGGGTATCGATCCACGACACCGGCACCGGTATCCCTCGAGACCGGCTCGAGAACATTTTCGAGGACTTCGAAACCACCAAGCGGCGAGGACTGGGCCTCGGGCTGGCCATTTCCCGCAAGATCGTCGGTGAGCTGGGCGGAGATATCACGGTCACGAGCACGGTCGGCCGCGGCACGACGTTTCAACTCGAGTTCGACCGGGCGGAGGCCCGCCCAGCCGTGGCGGCCGCCAGCTAGGCGCAGCCCCGCGATCACCGTAAGGCGCCCCGCGTAGTGTGGGCGCGAAGTACCAAGAGGACAACGATGTTTCAGAGACGGATCAAGAAAACCAGCGTGGAGGTCGAAGAGCGCACGCTCAGTGTGCACTACTACGAGACCCGCACGCTGCACGGCGATTCGCGTTTCAGCGCTGAAGTCGTGTTCCAGCCACGAGACCACATGATTCTGGACGCCGACTCGGTCAACCGCCTCGAGACGCAGGTCGCCAGCCTGGTCCACGCGTCGATGTACAGCCGCGCGCTCATGGAACCCGACCCGGCTTTGTAGCAGTCCGGCGGCCGGTACGTGTCAGCCGACAACCACACGCTGGCAGCAATTGGCTCTAGGCCGGATGCCTCGCCGGGCTTTTTGCCAGGCTACTGGGGTAGAACGGAGTCCTTCAGCTGCTTCGCGATGCGCGCCTTCACCACGGTCTTCGCGGCAATCGGGATCTGTTCGCCAGTCGACGGGTTACGGCCCATTCTCGCCGGCCGGTTCTGCACCAGGAATTTCACCATCCCCGGCAGGACAAACTCGCCGGCGCGACCCAGTTCGGCCTCCGACAGTGCCTGCAGTGCGTCAAAAAAATCTCGCACCTCATTCCGCGTCATGCCGAACTTCTCGCTGAAGTGCGCGAAGAGCTCGGTCTTGCCCATTCTTCGGGCATCCGCCATCGGCGTCCCCCTAGCTTCAGCGCGCATTTTATCGTCACCACACCACCACGCGCGCCCCTGGCTGGTCCGGTCGTCCTCTTGGCAAGGACGCCGTATGCTAGCTCGCAAGGTTTTGCACTGTCAATCGCCTGGCCTACGCGCCGCGGCGACCACAGGGAAGGGACAATCGGACACTCGATATAATGCGAACATGTCCTCAGAGTCACTCGAGACGTTCCCCAACCCCAAACGGTCGCGTGAATATGACATCGCGATCGTCTGCCCAGAATTCACGTCGCTGTGTCCGAAGACAGGGCTGCCTGATTTCGGCGAGATCCATATTACGTATGTACCGGACGCGCGCTGCCTGGAGTTGAAGGCGCTGAAGTACTACTTCGTTGATTTTCGGAACCGCGGCATCTTCTACGAGCACGTGACGAACGAAATCCTCGATGATCTCGTCGCCGCGTGTTCGCCACGCAGCATGACGGTAGAGGGCAGGTTCTCCGTGCGAGGAGGTATCACGACCAGCGTCACCGCGCGCTACGTCAAGCCTCGCCGACCCAAGAAAACGGCGACGACGAAACGACGGTCGTCGTCCCAGTGACCCATCGGGTGCCGGTCGAGGATACGCTTGATCTGCACACGTTTGCGCCACGGGACGTGGCATCCGTGGTCGCGGAATTCGTCACGGAAGCGCATTCGCAAGGCTTCCGCGAGGTGCGCCTCATCCACGGTCGGGGCGTCGGTGTGCAGCGTCGTACCGTGCACCTCGCGCTAGAACGGCATCCGCTCGTGGCCGAATTCTGGGATGCGCCAACCTCGCACCTCGGCGCGACCATCGCCATGCTGACGAAGAGTCACCCATGACGCCCGACTCGCCCCCCCGCCGCCAGGTGCCGCTTGCCGGCCTTTCGCGCATCGACGACGCGGAATTGTGTCGGCGCGCGGCCGAGGTCGCGGCAGACCTGAGGCAACGTCGCAGCGTGCGGCACTTCTCAGACCGGCCGGTGCCGGAGGCCGCCATCGATGACTGTGTGCGGGCCGCGCTCTCCGCGCCGAGTGGTGCCAACCAACAGCCCTGGCACTTCGTCACGGTGACCGACCCGGCACTCAAGGCACGTATCCGCGACGCGGCCGAGGAGGAGGAACGCGCCTTCTACCGGGGTCGGGCGCCGGCGGCGTGGCTGGCCGCGCTTGGCCCACTCGGCACCGATGAGCACAAACAGTTTCTAGAAGACGCGCCGTGCCTCATCGTCATCTTTGCGCAGATGTTCGGCGAGCACGACGGCGACAAGGTCAAGCACTACTACGTGCAAGAATCCGTAGGAATCGCAACCGGCATGCTGGTCACGGCACTACACCAAGTTGGCCTTGCGTCCTTGACGCACACACCTAGCCCGATGCGATTCCTCAACGAGATCCTCGACCGACCGTCGAGCGAACGGCCGTTTCTGATTCTCGTGGTCGGGCATCCGGCCGACGGGGCGACTGTCCCAGACATCGACCGCAGACCGTTCGAAAGCTCCGTGACGCGCCGCTGACTGAGACGACTGGGCTCAACTCTCAACTTTCTGTCTTCGCCATCGCGGCGTAATCTGTAGACCTCTCAACATGCGGGCCCTTCTTGCTTCGGTGTTCGGGGCGGCGGTGCTCGTCGCCGCACCGCCACTCGCGGTCGCCCAAATCGACTCGCTCCCGACGCTCCGCGTCCGCGCGCCAGCCACGCTGGCTGCCGCGGCGGCACGACTGGAGCTGACTCCCACGGCCCCCCTCGGAACCGCGATGACCCTGGCGGGACTCCGGGAGCCTGGGCTTCCGATCGATGTCATCCTCAGCCCAGAGGACTCAAACCTCGCACGCGCCACTGCACCCTGGATCTCCGGATTTGCCGACGCCGGACAGAGCCGGGTCGTACTATTCCCAGCCCGCGTTGGCGTCTTTCCCGCCCAGTCGATCGAGACGCTGCTCCAACACGAGGTGGCACATGTTCTCTTCTCGCGAGCAGCGGGCGGCCACCCGGTGCCACGCTGGTTCAATGAGGGCCTCGCACTGGCCGCGGAACGTCCGATTGGACTATCAGATCCACCGCGACTTGCGTGGACGCTCGTTCGACACGGGAAGCTCTCGCTCTTCGCGCTCGAACAGCTGTTTGGCGATGGCCGCGCGGCGAACCAACGGGCGTACGCGGTCGCCGGCGCGCTCGTGCAGGACCTGCTGCGGATCCACGGCGACGATAGCGCGGCGCGGGTGCTTGCACTGATTGGTGAGGGTCGAGAGTTTGAGGACGCGTTCTCGGCAGCGACCGGCGAACCGCTCGCTGCGGCCGTCGACCGTTTCTGGAGCCGTCAGCACCTCTGGCGCCGCTGGGTGCCGTTCCTGACGGGACCGGCGTTCCTGTGGAGCGTGATCACGCTGCTTGCGTTGTTCGCCATCGCAGCCCATCGTCGACGGCGAGCGGCGCAGCGACGAGCATGGGACGAGGAGGAGGAGGCCGAGATAGCGCGCGTGGCCAGGGCGCGCCTTTGGGAAAGCGACCCGGACGCGTCGGGCAGTTCATATGACGTGCATTGAAGACGCCGCAGCGCGAGGTGCCGGGCACGCCCGGGAACGGCGTCAGGGGTCGAGACCAAGTAGTCTGGCCGGGTTGCGGCGGATCATGAGGTCGATGTCCTCGTCGCTGATTCCCTCAGCGCGGAGGCCGTTCATGAACGCGACCAGCCCATCGGTGTGCAGTGGGCTCATTTCCTGACCCAGGTCGGACGACAGCAAGAAGTGACCCGCTCCATGCTCACGAATTGCGGCAGCGTAGTCAGCCAACGTGAATTCGCCGTTGCCTACCGCCAGCCACACGAGCTCGATGATGGCGTCCTGTGCCACCATCGCCGCGACTTGCTCAGTCGACGGCTGCTGTCCGAGTCCATGGGTCACTAGAATCTGGCGAACCCCTCGACGACGGGCCTCCGGAATGAGCGCCAGGACCTCCTCCGGAGAGGAATGTCCCATGGCCAGAACCAGGTCATGCTGAGCAATGAGGTCGAAAATTTCCCCCAGGGCTGGATCAGGCCGGCCGTCCCGCATCACTGGAACGAACTTGCCGGGGTCTCCCGCTCGGGTCATCCAGAACTCAGCGTCGAACGTCGGCAGCCAGACCACCTTCCCGCGCCCCCCGGAGAACGCGACGAGCTGTCGAACCGCCTCCGCGTTCAGGCCGCCGACCGCATGATTGAGGGCAACGCCGCCGAAAATCTCGACCCCGCTCACCTCCTGCATCGCCAACCAGGCCCGATCGGCTGTCATCGTAAAGTGATTCTTGAACACCAGGCCGCGCATCCCGGCTCGTTTCGCGATTCGCGCCACTTCAAGATCACTGACCGAACGAGGCCGCGAATCAGGCCCCGAGTGGACGTGGAAATCGATGACACCGACAAGCGACGTCGTTTGCCCCTGCGCGGGGACACCGACGAGCATCACCGACAGGGTCACACCAATGCCGAGCCACCTTTTCATGTCGCGCGCTCCTCTTGCGGATTTTCGATCACTCCGGCTCTATGATAGGTGACAAGTGATTGCTGCGAACGGCTCGGATCAGACGACGGAAGACGCCACGTCGATCGCAGACAGCGACGTGCGACACTCCGCCAACGTCACGTCCACCAGACAGCCGCCGGATGGGCAGTTCCCCCGGTGGATCTGGGGTGTGTATCTGTTCCTTTTCGGCGCGTCGGTCCCCTGGTATATTCGAGAGGACGCCCCACTACGGCTGTGGTTCGGACTGCCACACTGGGTCGTGATCTCCCTGGCCGCCAGTTTCACTGTGGCCCTCTTTACGGCGTTTGTCGTCCTTCGTCTCTGGCCCATCCAGGAGCCAACGGACTGATGCGGATGGCCGCACCGCGCCGCTCGCACCGGGCCCAGGCATGAGCGGGTCCGTCGGTGGCGAGGCCGGAATCGCAGTTGGGCTGTATCTGGCCGCTATCCTCGCCGTGGGGTACGCCGCGCGAAAGCGGCGGACCGGTGAGTCCCTGTCCGAGTTCTACCTGGCTGGCCGGCAGCTCAGCGGCCCGGTTCTGCTGTTGACGCTGTATGCAACCCAGTACAGCGGCAACACCTTGATCGGGTACCCGGGCGAAGCCTATCGCCTCGGTTTCTCATGGGTGATGAGTGTCGGCTTCATGATGGCGATCATCGTCGCCTACCTGTTCTTCGCGCCGCAGCTTCACCACCTGGCCAAACGCCATGGGTTCGTCACCCCTGGAGACTGGCTCACATACCGGTTCGGCTCGCCTACTCTTACGCTTGTCGCGAACGTTTTGCTCGTCGCGGCCATCAGTAACTACCTGCTGGCTCAACTGGTTGCGATGGGGCACATCACGGCTGGACTCTCCGGCGGAGCGGTGCCGTACTGGGTCGGCGTCGTCCTACTCACCCTGGTGGTCCTTGTCTACGAAACGGTGGGCGGGATGCGCGCCGTCGCCTGGACCGACGCGCTGCAGGGCGTCATGCTGGCGGTCGGGTTGACCGGCCTACTTGTGGCGGCTGCTCCGACGCCGAACCACCTGGCCGCCGTCACCACATGGATTGCCACCCAGGCCCCGGAGAAGGTGGCTGTGCCGGGGTGGGATGTGTGCCGGAACTGGTTCAGCACGCTCGCACTGATCGGGTTCTCCGGAGCTGTCTATCCACACGCGATTCAGCGGATCTACGCCGCCCGCGACAGCACCGCGCTCAAACGCTCGTTCAGCGTGATGGTGTTTCTCCCCCTCATCACCACCGGGTCGGTGTTCCTGGTCGGGGTACTCGCGATCGAGCAGCTCGCCGGCGGCGGTCAAATCGAACCAGACCAAGTGCTGCCGCTCCTGCTCTCCGAGTGGAGCGCACGCTCGCCGATCCTCTACGCGCTCAGCCTCCTGGTGATCGTGGCGGTCGTCAGCGCCATCATGTCGACGGCGGACTCGGTGTTGCTGAGTCTGTCCTCCATACTCGCCAAGGATGTGCTCGGCACGACCGTTCTCCGCGGGGCCACTGAGGCACGGCTCACGCAGGTCGGAAAGATGGTGTCTTGGGCGCTGGTGGCCGTTCTCGTTGGCATCGCGCTCAACCCGGGCCTGTCACTGTGGGGGCTGACGGAACTAAAGATGGAGATCCTTGCCCAGGTGGCTCCACTGTTCATCCTGGGGATCGGCTGGCGTGGGCTCACCACGGTCGCCGCGCTGTCCGGCATGGTCACAGGGACGGCCGTCTACGCAGGCCTGCTGGCGACCGGATACAGTCAGCCGTGGGACCTGCACGCCGGAGTGGTCGCCATGCTGATCAACGTCGGTGTGTGCGTCGCCGTCTCGCGACTCGGCACGTCGCAACTCGCCGCTGTCTGAGCGGACGGCTATCCCGTGAACATCCGCAACATTTTGGTGAGCGGGTCGTACATCTGATCGACGACGCGCTCCTTCAGCGGGATGATGGCGTTGTCCGTGATGGCGATCTCTTCTGGACAGACCTTGGTACAGCACTTGGTGATATTGCAGTAGCCCACACCGTGGTCGTTGGCCAGGTCGGCGATCCGGTCCTCGGTGTCCAGCGCCTGCATCTCGAGCGCGGCGGTATAGACCAAGTAACGGGGTCCGATGAATTTGTCGTGCAGCCGGTGGTCACGCAGGACGTGACAGACGTCCTGACAGAGAAAGCACTCGATGCACTTACGAAACTCTTGCACGCGTTCGACGTCGTACTGGTCGACGCGCCAGCTCCCGTCTGGCGCATCCGGCTTGCGCGGAGCGAACTGCTTGATGCGTTTCTTGACCTCGTAGTTCCATGACACATCCGTGACCAGGTCACGAATCAATGGAAAGGTCTGCATCGGCTCGATCGTCACGGGCTGGTCGAGTGGCAACGAGTTCAACCGGGTCATGCACATCAACTTGGGATTGCCATTGACCTCGGCGGAGCAGGACCCACATTTTCCGGCCTTGCAATTCCAGCGCACCGCCAGGTCGTTCGCTTTCTCCGCCTGAATCTGGTGCACCGCGTCGAGCACGACCATCCCCTCGGACACCTCGGTCGTGTAGTCTTCGAAGGCTCCGTCCTCCGCGTTCCCTCGCCAAATTCGGAATGTTGCGCTGCTCATCAAGCTCTCCCGCTCTCCGCCTCGTCTCGCGTGCCCTACTTGTTGTCGTCGATGATCTGCGCCAGGTCATCTCGAATGGGTGCCAGCGGCTCCTGGACGACCTCCATCTCACCCCCGGCCCCAAGACGAGTCACCGTATTCAGTTTCGCCTGCTCGGCGTCCTTCTCCAGAAAGTCTTCCCGGAAGTGCGCGCCGCGACTTTCCTTCCGCAGGATCGCAGATTTCGCCACCGCCTCGGCCACCATTAGTAAATTTCGCAAGTCGAGCGCAGTGTGCCAGCCCGCGTTGTACTCCCGATTTCCCTGGACGCCGACACGCCCGGCACGCTCGTACAGTTCCCCAAAGGCGTCAAGGGCTTTCTGAATCTCTGCCTGGCTGCGCACGATACCCACTTGTGCCTGCATCATGTCCTGCAGATCGAACTGCACTTGGTACGGTCCTTCCGCGTCAGTCCCCCCCCGCTCGAACGGCTCGAGCGCCAGACGGGCGGCCTCGTCGACCTGATCAGAGTTAATCGGAGCGCCGGTTTGTTCCTTGGCGTACGCCGCCGCATGCTGGCCAGCTCGTTGACCGAACACCAGCAGGTCAGACAGGGAGTTACCTCCGAGTCGATTGGCACCATGCAGCCCCGCCGCGCACTCGCCCGCTGCAAACAGCCCTGGCACGGTCGACATCTGGCTGTCGGCCTCGACACGAATGCCCCCCATCACGTAGTGGGTTGTCGGGCCGACTTCCATCGGCTCCTGTGTGATGTCGATCCCAGCCAGCTGCTTGAACTGGTGATACATGCTCGGCAGCTTCTTCTTGATATGCTCCGCCCCGTTCGGCAGTCGCTCTTTGATCCAGGCGATGTCGAGGAACACGCCCCCATGGGGACTGCCGCGCCCCTCCCTGAGTTCGCGCACGATACACCGCGCGACGTGATCCCGGGTCAGCAATTCTGGCGGCCGTCGAGACTCCTTGTCGCCCTGGGTGTACTTCCAGCCTTCCTCTTCGTCGTCGGCGGTAGAGCTCTTGTATAGCTCTGGAATGTCCTCGAACATGAACCGCTTGCCTTCGCTGTTCCGCAGCACGCCGCCTTCGCCGCGCACCCCCTCGGTGACAAGAATGCCTCGCACGCTGGGGGGCCAGACCATCCCGGTCGGATGGAACTGCACGAACTCCATGTCCATCAACTCGGCGCCCGCCCGATAGGCCAGTGCGTGCCCGTCACCGGTATATTCCCAGCTATTGCTGGTCACCTTGAAGGCGCGACCGATACCGCCGCTGGCCAACACCACAGCGCGCGCGGTGTACACCCGGAAGCGGCCCTTCTCGCGGTCATAGCCGAACGCGCCAACGACACGGTCACCGTCCTTCAGCAACTCGATCACCGTGCACTCCATGTGCACATCGATGCCCTGGTGAATACCGTGGTCCTGCAAGGTCCGGATCATCTCCAGCCCAGTTCGGTCGCCGACATGCGCCAGTCGGGGATACTTGTGGCCACCGAAGTTTCGCTGAAGGATTTTCCCCTCTTTGGTTCGATCGAAGACCGCGCCCCAGGATTCGAGCTCGCGGGCCCGAGCCGGCGCCTCCTGCGCGTGCAATTCGGCCATCCGCCAGTTGTTGAGATACTGGCCACCGCGCATGGTGTCGGCGAAATGCACTTTCCAGCTATCGCGGTCGTCCACATTCCCCAGGGCGGCAGCCATACCCCCCTCCGCCATCACGGTGTGCGCTTTGCCCAGCAGCGACTTGCACACCAGACCGACGGACACGCCGGCCGACGACGCTTCAATGGAGGCCCGCAGACCGGCGCCTCCGGCGCCGATCACCAACACGTCATATTCGAAAGATTCGTATGTCATTGCTGTCAAGACGGGGCTGCGCCCCGTACCGCACGCCTACAACAATCTGAAATCAGTCCAGATTCCCATGGCGCACATCCGCACGTAGACATCGGAAAAAGTGACCCACGCCAGGCTCATCCACGCGTAAAGCATGTGCCGCCGGTTGAAACCGCTGACGCAGTCATAACAGGACCGTTGGAGTGGCAACCCCGCGATCCGGTCGTGGCGCCCACCGACCAGATGTCGCAGCGAGTGGCACCCCAAGCTGTAGCTGCCGAGGAGCACCACGTTCAACGTCAACACCAATGTGCCGACGCCGATTCCGAACGACACCACGCCCGTAGCCGCATCTTCGAACCAGAGGGCATTCCAGACGTCGTAGGTCAAGAACACCAGAAACAGCAGGGCCAGATACATGAAGTAGCGATGAATATTCTGGATAATCAGCGGAAAGGAATTCTCGCCCAGGAACGTGGACCGCGGCTCTCCTACCGCGCAGCTCGACGGATCGGCCCACATGGCTTTGTAGTACGCACCCCGATAGTAGTAACAGGTCACCCGAAACCCAGCCGGCGCCCACAGAATCAAGAACGCTGGCGAAAACGGGAGCAATGCCGGCCACCACGTGGGCTGAGGGCCGAACAGACTGTGGGGGGACCCTCCCAGCAGCTCCGGCGAATACAGCGGCGACAGGTACGGGCCAAAATGATAGAACTCGCCCTGCAATGCTGCCCAGGTCATGTACCCAATGGCCGTCGACAGACCCAGGAACACGGCGAGCGGTTGCAGCCACCACGCGTCGCGCCGCATGGTCTGTCCCCAGCCGCGAACGGGCGCGACTATCTGAACCGGTTGAACCTGTTCCATCTTGTGTCACTCCGCCTCTGCCGTCAAAACAGCAACTTCCTGGCTGCTCCGCGACAGGCCGTGGGAGCCTGAGCCCCTTTTCTATCCCGCGGGCGCGCCCCTCAGACGGTGAGTGTCATGAGTCGCAGCTGCCCGATTCGACGCGCTCTGACGCGCCGACTCCGCGCAGAGATTATCACTTTTTGGGACGCGCGCCGAACCACGCCCCCGGGGCTCCCGCTATCGCAGACCGTCGAGATAGCCGATTCCGCCCAACTGCTCCATCTGGGAGAGAATCCACTCTTGTCTGGACCGCACATACGCCGACGGGCGCGCCACCAGAAGCCGCTTGGGACTCGGCAGCACCGCGGCCAGGAGCGCCACCTGCTCGCGCCCGAGACGCGCGGGCTCCCGAGCAAAAAACTGGTGGCTGGCGGCGCCCACCCCGTAGACGCCATTTCCGAACTCCGCGACATTGAGATACACCTCAAGCACCCGACGCTTGCTCCAGACCAATTCAATGAGCACCGTGAGATAGCTCTCGATACCCTTCCGCAGCCAACTTTGCCCGGGCCACAGAAACAGATTCTTGGCCACTTGCTGGGAAATGGTGCTGGCGCCGCGCAGACGGCCATCGCGACGGCGTTCCTCCAGGGCGTCACTGATCGCGTCGAAGTCCAATCCGTGGTGTTGCCTGAAGCGCTGGTCTTCGGCCGCGACGACTGCGACGGCCAACTCCGGATTGATGTCGACCCAGTCCACCCACTGGTAGCGCACACTGGGCCCGGCGACACCGCTCCGCCAGCCCTCGATCTGATGTTGCAGCATGAACGCGGTCGTCGGCGGAGACACCCAGCGTAACCCTACGACAGCTACCACCGACGCGGCGATGGCGACGCAGGCGCCCGCGGCGACAACCCGCGCGGTTTTCCGGACCAACCGAACCAGCCGCGCGCGCGTGATACCTCTTGAGGTTATTGCCATCCTGGCGCCCTCGCACTCGGTCAGGGCCGGGAGCGACCGTCGACCGCGGCTGCGGCCGCTGGTGATGGGGTGTCGAAACGCCCCGGCGCGAGCGCGTCGAGCATCGGATCCGGTGCCGCCCCCAGCACCAGGTCCGTAACCAGACGCGCAGTCAAAGGCGCCAGCAGCACCCCGTTCCGGTAATGCCCGGTCGCGTAGAGGAGCCGGGGCACACTGGGGGACCACCCGACAACCGGCAGGTCGTCAGACGTCCCGGGGCGCAGGCCAACCCGCACGGCGTCGAACCCAGCCCGGGCGGTGGCCGGCAGTACCTCGCGGGCCGCCTCAAGCAAGCTCGCCACCCCAGCCACCGTCGCGCGTTCATCGAAACCGACGTCCTCGACGGTGGCACCCACCAGCGTCGTACCATCGCGCCATGGCACCACGTAGCATCCCGGCGACCAGACGACTCTCGTTAGCCTCGGGCCGTCCGGCCACCGCAGCCGCAAAAGCTGCCCGCGCACCGGTTTGACCGGCAGCGGCCCCTCTTCGCCGACCGCCACGTCGCCAGTCCAGCTGCCCGCGGCGATGACGACCACATCGCTCAGTTTGAGGCCGTGGTCGGTCTCCACCTCGATCCCCGCGCGGGTCGAGGTGAGTCTGGTCACGGTACACGGAGAGAGAAAGGACACGCCCTGTCGTGCGGCCGCTCGGCCCAGCGAGGTCGTCAGCGCCGACGCCCCGACATACCCGTGCGATGGCACCAATAGCGCGCCGCACACCCCCTGCCCGAGATGGGGTTCGTCCACCAGCGCCTCTGCTCTGCTGAGCAGCCGGCACTCGACGCCGGCCGTCGAGAGCTCGCTCGCGGCCCGCTCCAGCCGCGCCAATGACACGGCGTCCGTCGCGGTATCGAGCGTGCCGCACCGCTCGTAGGGCACAACATCGCCGCTGTCGCCGACAACGTCGACCATGAACTGGTCGTAGAGTTCAAGACTCCTCGAGCCCAATTGACGTAGCGGCCCCGCGTGCGCTGCCTCGATAAACGGCGCCAGCATCCCGGCCGACGCCTGTGTCGCACCAAGGCCCACCGCACGACGCTCGAGGACGCACACCTCCATGTCGCGCCGACCGAGCTCGTAGGCCACGGCGCATCCAATGAGGCCACCCCCGACCACGGTGACTTTGGTTCTGTTCTGCACGTGAGCCTGCGTGTCCAGCGTGAAGGTGCTGGGTGGGAACCGCTACCGGTTAGTCGACCGCGCCGTGGGCCTGAACCTCGTCCTCATCGTAGTAGTCGACCTTGTGCAACGGCATCACCACACTCGAGAGTACGTTCAGCACATGGCCGCCAATCCGCTTGTAGAAACGGGTGGCCAGCACGAGGACCGTCGTCGTCTCGCCGGGGTAGCCGGCTCGCCCGATCTGCGCAATCAGGGCGTCGCAACGATGCGCGATATCGCGACCATGGCGAATCATCGTCAGCGCCTGCTCGCGATCGGACGAGCGAAAAATATCGGACGCGGCCCGGAAGGCCTTCTCAACCCCACGTCTGATTTCCTGCAGCTCGCCGACGATCTCGTCCTCCGGCATCGGCCCGGCCTGAATCTCGACCAACTCCGACAGGTTCTTCGCATAGTCGCCGAGCCGCTCGACGTCCTTCGCCAGGCTCATCAGCAGCAGACACTGCGGCACATCGACTCGAGAGCCGGGTATCGACAAATGGGCGACCACGCCCTTGCGAATGGTGCGCTCGAGTTGATTGACTTCGACGTCACGTTCATAGATCTGGGTTCGCCGAAGCGGGCTGGCGTCTCCGCCGAATGCCACTTCGCCGGCCGCCAGCGTCATTTTCTGGGTGAGCGTGAGCATCCGCTCGAACCGCTCGCCAATCGTCTGCAGCGGGTCATCGGCACGAAGGATTCCAAGCAGCGCACGTAACATGTGACAACCTCCCCATGTGGTCCCGCGGCCCGGCTGGGCGACTACCTGATCGCGCGGTCCAACAACAACAACAACGCTGGCACGCCATAGAACAAGCCACCAACCCACAACAGCGTGAGTCTTCGGGAGCGAATCGCCAGAGAGGTCAGGTAGCGGGCCCCCCGTAGCGGGATACGCCGGGTCGCCTTCAGCGGATAAATCATGGCGAGGCCGGTCAGATTGAACAGCAGGTGCACGAGAGCAATCTCGAGACCAGAGACGGCATTGGCGCCGGACCCGGCAAGCGCCGCCAACAGCGCCGTCACCGTCGTCCCGATGTTAGCCCCAATGGTGATTGGAAGCGCCTGCTCAAGCCGCAAGATCCCGGCCGCCCCCAGCGGAACGAGCAACGATGTGGTGATGGAGCTGGACTGCACCATCGCGGTCACCACGATTCCAACGAGAATGGAGAGCACCGCACTGGAGCCGAGCACAGTGGTGACCAATTGCTCCACCCGCGTGTGGACCAGTGACCTCATGACCTTCACCAGCAGCCACAGCGTCGTAAAAATGACGACGCCGGCGAACGCGATCAGGACCACGCCCTGCGCCGGGCCCGTCTCGAACAGCATCGCCACAACGGCTTCGAGTGGGTCAACCGACGCCGACAACGTCGTCGCGAAGGGGCTGTCGTAGTCGAGGCCAGTGACGCCCTCGAGTAGTCCGGCGAGGGAAACCGCGGTTTTCTGCAGATACCCCGTCATGAGTTCCAGGGGCAGGAGGATCAACACCGTGAGGTAGTTGAATACGTCGTGACAGACCGCGATCGGAAATGCGCGCTCGAACTCGTCTCGTCGTCCCATGTGCGCGAGGGCCACGACGGTAGCGGTGACGGTGGTGCCGATGTTGGCGCCCATAATCATGGGCACCGCGTTCGCGAGCGGCAGGGCCGTATCAGGCGCGGCCACCAGACCGACCACCATGGCCGTGGTCACCGACGAACTCTGGACGATCGTGGTCGCCAGAATGCCTA
>CAWWAF010000076.1:0-18474 GCA_963934795.1 uncultured bacterium
GCGCTGAGGTGGCGCTCCCACCCGCCGTCAGGCAGCGACCTGCTAAGATGGGCGGCGAGGTGTCGAGACCGCTGCCATATGACCCTCGCACCGTACAAGACCACCATGAGCAAGGTTGGAACCGGGACGTCGCTGGCCCCGACGCTGTTGCTATCCATGCCGCAGCTCGACGATCCGAACTTCAAACAGACCGTCGTGCTGTTGTGCGAGCACGGGGTAGACGGTGCATTCGGGCTTGTGCTGAATAGACAGACCGAGACGCCGGCCTCCTCCGTCGTGCGGCTCACTCCACCGGTCGACAGCGACAACGGCCTGCAGCTCTGGATCGGCGGACCGGTCGAACCGGAACGCGGCTGGATCTTGATGGGGGAGGAACCCGATGAGGCCGAATCGGTGGAAGTGTGTGACGGGCTCTATCTGTCGACATCACCAGACCTGCTCCGGCGGGTGCTGAGCGACCAGCCACCAAGCCGAACCCGATTGCTCACCGGCTATGCCGGTTGGGGCGCCGGACAGCTCGACGAAGAGCTGTCGTCGTCGTCGTGGCTCATTGCCGAGGTCGAACTCGATCTCATTTTCGAGACCCAGTCGACGCAGATGTGGGAAACCGCCATCCGTCGCCTCGGCGCCGAGCCCTCGATGCTGCAGATGGGTCGCGGCATACATTAGTCATTGAGGCTGCACGTCGCCTCGACCACCACCAGATAGCTCGGCCGTGATGATGCGCCTGGGACCTCGGAACGCGATGATGGTCGCGCTCACGGTACTGCTGGGTCCTCTGACCGGTCCACAGGCCCTAGCGCAGCCGTCTGACGGCCCGCTGCGTGCGGAGCTGGCCGCGGTCGCCGCACTGGCCGGAGAACCACGGGTCGTCAGCGCGGGTGGTATGACCCGCAACGAGACACCGCTTCTCACGCTCGAGAATGGGTCTCCGTTTGCCCAAGATACCCACCGGCGGGTGGTGCTAGTCGGGGGCCTTGACGGAGATGCCGTCAGTGCTCGCCTGGTGCTCGACCTCGCGCGGTGGTTCAAAGCCGCGGAGTCGGGCGACGAGCGCGACGCCTGGGCGATGAGCGCACTGCCCCTGGCGAACCCCGCGGGCACCGTCCTATCGCCGCCTCATCGTTTCCCGCCGGTCGACGGCTACTTCGATGCGGTGGAGCGACCCGAGACCCACTACGTGTGGCGCTGGGTGACGTATCAGTCGCCAGACTTCGTCGTCGTCGTCAGCGCGGGTAGCGGACTCGAAGTGCGGCCCGGGAGGGAGGCCGACGACGCCAGTCCTGGCGGGGCACTGGCGCGAGCGCTCGCGCTGACGCCCGCGGCTGGTCTCGGGCCAGTTGAGACGCTGCACGTGACCGCGAGCGACACGGACCGTGAGGCGGTGATTCGCGAGTTGCGCGACAGGCTGGTCCGAGTGACCGACCGGTCTCCCTTGCGACAGGCGGTAGCGGAGCGAATCGCTCGGCGTCCACTCGCGGTGGCCCGGTTGCTCGCAGCGCGATACCCGGGGACGGTGGGGATGAGCTACATCCCTGGGGTGGCGTGGACGCACACATTGACGCTGGCCCAGCTGACTGGGGAGGACGCCTGGCGCGACAAGGTCGTGAGCCAGGTCAGGCCTTGGCTGAGCGGCGAGCAGGCCCTGGTTGGCGACACCGTCCGCCTCTCGTCGGTGGCCGGTGCGATGGTCTTCGCGGAGCTTGCCAAGCTCCCGGGAGATGACCAGGTTGCCGCGGCTTGGCTCGCCGCCCGCGGGGGGGACCTGAGCGCAGCAGAGACCGCCCCCGGGGTGCCTGAGCACGGCTCCGGGTGGACCGACGACATGTTCCTTGGAACGATCGTCGGGGCGCGCATTGGGGACACCGACGAGCTTGCCGCGGCGTCCCGGCTCATTCGCACCTACGCCAGTCGCTTGCAGCAAGCGGACGGCCTGTTTCACCACGCGTCCGACGCGCCGGTTGCGTGGGGACGGGGCAATGGTTTTGCTGCGTTGGGCCTGGCGGAAGTGCTGACTGCGCTGCCGGTCGTGCATCCAGACCGCGCGGCGCTGTTGGACATCTATCGCCGACAGATGCGTGGCATGCGTGACCACCAGGCGCCAGACGGGATGTGGTTCCAGGTCGTTGACACGCCGGGTAGCTACCGCGAGGCGAGTGTGACGGCTCTCGTGCTGACCGCGACCGCTAGGGGTATCCGCCACGGGTGGCTGGACTCCTCGTACCGGTCGGTCGTCGGTCGTGCCTGGCGCGCGCTCCTGGCTCACGTCCGCATCGACGGCACACTTGTGGACGTCTGCATCAGCACCGGCGCCGGCCCCACGCGGCGGTACTATCTCGATCGTCCCGCGGTGAATGGCGCCGACGATCGCGGTGGCGCGCTCATTCTCGGTGCGGCGCTCGAGGTCGCGATGCTCGACCGTTAGCCGCTAGGTCCTGTCAGTGAGTCGGTTGTGGCGCATGGAGCGCATGGTGCGGTGCACCGGCTTCGTCCGCCGTTGTTCTTCGGTGCGCGCCTGCTCGTCGCGTCGTTCTTGGAGCTGCGCGCCTTCCCGTTTGAGTGCTGTGTAGTTGTCGACTCGTGGCCGAGCCAGTTGTCCCGCGTCGACCGCGGCCCGCACCGCGCAGCCAGGTTCGTTCCCGTGTGCGCAGTCGCGGAATCGGCAGTTGGCGGCCAACCCGTCGATGTCGTCGAAGGCGTCCTCCAGCGCGTGCGCGCTGTCCCAGAGCTGCAGCTCCCGCATGCCCGGGGTATCGATCAGCAGAGCGCCGCCGGGCATCACGATGAGCTCGCGCTGGGTCGTCGTGTGACGGCCACGGCCGTCCTTCGGCCGGACGGTGCGGGTTCGTTGACGGTCGACGCCGAGCAGTCGGTTGATGATGGTCGACTTGCCGACACCGGATGAGCCGATCAACGCGATGGTGTGGCCTGGAGTGAGGTAGACCTGCAGCGCGGCGAGTCCCTCGTCGGCCATACAGCTGATGATGTGCGTCGGGGTGCTGGCGGCGACCGACGCCGTCGCGTGTCGGGCGGCCTCGAGGTCCGCGCAGGCGTCGGCCTTGTTCAGCACGATGACGGCGGCGGCCCCGCTTTCTTGGATGGCCACCAGGTAGCGCTCGATCCGCCGCACGTTGAAGTCGTCGTCGAGGCCGCACACGAGGAAAAGCGTGTTGATGTTGGCCGCGACAAGTTGGCGGCGGGTGGTCTCCCCGGCTGCCTTCCTCGAGAATGACGTCCGCCGCGGCAGTACCGCCTCGATGGTGGCCTTCTGCTCGGTCTGGCTTGGCTTGATGGCCACCCAGTCGCCGACCACGGGGGTGTTCTCGGCGAGGTCACCCTGATGGCGGAGCCGGCCGGAGACCTCCGCAAGCAACTCCCCATCGGCGCTGCCTAGTTGGTAGAGATAGTTGTGGGCGACCGCCACTCGGGCCGCGACCAGGTTCTGTTCCGCGTGCGTCTGGAAGAGCTCGGCAAATTCTGCGTCCCAGCCGAGCGTCTCGAGATCGACGGCGCTCGTGGGGTCGTTAGCGGGTCGAGTCATGTCGTTTCGGAGAGGACGTCAACTGGCTTTCTTGTGAGGACGGACGCTCTCGCCTGCCGAGAAGTCCGCGACTCCCCGACACTGTACACTGGCTGGATGATGTCACTGGGTTCCCGTGTCGTGTTGTGTTTGGCGCTGTTTCCGGGCGTGGCGGCCGCGCAGGTCGAACACGACTACGTCGCGGAGGGCGAATGGCGGCAGTTCGGCGGCCCAGGTCGGGATTTCCAGGTGGAGTCGCCTGGCTTGGCGGAGAGTTGGCCGGAGGGCGGGCCCACGCGGGTCTGGAGCCGTCCGCTTGGACCTGGTCATTCGTCCGTCATCGTGGATGACGGACGGTTGTTCACGATGTATCGCCCCGGCGCTGAGGGCGAGCCGTGGGCGCCCCAGGAGACGGTGATCGCGCTTGACGCCGCCACCGGGAACACGGCGTGGGAGTACACCTACGCGTCGGAACCGTTGAATTTTCGGTTCGGCGCCGGACCCCACGCGAGTCCCCTCGTCGTCGGAGATCGGCTCTTCACGACGGGAACCAACAAACAGCTGCATGCCTTCGACAAGCGTACCGGCGCGGTGTTGTGGTCGCACGATCTGGTGGCCGAATTCGACGCCCCGCCAACACTGGTGCGGCCCGCCGTGAAAGCAGGGTATGGGACCAGCCCGACGGCCTACAAGCACCTGGTCATCGTCACTGCCGGGGGGCCGGGACAGTCGGTCATGGCTTTTCGGCAGGACGACGGCGCAGTCGTGTGGCGAAGTGGACAATTTTTGATCGCGCCAGCCACACCGATTCTGGCGGACGTTGACGGTCAGACACAACTGATTGTCTATGGCGGTCAGACCATCAACGGCCTCGACCCCGACACGGGCCGCGTGCTCTGGACGCACAGTCACGAGACCCAGGGCGACATGAACAACAGCACCCCGGTCTGGGGTCAGGACAACATCCTGTTCATGACCGCGGCGTACAACAGCGGTAGTCGTGCTCTCCGGTTGCGGCGCGAGGACGGGCAGACGCACATCGAGGAGTTGTATTACACGACGGATCTGAAGGTGATGTTCGGCAACGTCGTACGGCTCGGGGATTACATCTATGCGAGCAGCGGCGATTTTGGCCCGGCGTTTCAGGTGGCGCTCAACGTGACAACCGGGGAAGAGGTGTGGCGTCGCCGCGGATACGGCCGTTCGAGCTTGGTCTACGCGGACGGAAAGGCGGTCATGCTGACCGAGGACGGGCGGCTCGTTCTGGCCCGGTTGTCGCCAGACGGTCTGACCGAACTCGCCGCGGCTGACATACTCGCCACGACCGCGTGGACCGCCCCGACGTTGGTCGGGACGCGGCTCTATGTGCGTGATCGAGCTCAGATCATGGCGCTGGAACTGGGGGAGTGAGGCCGAGGGCGGCCGGGGCTACTCGTCGGTCCTCTCCCGGGTCACGTTGGTTACGCTGCCGAGCAGATATTGCAGCGTAATCCGGTCGCCAGGCTCGAGGTTGCGATCGACAGCCTCGGGGCCCACTCGCGCCATCTGCATGGCACCATCCACTTCATCCGGGTCCGTGAAGAAGACGTCCCAGGAAATCTGTCCGTGGATGCTGAGGGGCTGCACCTTGCGCAGGATGCCAGACCGACTACCTTTGAGCATGGCCGGATCTTACTCGCAACGGGGTCGCTCACAGCGGGAGGGTTGGATGATTGGGTTCTCGGGCAACCTCGTCGTCGCCCATTAAATTGTGCAGGCTGACCCCGAGCAGGCGTATCGGACGAGCTCCCGCCTCCGTGTTGTCCGCCAGGCGCAGCGCGCGCATGGCGACGCGATCGGGGTCTCGGGTGGCCGGACGTTCGCTGTGGCTCCGGGTAATGGTCGTGAAATCGGAATACCGGACCTTGATCGTGACGGTGCGGGCGGACAGCGCCTTCCGTTCGAGCCAGTCCGCCCCGCGCCGTGCCATCCGATCGAGCTCCGTCCGAATGACCTCGAGGTTCGTGACGTCTTCGGCGTAGGTGTTCTCTGAACCTGAGGACTTGGCTGACCGATTTGGGGTCACCGGTCTGTCGTCGATGCCGTCGGCGAGCCGTCGCAACCAGTCGGCCTGATTCCCCACGGTCTTGCGCAACACGTCGGGGGCGACCGCACGGACGTCGACCAGCTGCGTGATGCCGGCCGCGCGCAGCCGTTTGGCCGTCACCGGGCCCACCCCCCAGAGCGCTTCCACCGGCAGCTTCTGGAGAAAGGCCTCTATCCGCTGTGTCGGGATGATGGTCAGTCCGTCCGGTTTGTTCCAGTCCGAGGCGATCTTTGCGAGAAATTTGTTGGGAGCCGCGCCGGCCGACACACTCAACCGCGTTTCGTCGCGAACCCACTGCTTGAGCCGTTTCGCGACAGTGGTGGCCAACGGTTCGCCCCAGCTGTTTTCGGTCACGTCCAAATACGCCTCGTCCAGCGAGAGCGGCTCGACCAGCGGCGTCACTGTTCGGTACATCTCGAACACCCGCGTGGAGACCTCCCGGTATCGACTGAAGTTCGGTCTGACGACGACCAGATGGGGGCACAGGCGTACCGCCTTGGCCATCGACATGGCCGACCGAACCCCGAACGCACGCGCTTCATAGCTGGCGGCGGCAACCACCCCGCGGCCCTCCGGACGACCACCGACGGCCACCGGTCTTCCGCGGAGAGCCGGGTCGTCCCGCTGCTCGACCGACGCGTAGAATGCGTCCATATCGAGATGCAAGATACGGCGGCCAGGAGAAGCCATGGCGAAAGTCTAATACGGTACAATCGACGCACTCGTGCGGCCGTTCGTAATTAGGTCGTCTGGACGCGTGTGCCTCCCGTCAGCAGCCCGCGGCCGGTCGCGATAGATCTGGAGAGTGATGGCGAACGATACACCAGAGCACACCAAGAAAAAGAAGGGTTTCGCGTCGCCGGGCGCATGGGCGGAAGCTCGCACCCTTGTACGCGCGCATCGGACCCGGCTCATCCTCGGTATGGTGCTCATGCTGATCAGCCGCGCGGCCGGCTTTGTGGTGCCCGGTATGTCGGGCTATGTCGTCGACGACGTGATCGGCAACGGGCAGTCCGACCTGCTCGGATGGCTCGCGCTGGGGGCAGCGGTGGCCACGCTGGTGCAGGCCAGCAGCGGGTTCGCGCTGTCGCAGGTGCTCGGCGTCGCGGCACAACGTGCTATCACCGAGATGCGAAAGCGGGTCCAGCGTCACGTGACCCGCCTTCCGGTCAGCTACTTCGACTCGACCAAGAGCGGCGTCCTGATCTCGCGCGTCATGACCGACGCCGAGGGCATTCGTAATCTGGTAGGGACCGGCCTCGCGCAACTGGTCGGCGGCTTCGTGACCGCGATCGCCGGCATGGCGGTGTTGTTTTATCTGAACTGGCAGTTGACGGTGGTGACCCTGATCATCCTGGTCCTCTTCGGTCTGGTGATGACCACCATGTTCAAGAAGCTGAGGCCGTTGTTCCGCGAACGCGGCAAGATCAATGCAGAGGTGACGGGTCGACTTGGGGAGACCCTAGGCGGTGTCCGGATCATCAAGGCCTATAGCGTCGAGAAGCGAGAGCAGCTGGTGTTCGCGAAGGGGGCCCATCGGTTGTTGCGCAACGTGGCCCAGACGGTGACCGGTGTGTCCGCTAGCACGTCGGCGGCGTCGCTCGCCATCGGCATGATTGGCGCGTTGATGATTTTGATGGGCGGCCGCGCGATTATCGCCGGCGACTGGACCGTGGGCGCCATGCTGCAATACATGGTGTTCACAGGTGTGGTTGTGGCGCCGGTTATCTCCATTGCGTCGATCGGCACGCAGATTACGGAGGCGTTCGCCGGCCTCGACCGGATTCGGGAGATTCTTGGCACACCCACGGAACTGGACGAGGACGAGACGCGGGCCCCGATCGAGGAGCTGCGCGGGGACATCGAGCTCGACGATGTGACGTTTGCGTACAACGAAGGCGATCCGGTGTTGCAGGGGGTGTCGTTGTCAGCCCCGGCGGGCACCACGACCGCGCTGGTGGGGTCGAGTGGCTCTGGGAAGAGCACCCTCGTCAGCTTGGTGATGGCGTTCAATCGTCCGCAACAGGGCCGGGTACTTGTGGATGGGCACGATCTGTCGACGTTGAAGCTCGCTGACTTTCGGCGTCAGCTGGGTGTGGTGTTGCAGGAGAATTTCTTGTTCGACGGCTCGGTCGCGTCGAACATCAGCTTTGCTCGGCGCCACGCGACCCGAGCCGAGATCGAGGATGTCAGTCGCATCGCGCACGCCGACGAGTTCATCCGGGCGTTCCCGGAGGGGTACGACACCATCGTCGGCGAGCGCGGTATCAAATTGTCCGGGGGGCAGCGCCAGCGGGTGGCTATCGCGCGTGCGATTCTCGCCAACCCCCGAGTACTGATCCTCGATGAGGCGACGTCCAGTCTCGACAGCGAGAGCGAGTCGTTGATCCAGGACGGGTTGCGAGCGCTGCGACGGGGCCGCACGACGTTCGTCATCGCCCACCGACTGTCGACGATTCAGAGCGCGGATCAGATCATCGTGCTCGAACACGGACAGATTGTGGAGCGTGGTACGCACGCGGAGCTACTGGCCGCTGCCGGCCGATATCGGGAACTCTACGACACGCAATACCGTTTCGAGGAGGACCGCTTCATCAACCCAGGCGAGGACTTCACCCCGGAGCCCGAACAGGTAGAGATGCCGAAGGCGCGATAGGTCTGGCCTCCCTTACGCGCGCGATCTACGCCCAACCGACCGCAACGTCCGCGAACTCGTCACGACCTTGATTGGTCCCGGCCGGGCGCGTCCGTTTCGACCGACTGCCCCTCCGCGGTGGCCCGATCGTTGGGTTACAGTAGGTTCATGAACACACGGCGAACAGTGGGTACGTGGTTGACGGCAATCGCCGCCGCCGGCGTCGTGGCCTTCGCGGTGACAGGGATCGAGGGTGGGGTGCAGACCACCGGGACCATCGCCGGCGTCGTGACGATGGATGATCCGCCCGCACCCGGTACGCTCGCGCCAAATATCGACCAGGCGGTGTGTGGCGACACGCTGCCCAATGAGGAGATTGTGGCGGACGCGGACGGTCACGTGGCGAATGCCGTGATCCGCGTGACGGGGGTCCCGTGGTCAGAGGGGCCTGCGGCGCCGACGCTCAACAACATCGACTGCCGATTTGTGCCGCACGTCCAGATTGCGAAGACCCGTGAGCAACTCGACATTACGAGCGAAGACGATACGTTGCACTCGACCCACGCCTACGATGACCGGAACCGCACTGACTTCAACATCGCCATGCCATTCTCCGGCCTGAACGTGACCCGCCCGCTGCGCCGACCCGGCGTCATGCGCGTGGAGTGCGATTCTCACAAGTGGATGCGCGGGTGGATCGTGGTGAGCAACGACATCGGCGCCGTCAGCGAGGCAGACGGCACGTTCACGATTGAGGACGTGCCGGCCGGCACCCACGAGGTGACGATCTGGCATGAGACGCTCGGCTCCCAACCGCGGACGGTTACCGTGACGGCCGGTGAGACGACCACGGTGGCGTTCACGCTGCAGTAATCCGGGGCTGCCTCCCCCCCCTTGTCGTCCTCCGGGTCGGTCCCCCGTCCGTTTACCCCGCCTTGTCTGCTTTCCATTGCAGGCCCGCGTCCAGAATCTGCTGCAGCAGGGCTTCGTAAGACACGCCCACGTGATGCGCCGACTCGGCGAAATCTTCGCCGTAGGCGAGCTGGGGATTGGCGTTCGCCTCAAGCACCCACGGTTGCCCTGCGGCGTCCAGGCGGATATCGATTCGGCCGTAGCCGTTCATCTGGAGCGCGCCAAACGTGCGGATTGCGAGTTGCTGGATGGACTCAGCCATGCCGTGACGGGGGAGGCGAGCGCTTCCGCAGCGGATACCGTGCTTACTCTGGTAGGGCGTGCTCCACTTCACTCGCGCGGTAGCGATGCGGTACAGCGAGTTCGGCATCGTGGTGAACTTCATCTCCCAGACCGGGAACGCGCGCGGGTTCTGGTTCCCGATGACCCCCACATACAACTCGCGGCCCTCAATGTACTGCTCCACGATGGCGTCTGTGCCGAGTCCGTCGTGGACATACGCCACCCGTTCGCTGAGCTTGGCATCGTTGGTCACCACCGACGCCTGTGAGATGCCGTAGGAGGCATCCTGGGTCAAGGACTTCACGATCAGCGGATAGGTGAGTGTGGTGGGTCGTGGCGGCCGACGACCCACACGCACCACGACGGAAGCAGGAGTCGGAAGACCTTCATAGGACAGGATCTTCTTGGTCAGCGCTTTGTCGCGCGACAGAATCATGCCGCGCGGATTGCAGCCGGTATACCGCAGCCGCAATAGCTCGAGGTGGCTCACCACGTTCTGGTCGAAGGTGCCGACCTCATGGAATGCCTCCATCAGGTTGAAGGCGAGATGCGGCCTGACCTCCGCCATCGTGTCCCTGATCACGCCCACTTCGGCTCCCAGCCCGACCGTATAGATATCGTGCCCCATCGCGGCCAAGGTGTTGGTGACGTCGTACTCGGTTTTCCAGCGGGGTGTGACCACATCGACCCCACGCACGTCGTCTGGCGGAACCAGGTAGTCGTGCATCAGGGCGAGTACACGAAGCTTTTTCACCATGCCTCCGATGGTGCCACCGTAGACGGTGACGAATCTGACATGCGGTACACTGACTGGTCGCCCTTTGTCCGGCTCGACCAGACAACGCCGGGCCGCACAACGCGTGCGGGCGAGGGTGACTGTATCGTAGTTTCCGCACGGCCCCGTGCTTCGACTGTCTGCTTTCTGGAAGATCTGAATGGCTCACCAATACGTCTACACGATGCATCGTCTCGGCAAGTCCTATGGGCAGGGTCAGGAGGTGCTCAAGAACATCTCGCTGTCGTTCCTGCCTGGCGCCAAGATCGGCGTCCTCGGGCTGAACGGTGCCGGCAAGAGCACCCTGCTGAAGATCATGGCCGGCGAACTGACGGACTTCACGGGTGAGGCGTTCCCGTCCGACGGGTTGACCGTCGGGTATCTGCCGCAAGAGCCCAAGTTGAATCCGGCCAAGACGGTGCGTGGGAACGTCGAGGAGGGCGTGGCCGACCACAAGGGACTGCTGAAGGCCTATGACCGTGTGGTGGCCAGTTTCAACGATGGTCTCATCGGTGATGAACTGCAGGACGCGATGGACGAGCAGGGCCGTTTGCAGGACAAGATCGAAGCCGTAGGTGCCTGGGACGTCGACGCGCGCGTCGACATGGCGATGGAAACCTTGCGGCTCCCGCCGGCCGGTGCCTCGGTCGAGAATCTGTCGGGGGGAGAGCGCCGTCGGGTGGCGTTGTGTCGGCTGATGATGCAGTCACCGGACCTGCTGCTGCTCGACGAGCCGACGAACCATCTGGATGCCGAGACGGTCGGCTGGCTTGAGCGTCATCTGCAGCAATACAAGGGCACCGTCGTGGCGATCACCCACGACCGGTACTTCCTCGACAACGTGGCCGGGTGGATTCTCGAGCTCGACCGTGGCGAGGGTATTCCGTGGGAGGGCAACTATTCCTCCTGGCTCGAGCAGAAACAGAAGCGTTCGGGGCTCGAGCAGAAACAGGCTGGCAAGCGGCAACGCACGCTGCAACGCGAGCTGGAGTGGATTCAGATGTCTCCGCGCGCGCGCCAGGCGAAAGGCAAAGCGCGTCTCAATGCCTACGAGGAACTGCTGAGTCAGGATAGCGCGGAGAAGCTCGAGACGGTCGAGATTTACATTCCACCAGGTCCCCGTCTGGGTGACGCGGTCGTCGAGGTCAAGAACATCCGCAAGGGCTATGGAGAGCGCTGTCTCATTCAGGATTTGAGCTTCACCTTGCCGCCCGCTGGCATCGTCGGCGTGATCGGCGCCAACGGCGCCGGCAAGACGACGATGTTTCGGATGATCGCCGGCGAGGAGACTCCCGACGCCGGCACGCTCACGTTGGGGGAGACCGTCAAGCTGGGCTACGTCGACCAGAACCGAGAGCTGGATCCAGAGAAGACGGTGTGGGAGGTCATCTCCGAAGGGCAGGAGGAGGTGAGCTTGGGGAACCGAAAGGTGTCTTCACGGGCCTACTGTTCCTGGTTCAATTTCAAGGGGCGCGATCAACAGCGCAAGGTGGGTGAGCTGTCCGGCGGTGAGCGGAACCGCGTCCATCTCGCCAGCCTGCTCAAGACCGGTGCCAATGTCCTTTTGCTCGACGAGCCCACCAACGACCTCGACGTTGACACATTGCGCGCACTCGAAGACGCGCTGGTCGAGTTCGCCGGGTGTGTTGTGGTCATCAGCCACGACCGGTGGTTTCTCGACCGCATCGCGACCCACATCCTGGCGTTTGAGGGCGACAGCCAGGTGGTGTGGTTCCAGGGGAACTATCAGGACTACGCGGCCGATCGACGTCGTCGACTCGGGTCGTCCGCCGACCGCCCACAGCGGATCAAGTATCGCCGCCTGGTGCGAGCCTAGGCACCTACCCTGGCGCTGGCTTCGCGGCCACAATAGCGGCGAGCACGTCTGGGGGAACCACCAGTCGCACGCGGTCATCGAGGAGCACTGAGTTGGCGGTGCGCCCGGTACCATCGTTCAAGCGGACTCGCTCCCAGGGCACGCGGATCGGCGGATGAAACGGAAAGAGCGGCGACACGCGAAGGGTCAGGCCGTTGCCAGCTGATCGCACCGAGAGAACACCGCCGCGGTAGCTGATGGGGCCAACCTTCGCGAGCATCAAACGCCGCAGCGGCTCGCCCATCTTTGCGTCGGCGGCGGAGATGCGGAACGGAGACAACGAGCGATAGCCGTTCACGGTGGACAGAATTCCGGTCACCAGACCCCAGATTCCCAAAAAGGCGACCGGAAAACCCAGCATGAAGATCGGAATCGCCCAGAGGGGCAGGTCGAAACTTTGTTCCATCGTGGCCATTCTACGATGGCCTTGGCGGCGACACTCGCGCACGGCGCGAGATAGGAGGAGACAGACTGTGGCACTGACAGCTGTGGGGCGGCACGTGACGACGGCGGCGCTCTTGTGGGTGTCCCGAATGGCGCGTTTGCGCAGAGCATTCACGAGGTCGTCATCAGCAACGAGTCAGAGTACGACGTCTACGAGTTGTTTGTGAGTCCGTCGGAGGAGATGGACTGGGGGCCCAACCAGCTGGGTAACGACGTGCTGACGGCCGGCGACGGGTACGTCTTTGATATGGAGGCGGGGCAGTGGGACTTTCGGTTTATTGACGATGAGCAGAATGCCTGCGTGGTGAGCGGGCTGTCGATCTCTGAGCCGTCCGAGTTCACTATTACTAACGATCTGCTTGAGACCTGCGTTGGCTCAGCCACCGACTCGGTCGGGGGGGCGGGCGACGGCGGCTTTCCCGTCGTCTTCGAAAGGGCTGCGGGATTCGAAGTGCTGGCTGAGGGGTTGGAGAGCGACGGCGTGTTTCAAATGCTGACGGCGGAGGTCTCGGACACCTTGGTGTTGCCAGACGGCCTGCAAACGGTCTTCACGGCGTGCGGTATGCCCAACGCCTTTTACGACCCGTCGACGCTTTGTATCACCATGTGTTACGAGTTCTTCGACCTGTTCGCGCAGGCGGTCGCCACGCCCGAGATGGACAGCGCGCAGATACGAGAGGCGATCATCGGATCCGGCGTCTTTTTCTACTTACACGAATTGGGCCACGCCCTTCGACATGTCCTCGACCTGCCCGTGACGGGGCGCGAAGAAGATGCGGTCGACGATCTGGCGGCCATTACGCTTGTCGGCGACGATGAGGCGGAGGGGTGGCTGCTCGGTGCGATGATGAGTTTCGCCGGGCTGGCCCGGTCCGTCGAAGAGGGTAATGTCCAGCTTCCGTTCTGGGACGAGCACTCGCTCGACGCCCAGCGGATGTATACGGTCGCCTGCGTGCTGTACGGGAGCGACCCTGAACGGCACGCCGGATTCGTTGGAGAGAACGGGCTGCCAGAGCAACGTGCCGCCCGCTGTCCGGCAGAATTCGAGCAGAAAGCGAGCGCCTGGGATCGGTTGCTCGAGCCTCACCTGCGGTAGTGGGCCGCCAGTAGGCGCGAGACTATCCTGGTTGCCCCACGACGCTCTTCGTGCGGTTCAGATGCATCGCAATGGCGACCACGAACAGCACCGCTCCGGCCGCGTCGGTTGTCGTCGTGGCGTAGAACAGCAGTAGCCCGCCCGCTACCGCGATTGTCCGCTCGACCATGGTGGCTTCCTGGCGCAACCAGCCGCCAAAGCCCATGGCGAGCGCCAGGATGCCGACCACGGCGGTCGACACGGTCGTGACGGTGTCGACGAGCGGCGCCTGCAACAGCACCCCCAGCCCCTCCGGACTCAAGGTGAACGCGAACGGAACGAGGAAGGCTGGAAGCGTGTACTTCCAGGTCAGCATCATCGTCTTGAACGGGTTTCCGCCGGTGATCGCGGCGGCCGCGAATGGCGACAATGCGGTCGGCGGGCTGACCTCGGAGAGCACCGCGTAGTAGAAGATGAACATGTGCGCGGCCACTTCCGGCACCCCGACCTCGGTAAGGGCCGGGGCGATCATGACCGCCGCGATAATGTAGGACGCGGTGACCGGCACCGCCAGCCCCAGCATCCACACCGCCACCGCCGCATAGAACACCGTGAAGAAGACGCTGCCGCCGGCCAGGTCCACGATGATGTTGGAGATCTTCAGGCCCAGTCCGGTCAAGGTGACCACACCGACGATGACACCCGCTGTGGCGGTCGTGGCAACGACTCCCAGCACGGCGCGACCCCCGGTTTCGAGGGCGGTGACGAGTCGCCTCGGTTTGAGGGCGGTCTCGCGTCGCACGAAGCTCAAGAGGATGGCGAGCATCGTGGCCAGGAATACGGCGCGGAACGGGGTCATTCCAGAGATCAACAGCACCACGATGGCGATTAGCGGGATGAACTGGTAGCCGGACTGTCGAGTCAGTTCCCAGACCGACGGCAGGTCCACATCGACCGCCTTCGTGCCGAGCCGACGAGCATCCGCCTCGATCATCAGCACGATGGACAAGTAGTAGAGCACCGCCGGCACGATGGCCATCACGATCACCTGCAGGTAGGTGACCTTCAAGAACTCGGCGATGAGAAAGGCGGCGGCGCCCATGGTGGGCGGCGCCATGATGGCGCCGATGCCACTGGCCGAGAGAATGCCCCCACCGACCTCCGGTGAGAACCCGGCGCGTCGTAGCATGGGCCAGGCGACCGCGCCGAGCGTTACCGTGGTGGCGACGCCGCTACCGGACACGGTGCCGAGCAGAAACCCCGACAAGGCGACGGTGCGGCCCGGTCCGGCGCCGCTTTTGGACCGGCCGAAGGCGGACATCGTCCACGTGATGAAGAACTGTCCCGCGCCGGAATGCTGCAGCATGGCGCCGAAGATCGTGAAGAGCACGATGTAGGTGGCGGCCACGTTGAGCGGAACACCAAAGATGCCCTCGAGCGTCATGTACAACGTGCCGACGAGACGCGCGAGCGTGTAGCCGCGATGCGCGAAAATCTCCATTCCGATGAGCTCGAAATAGGGGCCGTAGTAGCCGTACAGCAGGAATGTACCTGCGGTGACCGGAAGAATCCAGCCGACGGTGCGCCGCGTGGCCTCAAGCACCAGCAGCGTGGTGATCGCGCCGAAGGCAATGTCGATGGCGGTGGGGGTCGCCGCGCGGCGTACAAATTCGCTGAAGTCGAAGATCGGGAAGGCGAGTACCGCCACCGTGATGGCCACGAGCGCCCAGTCGGCTGCGGCCACGCGCGGCGACGACGTCGACCGCGCTGGATAGAGGATGAATGTGAGGACCAGCGAGAGCAGGAGAAAACTGACTCGATAAATCTGTGCCGGCACGATCTGCACGGTCCAGTACAGGGCGTACAGCGACAATCCGGCAGCCAGAACGGTGACGAGCCGCTCCGTGAGACCGGTCAGACGCCTGGTCTGAACCTCGGCGTCTGGATCGTCCCGAGGATCGATCGGCGGGCCAGGTGGATTCGTCAGGAAGGGCTCCGGTGTCTCGGATTAGTCGCGCCAGACGTTCTGTTCGCGGTAGTAGCGGATGGCGCCCTCATGAAACGGCACTGTGGAGCCTTGGACCGCGCTTTCCAGCGTCAGTTTGGCCGCCTCCGCGTGCACTGCGCCAAGTTGGTTGTGATGCTCGAAGAGTGCCTGGGTGATCCGGTAGGCCAGGTCCTCGGACATCTCTTCGTGCGCCACCAGGACATTGGCGACGCCGATGACGTCGGCGTCAGCCGCCATGCCGGGGTAGGTGATGCTCGGAATCGTGACGCTGTGATACACCGCCCCGTGGCCTTCTCGTAGGACCGGCAGTGTGTCCGTGTTCGAGACCAACTTGACGGTGCGGCCTGGAGTGGACGCCAAGTCGAGCACTGCGCCGGTCGGGATGCCTCCGCTCCAGAAGAACGCGTCGATTTTGTCGTCTTTGAGCGCGTCGACCGACTCGGACACTCCCAGACTCTGCTGGCGGATATCGGTGCTGGCGTTCAATCCAGCCGCCTCGAGCACGCGCACGGCGGTGATCTCAGTGCCGCTGCCTGGCGCGCCCGTCGACACGACACGGTCGCGGAGGTCGGCGACCGTCTCGATGCCCTTGCCCTCGAGCGTGACAAGCTGATTCAGGTTGTCGTAGAGCACGGCGATGGCCCGGGCCGGCACGACCCCGAAGTCGGCGAAGACACCGCGACCGGCGGCCGCGTCGTCGAGTGAGTCGGCCAGGGCAAAGGCGAGGTCGGCGCCGTGATTCGCGAGGAACTTCAGATTGTCGACCGTGCCAGCCGTGACTTCGGCGGTCGCTTCCACCCCTTCGACATGGTCGCTGATAACCTGCGCGACGCCGCCACCGAACGGGTAGTACACCCCGCCAGTGCCGCCGGTCGCGACCGACAGACGCTGGGTCAGGCCGCCGCCGCTTGGCGGGGCGCAGGCGAGAGCCGCCCCCAGCAGTGCCACCGGGAAGAACGCACGAAGGCCAACATGCTTCATCATCAGATCGCCGCTCCAGACATTCAAAGCCAAGTGCTGATGGCCCCTATTCTACTCTCGGACGCTGTCGGCTCGGTGCCCCGCGGCTCTCCAGCAACGCCCCAACAGCGCCGCCGTTGGCCCACGCTTCGCATGGGAGGCGTCGCGCGTCACCGGCACGCGGGCACTATGATAGTCGTAGTTGCGGCGGTGCCCGTCCCCACGGTGAGAGATGGAAAGAACCGCGGTCGTCAAGAGCATTGCCGTCACGCGTACCACCGCTGATACTTCGGATGTTGACAGCCATACTCCGGCGCCTGATTCCCGCTCTGGCGGTGTGGGTACTGGCCCCCGCCGGCGCGCCCGCTCAGTCGTTACAGGACCTCCAGGTGGACGTTATCCTGGACCCGGCGTTGCCGGCACAGCCGCCCGGTCGACTGCTCATTGTCTTGGCCGAAGGCAGCGCCGGCGTCGAACCGCGACGTCTCATCGCACGCACCGGGAGCGATGCCGTGCCGACACTCGGCGTCGATGCTCCCGCGCTTGCGCCCGGAGGCCGAGTCACGGTCGAAGGCGCGGTGGCCTCCCACTTTCCACTCGCCGAGGTTGCGACCCTCCCAGCGGGAGAGTACCGCGTGCAGGCGGTCCTCAGGACCAACCGAGATCTGCGGGCGTTCGATGCCCCAGGCACGCTCTTCAGCGACGTCGTGCAGGTATCCCTCGGCCCAGAACGGGCGGGTTCGGCGACGCTGACCCTGGCGCACCGGCTGCCTGAGGAGTCACTGCCGCCGAGCACTCGGTTTCTCAGGTTCGTCAAACTGCGTTCGGACCTGCTGTCAGCGTTCCACGGTCGACCTATCTATCTCCGCGCCGGTGTCATCTTGCCCGTCGGGTTCGATCGGGAGCCGCAGCGACGATACCCGCTGCGTGTTCGCATCGGCGGTTTCGGCGTCCGCTATACCGCGGTGCAGTCGCTGATGCGAACCGGGTCCCCTTTCAGAGCTGCGTGGACGGACCAGGACGCCGACGCGCCGCGCATGTTGCTGCTGCACCTCGACGGCGCCGGCCCATTCGGCGACCCGTATCAAGTCAACTCGGCCAACAACGGTCCCTTTGGTGATGCGGTGACCCAGGAGCTGATCCCGCACGTCGAGCGTGAGTTCCGTGGCGTGGGGACGCGGGACGCTCGGGTCCTCGATGGGTCGTCGACAGGTGGCTGGGTCTCGCTGGCCCTGCAGATGTTCTATCCCGACGTGTTCAACGGCGCGTGGGCGTCATGCCCGGACAGCGTCGACTTTCGCGCGTTCCAACGGGTTGACATCTACGGCGACGCTAGCGCCTACCTCGACGAGCGGGGCGGCGAGCAAGCCAGCGCCCGCAATCTCGACGGAAGTGTTCGTTTTACGATGCGTCACGAGCTGCGCATGGAAAACGTGCTCGGCGCGGGCGGCAATTGGGCGACCTCCGGCCGACAGTGGGGCGCATGGAACGCAGCGTATGGACCGCGTGGTGCCGACGGGCAGCCGGTTCCGCTCTGGGATCCACAGACCGGACGCATCGACCCGATCGTGGCCCGCCATTGGGAGCGCTACGATCTGCGCCTGCAGCTCGAGCGAGAGTGGGACACCCTGGCGCCCAAGCTGGACGGCACGCTCAATATCTGGGTGGGCGACATGGACAACTACTTTCTCAACGAGGCCGTCCATCTGTTCGAGCAGTTCCTCGGCACGAGGCCATCTCTCGACGCCCGGGTCGCTTACGGACAAGGCCGAGGCCACTGCTGGACCGGTATCTCGCCTGGCGAGATGATGCGCGAGATGGCCTCGACCGTAACTCAGTGAGCGGCCGCATGGGTACCTTCCGATTCGGGTCGGGGCCAGACTTCAGACGCGTCCTCGCCG
>CAWWAF010000077.1:0-18368 GCA_963934795.1 uncultured bacterium
GCTCACCCGAGTCGTGACCATGACGATAGGCCTGCTGCTCATCGGCGGACCTGGACTGGCCCAGCGACTGCCGCAGGTTGGCCCCGATCTGAGACCCGCAAAAGTCCAGCAGCTCTTCGATGCGTTCGTCCTCGTGCAGGCCAGGAAGCGCTGTCCCTGACAGACGCGCAATTCGGCCCGTTCGTCACCCGGCTGAAGCAGTTACAGGCCACACGCCGTCAGACACAGCAACAGGAGCAGCGTCTGCTGCGCACACTGCAACAGTTGGCGTCACGTGGCGACACCAGTGACGACGACCTCGAGGCGCGGCTGCAGGAGCTGGACGAGCAGCGGACACACGCCGCCGCTGCGGTCCGGAACGCCCAGGCCGCCGTCGCCGGCGTGCTGGACGTCCGACAACGCGTCCGCCTCGAAACCTTCGAGCGCCGCATGGAACGACGCCAGATGGAGTTGCTGATGCGGGCCCGAAACGCACGTGGCCGACAGACCCAGCCACGGCGACAGCGCCCGAACCAGACACGCTAACCACTTGTATACTTGGTGCCATGACTGTCTGGGGCGCAGGTCCGACCGAACCGGCATGCCGTCGACGACCACGAGGCCACACGGCAGCGGTACTGCTTGCGTTGACGCTCGCACAGGCGGCCGGGGCGGCTCAGTCCTCCGACACCCTGACCTCCGCGCTTGGCGCCCAACTCCAACAGAAAATCGACAACATTCTGCGCCACGCCGGTGACACCAGCCCGGCGACGCATCGCACCACACTGCTGGAACCGGAAATCAATGCCTATCTACAGCTTCAAGGTGCGGCCCTGATTCCGGAAGGCCTGACGGACCCGACGATCAGCATCGGGACCGCCCGGGTGGTCACCGTGAAGGCGGTCATCGATCTCGACGCGATCCGGGACCAGCGTGCGCGCAACTGGCTCGACCCGTTGCAATATCTGGGCGGGCAGATGCCGGTCACCGCCCGCGGCACGGTGTCATCGTCCAACGGCGCAGCGCACATCGCGGTCGAGCAGATCACCATCAGCGGCGTGCCCATGCCGGTGGCGGTCTTGCAGGAACTCGTGGGGTATTACACGCGAACCCCGGACCAGCCACAGGGCACCCGTCTCGACCAGCGGATTCCGCTTCCGTATCGCATCTCCGAGCTTCGCCTGGCCCCCGGCGAGGCGGTCGTCGTGCAGTGAACCCCACGCCCTCTTCGTCCCCCGGTGATGTCCTGAACGAGGAACTCCGATTCCAGAAGGGTATCGGTCCGCGGCGAGCGAGCGAGCTCCAGCAAGCGGGCATGCACACGCTGGACGACCTGCTGTACCGCTTTCCAATCCGATTCGAAGATCGCAGCCAAGTCCGACGGTCAACGGACCTCAAGCCCGGCGAATCGGCGGCGATCTGCGGCGACGTCGTCAGCGCAGGACTGCGCCGTACGCGGCGACGTGGCTTTTCCATCTTCGAGATGCTGGTACGCGACGACGCCGGGCTGTTCAAAGTCGCCTGGATGAACCAGCCGTTCTTGCAGGATGTGTTCAAACCGGGGCAGCGCGTCTCGTTGTACGGGAAGGTCGAGTACCGGACGCCAGGCGGGCTCCGCCTGTCCAACCCACAATACGAGATCGTCTCGTCGGCGACGGACTCGAGTAGCGAGGATGTCGCTGAAGACGGCAAGCACACCGGCCGGATCGTGCCGGTGTACGAGCGCATCGGGTCGCTGGCGACGGGGCACCTCCGTCGGTTGGTGCTCGACACCCTGGAACGGCTGCCACCGGAGGTCGACGACCCGCTGCCCGACGCACTGCGGACCCGGCACGGCTTGCCTGGGCGACGGGAGGCACTGTGGGGCGCTCACTTCCCAGCCCCCGAGACATCACTCGACACGCTCAACCGGTTCCGCACCCCGGCTCAGTTGCGACTGATTTTCGAAGAGCTGTTTCTGTTTCAATTGGGATTGGCATTGCGCCGGCGCGCGCGCAACGCGGAGCGTAAACCGCGCGTGATGCAGATTGATGACCGCGTTCGGCGCTCGGCCTTGTCGGTCCTGCCATTCCGGTTGACACCAGGACAGAAGACGGCACTCCGCACCATCGTCGAAGATCTCTGCCGTCCGCAACCGATGAATCGCCTGCTGCAAGGCGATGTGGGCTGCGGCAAGACCATCGTCGCGCTGCTCGCTGCGCTCGTCGCCATGGAGAACGGTCTGCAAGTTGCCCTGATGGCGCCGACCGAACTGCTGGCCGAACAACACTACCTGTCAATCGCGCCGCTCCTCTCGACCTCGCGGTTCCGCGTCGTCCTGCTGACCGGCGGCTCCGGCGCCAAGGTGCGCCGGGAAACGGGGTCGGCCCTTGAGCGGGGCGACGCACACCTGGTGATCGGCACCCATGCGTTGGTGCAACAGAACCTGCGGTTTCGCGAACTGGGCCTGGTCATCATCGACGAGCAACACCGTTTTGGCGTGCTCCAGCGAGCAACCTTGCGGGACAAAGGGGCCCTCCCCGATGTGCTGGTGATGACAGCCACGCCGATTCCGCGCACGCTGGCCCTGACCAGCTACGGCGATCTCGACGTATCGGTCATCCGCGATCTCCCTCCCGGACGCCGACCGGTCAAGACCACGGTTGAAGGGGAAGCGCGTCGCCAGTCGGTCTATGACTTCGTGCGCGGTGAGTTGACCGCGGGACGCCAGGGGTACGTGGTGTATCCGCTCATCGAAGACTCGGAGAAGCTGGATCTCAAGGCCGCGACGGCCATGGCGGACACCCTCGCGACCGTCTTCGCGGACCACACCGTTGGGCTGCTGCATGGCCGAATGAAGTCTGATGCGCGCGAGATGGTCATGCGTCGGTTTGCCGCCGGTGACGTCCATCTCCTCGTGGCCACCACCGTCATCGAGGTCGGCGTCGACGTGCCGAACGCCACCGTCATGGTGGTCGAGCACGCCGAACGTTTCGGTTTGGCGCAGTTGCATCAACTACGCGGTCGTGTCGGACGCGGTGCCGATCAATCCCACTGTCGACTGCTGTATCAAGGCACCCTGACCGAAACGGCGCGGGCCCGTCTGTCGGCCCTGGCGCGAACCACCGATGGATTCGCAATCGCCGAGCAGGACCTGCAGTTGCGTGGACCTGGCGAGATGCTCGGCACGCGACAGTCTGGGTTGCCCACCCTACGGGTGGCCCATCTGACTCGTGACCACGACATCATGGAAACAGCGCGGCAGGAGGCCGAAACCGTCCTGAGTGAGCGCGGTATCCCCGAAGCGGTCCTGACGCACCTCGACGACGCCTGGACACGACGCTTCGGATTGGCCGGTGTGGGGTAGGCCTGACATGCGCATCATCGCCGGCACCGCCAAGCGTCGTCGGTTGTTTTCTCCGGACTGGCCCGGCCTCCGCCCAACGTCTGACCGGCTGCGAGGCACCCTGTTCGATGTCCTAGGCGACCGAATACGCGGCATTCGCGTCCTCGACGGGTGCGCGGGGACCGGTGCCGTGGGGATCGAGGCATTAAGTCGTGGAGCAGACCATGTCGAATTCGTGGAGCGCGATGCCCGGGCGGTGGCCTTGATCCGCCGCAACGTCGTGCACTGTGAGCTGCTAGACCGGTGCACCATTCGCCGCGGCGACCTGCCTCAGGACCTCGGCCGCGATACGGTGCCGTATGACCTGATTTTGCTCGATCCGCCCTATGACGCTCCGGACATCGATGCCATACTCTCGGCAGCCGCGACACGACTGGCGCCTGGAGGGCTCTTGGTGCTGGAACGTTCGCGTCGAGCGGACACGATCGTCGTCTCCGGCCTGGAGTCGTTACGACAGGTCAGGGCGGGAAACAGCGTGCTCGAATTCTTCGGTCCTGTCGACGATTCGACCGCATTCACGGAGTAACACAGCATGGCAAGCAGCGCCGGTCGGGTGGCCGTCTACCCGGGGACCTTCGATCCGCTCACGAACGGCCACGTGGACATCATTCAACGGGGCGCCGCGATCTTCGACCGGATCATCGTGGCCATCCTGGTGAACCCCGCCAAGTCTCCGTTGTTCACGGTGAACGAGCGAATGGAGATGACTCGCGAGGTCTTCAGCGACCAGCCAGGGGTCGAGGTCGACTCATTCCAGGGCCTATTAGTGGAGTACGCCGAACGACGTCAGGCAGACGTCATCGTCCGCGGACTCCGGGCCATCTCGGATTTCGAATTCGAAATGCAAATGGCGCTGATGAACCGTCACCTGAGTTCCTCGATCGAAACGGTGTTCATGATGCCGGCCGAGTCCTACACCTACGTCAGTTCACGACTCGTGAAGGAGATCTTCGCACTCGGCGGGTCCGTGACCGGCCTGGTACCTGCCTTGGTGGAAACGCAACTCGCTCAGCAGGCAGCCACAGAGACGCAACGTGCCTGAACCGTTCTCGCTCGCCCGGCGGCTCGATCGCGTGTCGGCGTCGCAGACGCAACAGGTCCTCCTTGCGGTGGAAGCACTCCGGCGACAGGGTGTAGACATCATCGATCTCGGCGCCGGCGAGCCGGACTTTCCGACGCCCGAGCACGTGAACGCGGCCGCGGTGGAGGCGATCGCGGCCGGCCACACGAAATACACCGCTGGACCCGGAATCGCACCGCTGCGAGAGGCCATCGCCGCACACTACCGAGGTCGGTACGGGATCTCATGCACACCCGCGCATGTCGTCGTGACCTCGGGTGGCAAGCAGGGTCTCTCCAACGTGGCAATGGCGCTGTTCGGTCAGGGCGACGAGGTCATCACTCACGTGCCTGGGTGGCCGTCCATCGTCGAGCAGATTCACCTCGCGGGCGCCGACGCGGTCCGGGTCCGCACGGCGGCCGAGGAGGGATTCGACGTCCGGGCCGACTCGATCCTGGAAGCCATCACGCCGCGCACACGAGGCATCGTGCTGAACAGTCCCGGCAACCCGACTGGGGCCATCATGCGCGAGGCGGAGTTGAGCCGACTCGCGGAGGGCGTGGCCGGTCGCGATATTTGGCTTATTCTCGACCTCTGCTACGAGCAGCTGCTGTACGACGAGACCCCGCACAACCTCCCTGGCGTACTCGCGGCACGCGTCCCCGGACACACGGTTGTCGTCGGCTCCGCCTCCAAGAGCTACGCGATGACGGGATGGCGATGTGGGTGGATCCTCGCGCCGCCTGCCATCGCAGCAGCGTGCAACGCGGTGCAGAGCCACTCGACGTCCCATGCGACCTCCATCACGCAACATGCGGCTCTCGCGGCCCTCACCGGCCCGCAGACGTGTGTCGACCTCATGCGAGACGAATATCGAACCCGTCGAAATGCGCTGGTCGGATGGATCGCCGCCGACGAGCGGTTCAAGATTACCCGTCCGGCGGGCGCGTTCTACGTTTTCCCCGATGTGTCGGCGCTCCTGTCACCGGAGGGGCCACGGACATCGTCTGACCTCGCGCTGGCGCTGTTGAACGACGCCCATGTCGCGGTGACGCCTGGTGAAGCCTTCGACGCCCCAGGATTTCTCCGGCTGTCCTATGCCGCGTCGATGGAACAGCTTCGCGAGGCGTGGGCCCGCATCCAGCGCTACCTCTCGTAGGCCCGGCTCACGGCCCTGCCGGTCGGCTCACCGGGCGGCCACCCGACGCTCGTCGGGCGACCGATTGCTGACGAGCACGATCGTCTGCAGGTGGACCGTGGGATCGGGCCACAACAGGGTGCTCAATCTTAGGTTGCCGGTGTTGAGGTACGACACGCGACCGACCTCGTGGAACACCACGCCCGCAGCTCTCACCGGCGCCAGGTTCGTTTCCGCCACCACGGCAAGCACTGGCTCGTTCGACTGGAGAAATGCGGCAACCTGCTCCACCGAAGACAGGTCGATGTGCGGGCGCTCCATATAGAAAACCAGATTGCGGACGAACACCCCGTATCGTCCATACGCGTGGGGTGACGGGGCGGCCGCTCGCACCAGGTCGGCCATGACCTGCACCGGCTCCCGGCCAGGCCGCGAGAGCACCACATACTGCACTGACAGCGTGGAGACCACGGCGGCCACAACGAGCGCCTGTGGCAACCGGTGCTGCCGCCGTGAGACGGCCACCAGCGCGACGAGGCCGCCCGACGCCATCAGCCCGCCAACGGCACCGAGCACGGCGCCCGTCGAGACCCCCTGCAGCAAGATCTGCGCACGGTAGACCAGAAGGCCGAACGTGCAGAGCACGAGGCCAGACAGCACGCCGGCTGCTCCCACCAGCCGATCCGTGCGAAGGGGCATGGTGGGCGCATCGAGTCGGAGGCGGCGCGCGATCGCCCGAGCCAGCAACATGGCGAGAGGCGGAAGCACCGCGAGTACGTAGCGAGGCTGCTTGCCGATGGACACAGAGAAAAACAACAACGGCGCCGCCGCCCACACGAGGAGCCACAGTTCGACCGGCTGAATTCGACGCACCCGTTGGACGACCCCCAGGGCCGGCCGGGCCCACAGCACCATCAACGGAGACCACGGGAGCAGCCCGCCGAGGACGATTGGCACGTAGTACCAGAATGGCCGCGCGGCGTTGTAGCGGTCGGTGGCGAAACGCTCCAGGTTCTCACCAACGAAGAACCGATTCAGGTAGGCCACGCCGTGCTCTGACGTCATCGCGGCAAACCACGGTGCCGCCACCAGCACGCAGACGACCGCGAGTATCGCCACATTGGCGGCAAGGCGACGGACACCGCTACCGGGTGACTCGCGCAGTTCACCTGGCCCACCCACCCAGAGATGGCGCAGCGCGAGGGGGCCGACGACGGCGGCCGGCAGGGCGACGCCCACTGGCCCCTTGGTCAAAAAGGCGGCACCGAGCGCGGCACCGGAGGCCAGGAGCCACCAGCGACGGATGCGGTCGTCAGCGGCGGGCCGCGGCACCACCAGCGCTTCGAGGGCGGTCCAGGTGGCCAGGGTCATGAGCGCGGCCAGCGCCAGGTCTGGCAGGGCCTGTCGCGCCACGGCCACGTACCCGAAACTGGTCGCGGTGATCGCCCCCGCGAGCAGGCCGGTTGTGTCGTCATACCAGCGACGGGCGGCGGCGAAGGTCGTCACGACCAATACAAGGCCCGCCAACGCGGAAGGAAACCGGGCGGCCGCCTCACCGACCCCCACCACCAGGTAGGCGAGCGACGCCAGCCAGTAATACATGACCGGCTTCTCAAACCGGTACTCGTAGTTGTAGTGCGGCGTCAGCCAGTCGCCGCTCGACACCATCTCGCGGGCGGCCTCGGCGTAGAACGCCTCGTCCGAGTCCATGACCGCGGGCCGACCCAGCCCTACGAAGAAGGTCAATCCGCACAACACGACGAGCAGCACGAGACGCGTTCGGAGCACCGACCGATTGTATACAGTGGGCCGCCGAAAGCCTCGCGCAACGGAGATATACTGCGGGGATGGCACGGGTGGTAGCAGTCGTTGGCGCGTCTCGTGATCGGCGTAAATTTGGGAACAAGGCAGTCAGAGCGTTCCGCAATCAGGGGTATGCCGTGATTCCAATCAACCCCCGCGAAGGAGAGATTGAGGGCCTGACCGCGTATGCGTCCGTACTGGATGTGCCTGGACCGATCCAGATTGCCACCGTCTACGTGCAGCCACACATCGGACCTGGCGTGATGACGGAGATCGCAACGAAAGGCATCGAGGAGGTTTGGTTGAATCCAGGGGCCGACGAAACGGCGGTCGTGGCGCGCGCCCGTGAACTGGGTCTTCACCCCATCCTTGAGTGCAGTATCGTGGGCATCGGTGAAAGCCCGGCTTCCTATTGACACGTCGTCTGACGCGTGCCTATACTCGTCGCCGTTACTACATTCCTCTCTGATTTGGGCTGAGACTCGGCGCACCAGCCGGGCAACACACAGCCTCCCAGACCTTCAACTCCCTAGCCGGATCTCCTTTTATGCCAACGAGCCAAAAGCGTACATCAGCGCGCCCGCCCGCCGAGACAGCCGTCGCCACCGCGGAGGCGACGACCCCTGACGCGAAGCCGGCGCCGGAGGCGGATGCGTCAGCCGCTGTGAAGGCTGATCCTCCAACGCCGAAAGCTGATCCACCCGCGCCGAAGGCTGACCCCCCACCGCCGAAGGCTGAAGCGTCGAAGGCGGAAGCACCAAAGGCTGAAGCGCGGCCGGCGGAGCAGTCCGTCGCCCCAGCGGAGCCCCCTCCTCCCGCGCCGAAGTCCAAGTCGCATCGGCGTGGTTCCGGTGGCGGGCTCAACATTGGCGAACTCAAGGACATGAACATCGCGAAGCTGACGCAGATCGCCAAGGACCTCACCGTGGCGGGAGCGACAGGCATGCGCAAGCAGGAGCTGATTTTTCAAATCCTGAAAGCGCAGACGGAGCAGAGCGGGTTTATTTTTTCGGAGGGCGTGCTCGAAGTGCTGCCGGACGGCTTCGGATTCCTCCGCGCCCCCGACTACAACTACCTCCCGGGGCCGGATGACATCTATGTCTCGCCCTCGCAGATTCGCAAATTTGACCTACAGACCGGCGACACCGTGTCGGGACAGATTCGCCCTCCAAAAGAAGGGGAGCGGTACTTTGCCCTGATCAAGGTGGAGGCGGTCAACTTCGAGTCTCCGGAACAGGCTCGAGACAAGATTTTCTTTGAGAACCTGACCCCGCTCTATCCAGAAGAGCCGGTGAGTCTGGAAACGTCGCCGGCCAACCTGTCGGGTCGCGTCATGGATTTGATGACCCCGATCGGCAAAGGACAGCGCGGGCTGATCGTGGCTGCGCCGCGGACCGGCAAGACCATGCTGTTGCAGTCCATCGCCCAGTCCATCGCCGCGAATCACCCCGATGTCTATCTCATCGTGCTGTTGATCGACGAGCGACCGGAAGAGGTCACCGACATGCAACGGTCCGTCGACGGGGAGGTCATTTCATCGACCTTCGACGAGCCGGCTCAGCGACACGTGCAGGTCGCCGAGATGGTGATCGAGAAGGCGAAGCGACTGGTTGAACACAAGAAAGACGTCTTCATCCTGCTTGACTCCGTCACACGTTTGGCGCGTGCCTACAACACCGTCATTCCGCCGTCCGGCAAGGTGCTGTCCGGCGGTCTCGACTCGAACGCGCTGCAGAAGCCGAAGCGATTCTTTGGCGCGGCGCGCAACATCGAAGAGGGCGGCTCGCTGACCATCATGGCGACCGCGCTGGTCGACACCGGGTCACGCATGGACGACGTGATCTTCGAAGAATTCAAGGGCACCGGCAACATGGAGATTCACCTGGATCGCAAGCTGGTCGACAAGCGCGTCTTTCCAGCCATCGACATCCAGAAGAGCGGCACGCGCAAGGAGGAACTCCTCATCGGACCTGAGGATCTGAACCGCGTCTGGGTCCTGCGCAAGGTACTGAACCCGCTGTCGGCCGTCGAAGCGATGGAATTGCTCCTCGACAAGATGAGCAGGACCAAGTCGAACCAGGCCTTCCTCGCCTCGATGCAAAAGATGGGCTAGCGCCGAATGACGGTCATCAAAGTGCGCAAGAACGGCCCTCTGCTGATCACCGGCGATGACGTCACGCTGGTAGACGCGCAAGGTAACGCATACCCCGTCCACGAGCCCACCATGGCGCTATGCCGGTGCGGCTCGTCGGCAAACAAGCCGTTCTGCGACGGCGCGCACAATGGCGCCGGGTTCGTCGCTTCCGCCACCGCGCCGGCGGACTAACCACCCCTCGCCGAACTGTCCTTCTGCCGATGCCTCGCTAGGCTGGCACCGGCTGTTCGACCTCGAACGTCAGTTCGTCACCCTTCGCGTCTACGGCGACGTGACCGCCTTCAGGCAGCTCCCCACCCAGCATGCGTGTCGCTAGCTGGTCCAGAACGAACCGCTGCAACGTGCGTTTGAGCGGCCTCGCCCCGTACGCCGGGTCGAAGCCGCGCTCCGCCAACAGATCGACCGCCGCATCAGAGAGCTTGATCGCCACGTGCCGATCCGCCAGGCGTGCCGTCAGCAGCCGCATCTGAATCTCGATGATGCGCCGAATGTGGGTGCGTCCCAGCGCGTGGAAAAAAATGATGTCGTCGATCCGATTCAAGAACTCCGGTTTGAAGTGCGCCCGGAGTGCCTCGGTGACCTGCTGGCGGACGGTCTCGCTCAAGTCTCGACCGGTGCTGTCCGCCTGCTCGGCAATGAACTGACTGCCCAGGTTCGAGGTCATGATGATGACCGTGTGTTTAAAATCAACCGTGCGCCCCTTCCCATCGGTCAACTGGCCATCGTCGAGCACCTGGAGCATGAGGTTCAGCACATCCGAGTGTGCCTTCTCCACCTCGTCGAACAACACGACCGCATACGGCCGGCGCCTGACCACCTCGGTCAACTGTCCGGCCTCCTCATATCCCACGTAGCCGGGCGGGGCACCGACCAAGCGCGATACCGAGTGTTTCTCCTGGTACTCGGTCATGTCGATCCGCACCATCGCGCGGTCATCGTCAAACAAAAACGCCGCGAGCGCGCGAGCCAGTTCCGTTTTGCCCACGCCGGTCGGGCCGAGAAAGATAAAACTGCCCAACGGCCGAGCGGGGTCCTGCAGACCGGCACGGGCTCGCCGGATCGCATTCGACGCCGAGGCTATTGCCTCCTCCTGGCCGACGACGCGCTCATGCAACCGCTCCTCCATCTTGAGGAGTTTCTCGATCTCCCCCTCGACGAGTCTCGAGACAGGAATACGAGTCCAGCGGCTCACGACTTCCGCAATGTCCTCCTCGTCTACCTGTTCCTTGAGCATCCGCCCCGCGTCGCCCGGTAGCGGCTCAGACTCGGCCTCCGCTCGTCGTTCCAGATCCGGAAGCCGGCCATACTGCAACTCTGACGCGGTCGCGTAGTCGCCTTCGCGTTGAGCACGTTCGATGGCGAGACGCACCTGCTCCAGTTCCTCGGTTACGCGCCGAGCGTCCTGGATCGCCGTCTTTTCCTCTTGCCACTGCGCCTGGAGCCGGGTGCGCGACTCCTTCAGATCCGCCACTTCGCGGTCCAGCCGACCGAGCCGATCCACAGACGCCGTGTCCTTCTCTTTTCGAAGCGCCTCGCGCTCGATCTCAAGCTGCATGATCCGGCGCTCCGCCTCGTCCAACTCTACCGGCAGCGAGTCGATTTCGGTCCGCAGCTTCGCTGCCGCCTCGTCAATCAGGTCTATGGCCTTGTCCGGCAGAAACCGGTCGGCGATGTATCGGTCGGAGAGTACCGCCGCGGCCACAAGCGCGGAGTCCCTGAACTTCACGCCGTGATGGACCTCGTAGCGCTCCCGCAGTCCTCGGAGCACGCTGATCGTGTCCTCCACGGTCGGTTCAGGCACCACCACAGGCTGAAACCGACGCTCGAGGGCCGCGTCCTTTTCAATGTGTTTTCGGTATTCGTCCAGGGTCGTGGCGCCGATGGTGTGCAATTCCCCGCGAGCCAGCATCGGCTTGAGCAAATTGGACGCGTCCATGGCGCCCTCGGCCGCTCCGGCACCGACCACCGTGTGCAGTTCATCGATAAAGAGGACGATCTGGCCCGATGAATCCGCAATCTCCTGGAGCACCGCCTTGAGGCGCTCCTCGAACTCGCCACGATATTTCGCCCCCGCCACCAGCGCACCAAGGTCCAGACCGATAATCCGCTTGTCCTTGATTCCCTCGGGCACGTCGCCTCGCGCAATGCGCCGCGCCAGGCCCTCCACAATCGCAGTTTTCCCGACCCCCGGTTCACCGATGAGCACCGGATTGTTCTTGGTGCGTCGCGACAACACCTGCACCACCCGACGAATCTCCTCGTCGCGACCGATGACGGGATCCAGCTTGTCCTGCGTCGCCATCTCGGTGAGATCGCGACCGTATCGCTTCAACGCCTCGTATTTGCCTTCGGGGTGCTGATCAGTCACTCGTTGACTACCTCGAATGTCCGACAACGCGTCGAAGACGCCGTCTGTCTTCACCCCGCACTGGGTGAGGAGCCGCGCGCTTGGCGCGCCGTCCCCTTCGAGCGTCAGGGCGAGCAACAAGTGCTCGGTGCTGGTGAAATCGTCCTTGAGCCGCTTCGCCTCGTCTTCGGCGACACTGGCGACGGCGCGTAGTCGAGGCGAGAGGCCCGGCTCAGCGCCCCCGTGGGCCTGCGGACGGGCCTCGAGTGCAGCATCGATCTCCGCAAGGAGCCGAGTCGGATCGGCCCCGAGGTGGCGCAGCACACTCGGCACCACGCCGTCTGCCTGACCGACGAGCACGTGCAGCACATGCTCGGGGTCGATCTGTGGATGATGCGACCGTTCCGCGAGTTGCTGGGCTCCGAGGACCGCTTCCTGCGCCTTCTCGGTATAGCGTTTCAAATTCATTGGTGCTCCTTCCAGGGTCAGTCCTTCGCGGACGTGTCCGCCTCCTCCTCGATGGCCACCAGGGCCTCATAGTGGTCTCGTTGCGCCGCCGTCAAACTGTCCGGAATTCGGACGGCCACGGTCGCATAGAGCTCGCCCGTCTTGCTCGAACGCCCAGGTGTAGGCAGACCGTGCCCCTTGAGCCGAAAGACCTGTCCGCCTTGTGTCCCGCACGGAATCTTCAGCCCCAACGGCGCGCCGCTCAGGCGTGGCACCGACGCACGCCCACCAAGCACCGCCACGGTCACGCCAATCGACACGTCCACGTGCAGGTCGGCGCCTCGGCGTGTAAATGTCGGATGCGACGATTGGCGCACCTTGAGAAACAGGTCGCCTGCCGGTCCGCCGCCAGCCCCCGGCTCACCACGGCCCGCCACGCGAACCCGCGAGCCGCCCGACACGCCCGCCGGAATCTTGACGTCCACATGTGACGCGCCGTCGGCGCCGTCCAGACTCAAACGACGCTCCGCGCCGTCCGCGATCTCTTCCAGCGTGAGCGTGATCGGGTGCTCGATATCCCGACCGCGGCGTACCGCCTGACGCCGTGGGCCACCTGGCCCGCCGCCCCCGGTAAAGAACGTGTTGAAGAAGTCAGAAAACGGGGCGCCGCCGCCGAAAATGTCCGCCGCCTCTTCGGGGGTCATCGTGCGGGTGCCACCGCCGGGGCCACCCCCGGACCAGTTCCCCCCAAACGGCGACCCGCCCCCGAACGGGGAACTCCCGCCAGCGCCAGCCTGCTCGTACTGACGCCAGTTCGCGCCCAGTTCGTCGTACTTTCGTCGCTTCTCCGGGTCGCCCAATACCTCATTCGCCTCATTCGCCTCTTTGAAGCGCCGTTCGGCGGCGAGGTCACCGGGATTCACGTCCGGATGATGGGTACGGGCCAGCTTGCGGAACGCCCGCTTGATGTCGGGTTGACTCGCGCTCTTGGAGACGCCGAGTGCCTCGTAGTAGTCCTTGAAGTCCATACGGTCCCTATGTCACCCCTGTGCGCCAGCGCGGCCCGACCACACGCCAGCGACGACTGTCATCAGATACCCAGTAGCTGTGCAATCTGATTGACCTCTCGCCCCAATTGGCGGCGCCCCTCTCGTCGGTCCAGTACCTCGTCACTCATCAATGGGCGTATGCGGTCAACGACGTCGGCAATCGATAGCAGCTGTTGCACTCCAGCCAGGTTGATGCCCAGGTCGTCTACGAGGTGCTTGATGAGCTGCAGCCGCTCGATCTCTTCGCGCGAATACACACGCATGCTCCCGACAGTCCGAGACGGTTGCACAAGGCCGAGACGTTCGTATTTTCGGAGCGTCTGGGGGTGCATCCCCAGCGTACGCGCCGCCACACTGATAAAGAGAATTTCTGGCGCCACTCGGTCTCACTCCTCTCAACTTGCGTCGACATGAGTATACACATTGATACGCGGCGTATCAATGTTACAAACACGTGTGCGCAGCCGCTGATGGCCTCACCGACCCCAGTTTCAAGGGAAACACCGTGACTGGCACCGCTGTGCTACGCTGGAGTCTCGAGTGGAACCAACAAGGAGCGACCTGTGTATCCAGAGTTCATGATTGCCCCCATGCGGGAAGAGCTAACACGCTTCGGCGTGCAGGAATTGAAAACGGCCGGAGAAGTGGACACCGCGGTCACCGAAACACCCGGCACCACGATGGTGGTGGTGAATTCGGTGTGTGGCTGCGCCGCCGGAAAAGCGCGTCCCGGCATCGCGATCGCCCTCAAGCACGGGACGAAACCGGACCACGTGACCAGCGTATTCGCGGGAGCCGACACCGAGGCGACTCAGCGAGCGCGAGGCTACTTCACCGGGTATCCACCGTCGTCGCCAGCGATTGCGCTGCTGAAGGACGGCAAGCTGGTCTACATGATGGAGCGCCATCAGATCGAGAACCAGGAAGCGGGCTCGATCGCGGCGCAGTTGACGGCGGCGTTCGACAAGCACTGCGCCACCGAGGCCGTTGCCGGCTAGCACGTCGATTACACCTGGGGGGGGGCGGGCGCGGCTTGCGCGCCGACCCGTCCCACCCCGTGCCATCGAGGCGGTGCTTACACCGCCTCAGGGTCGGTTGGGCTACAGATGGCCAGCGGGCGCCCGCCTCTGTAGCGGTCGACCGTGCCACGCACCATATCCGCCATCAGGTCCAGAAACTGCGGGTCGTCATTGACGGCTGGCGCTCGGCGCATTTCGATCCCCACCTCCCGGCACACCTCGGCAGCCTCGAAGTCGAGGTCGTAGAGTACTTCGACATGGTCGGCGACAAAGCCGACCGGGCAGATGACCACCGCGTCGAGACCGCTCGCCCGTTCAGCCCGCAGATAATCGCAGATGTCCGGCTCCAGCCAGGGGTCCTGTGGCCGACCGCTCCGGCTCTGAAACACCAGTACCCAATCAGCACACCCGGCGCCCGCGGCGATGCGGCGAGCGGATTCGAGCAGCTGTTCCTGGTAGCGCGCCTTCTCGGCCATGCTGATCGGAATGCTGTGGGCCGTGAAGACCAGACGAGCCCGGCTGCGCATCGGCGCTGGGAGCGTCTCCCGCGCCGCTTGCACTCGCGACACGCAGGCGCCGACGAAGCCGGCGTGGGCATGCCAATCACCAACATACGTGACCTCGACGTCGCCGAGGCCGGCATTCTTGATTTCGCGCCTGGCCATCACGACGTTGCGTTTATATTGCTCGCAACTGGAGTAGGAGCGGTGTGCCGCGAGAATAAGCCCAACCGCGCGCCGGACACCGGCCTGACGCATGTCCCTGAGGGTGTCTGCGAGATAGGGATGCCAATTCCGCATTCCCACGTAGACCGGCAGGTGTGGGCCGTCCCGCTCGAGTCGCGTGCGAAGCCCGTCGGCCTGCCTGAGCGTGAGCTCGGTAATCGGCGAGACGCCGCCAAAGAGCTCGTAGTGATGGGCGACCTCCTCGACTCTGGCGGGGGGGATGCGGCGGCCACGGAGTACGTTCGCCAGGAACGGACGAATGTCGTCTGGCCCCTGGGGCCCGCCGAAACTGATAAGGAGGACCGCGTCGAACGCAGTCTGGGGTAATGACGTGTGAGCCATCGGTGCCCGATGATACCGCTCTGCATACGCGCCCTCAACTGGCGCCCCCAGTTGCAGGCGCAGCTGGGTCGTATAATGACCACCCCGCGTGAGAGCGCACAACGAGGACACGAGCGGATCCAATGCCCAAACTGGCTGGCAACTTCTCCCTGATGTTCGGCGAAGTCGATATGCTCGAGCGCTTCACGCTGGCGGCGCGGGTCGGCTTTCGTGGGGCGGAAATACAGAACCCATACGGGCAGACCAGCCAGGAGATCGCCGAGGCGTATCGCACCAGCGGCCTCGAAGCGGTCCTCTTCAACGTGCCGACCGCTGTCGGGGCACTTCCCGGTCACGAGTCTGAGTTCGAGGCGGGATTCGCACGCGCGTTGGAGTACGCGGAAGCCGCCGGCTGCGGTCAGATCCACTGCCTCGCGGGACACACCGACGATGCGAACGCCGAGACCACATTCGTCGCGAACCTCCGCCGGGCGTCGGCCGCCGCCCGCTCGCTCGGGGTCCGACTGCTTGTGGAGCCGCTCAACACGCAGGACAACCCGGGCTACTTTGTAACAGGCTCGGCCCAAGCCCGTCGGATCATCGATCTGGTGGGGGAGGACAACGTCTTCCTGCAGTACGACGTCTACCACATGCAGATCATGGAGGGATGCCTCACCGAGACCATTCGGGCCAATCTCGACATCATCAGTCACATTCAGATCGCCGGTGTGCCGGGACGGCACGAGCCCGACCGGTCGCAAGAGGTCAACTACCCGTATCTGTTCGAGATGCTGGACGATGCAGGATACGACCGTTGGGTGGCCTGCGAGTATCGTCCCCGGGGCGAGACGATCGCTGGCCTGGCATGGGCTCGCGCCTACGGTCTCAAGCCGGACGCCCGCTGACCGTGCCCAGCATACTCGTCACCAATGACGACGGAGTCAACGCGCCCGGACTGGAAGCCCTGGCCGCCGCACTCGAACCCCTGGGCGATATCACGGTCGTGGCCCCCGCGGATGAGGCCAGTGCCGCCAGTCACGCGCTGACGATCCGAAGACCGCTGTGTCTGACTCGCGTCTCTGCGTCCTGGTATTCAGTGGATGGCACCCCGACCGATTGCATCAACGTCGGTATCACGGACGTCCTTGGCAAGGTCCCAGACCTGGTCGTCTCGGGTATCAATAACGGGCTCAACGTGGGTGAGGACGTCACCTATTCCGGCACGGTCGGGGGCGCACTGGAGGGTGTCCTCCTGGGGGCACTCGGCGTGGCGGTCTCGCTGCAACGCGGGGGTGAGCCCATGAACTACAAGTCGGCCGCCGTGGTCGCCCGCCGCGTGTCGACAGCTGTCCTCCGTGAGGGCCTGCCTCCACACACCCTGTTGAACGTGAACGTGCCCCGGGACTCTCACCGTGGCATCCGCGCCACGGTGCAGGGGCGCCGGAAGCAGGCGATTGCGGCCATGCAAGCCGTACGCGACGCGATCACATCGATGGTCTGGATTGGTGCGCCCGAGCTTCGGTGGGAGAAGGAGCCGGCATCAGACTACGCGGCGATCCAGGCCGGGTGGGTGTCGGTGACCCCGCTGAACACCGACTGGACCAACCACGGGGCGCTGTCCGCAACAGAGGCACTCGCCCGCATGGCCGCCGCTGATATAGAATAATGAAATGTGTCGGGGCGTGGCTCAGCCTGGTAGAGCACCCGGTTCGGGACCGGGGGGTCGGAGGTTCAAATCCTCTCGCCCCGACCACATTTCGCTTCCCATCGTGCAACGCGGAAAATTTCAGGGCGCCTTTCGAGGCGCTCTTTTTTTGTCGAGAGGGCACCGAATGGTGGCCAAACAGCTATCCACGAGGTGATACGGTGGTGTCCAATCGGAGCGTTCTGCACCCATGGGCCTTCGTCAGACCATCCGCCGCCTCACCCTTTCGCCAGGGTACGCCCTCACCGCAATCGGCACCATCGCACTCACGATCACCCTTGCGACGACCGTGTTCGCCGTCGTCGATGGCGTGCTATTCAAGTCGCTGCCGTACCCAGACGCACATCGACTGTTCCGCCTAACGGGCCTCGACGACACCGCCGGGTCGGCGGCCCTCGCCCTGGCGGACGTTGACTACCTTCGGGACGCGGACACCCGGATCGCCGTCGCGATGTATCAGCAGGGCGGCTCCGTCGTGCGCTCTCAGCAGCCCGCGCTACCGTTCCGCACCACACACATCGGCCAGGGGTTCTTTGAGGTCATCGGGCAACCGCCGGCCATCGGCGGATTCCGGTCCGAACACTTCGAGCCGCGACCGGCGACCGCACCGACACCGGCGCTCCTGACGCACGTGCTGTGGCGGCAGTGGTTGGCAGGCGACCCGTCGCCGGTTGGCCGAGTGGTGGACGTCGTAGGCGGTCGCATCGAAGTCGTCGGCGTCCTACCTCGTGACTTCGTTTTCCCTGCGTGGCTCGGCCGGGGCATGCGCGATCTGCTGCTACCGCTCGAATTCGCCTCGGTCCCGACGGACCGCTCGGCCCGAGTGGCGACGGCAGTCGCTCGGTTGGAACCCGCAATCAGCATCGCCGAGGCACAGCAACGGTTGGACGCCGCGTTCGCCCTCTGGGTTGACGAGTATCCGCCGCTGGAGGAGGCCCCACGGCCGGGCCCATGCGTGGCTGTCGCCATGCGCCCGCTGACAGACACGCTCGGCGCTCGCGAGCGACCCATGTTTCGCGTTGCCTTCAGCGGTGCCGCGTTGCTGGTGCTGCTGGGCGCCATCAACGTCGCTGGGTTGTTCGCGCAAGGGTGCGCGACCGACGGCGGGATCTGGCCGCCCGCGCAGCCCTCGGAGCCGATTGGCGCGACCTGACCCTCCTGCTGCTCGCCGAAGTGGCTCTGGGGGGGTATGTGGCGACCTCTTGGGGCTCCTCATGGCGCAGCCCAGCCTCCAG
>CAWWAF010000078.1:0-18204 GCA_963934795.1 uncultured bacterium
GCCTGGGAGGATTGCCTCCGGGGCGCGCGGTGCCGACGGCGCCGTGGCGTACGTGGCTTCTCACTCGTGAAGGCGCTGCTGGCAATCGGATTGCTGATGGTCCTGGCCGCTCTCGCCACGCCGTCGGTCTTACGGGGACTGGACGATGCGCGGGGAACCTCAGCCGCTCGGCACATCGCTGGGCTTGCGCGGTTCACGCGGGCGCAAGCCGCCTTGCGTTCGGCGTTCGCAGGGCTCCGCTTCGAGCGCGATGGTGGCGGCTACGGGTATGCGGTCTACGTCGATGGCAATGGGAACGGTCTCAGCACCCGTGATGTTCGGCGTGGCGTTGATCGGCCAATCACGGCGGTCGAACGCATTGGGGACCGATTCGCTGGGGTCACGATCGGGCTGGCCCTGGCGTGTCGGGTATGGCAGGCGACATTGTTAGCGGGGGAACGGACCCGGTTCGGCTCGGCGTGTCCGACACGTTGACATTCAGTCCGTTCGGCACCGCAAGAAGCGGCACCATGTTCTTGCGGAGCCGAGAAGGCAGACAGTACGCGGTGCGCATACTGGGTGCTGCGGGACGGACGCGAATTCTGGCGTTTCGACCCGAAGAGGGGGCATGGGTCGCGCGTTGAACAGAGCCCGACCCAGTGAGCGGCGGTATTCGCCGCGCCGCAGCGGAGAGGCGCTGTCATGGATTCGCTAGTTCCGCCTGCGACCACGGCTCGATGCGACCCTCGTCAATCTGTCAGAAGAGGGTGCCGTCATTGACACCTCGGCATATCTCTGCTCGGGCGTACGGACGTTCATCCATCTGGCCGGCCCGTCTGGCGTGTGGCGGGTTGCTGGTCAGGTGGCACGGTCCTGGGTGGCGCCGATTGTGACGGAATACGGTGTGCGGTACCGAGGCGCGCTGAGGTTCGATCGGCAGATCGATCTGTCGGCGCGCGGACCCGAGCCCGGTCCCACCAGAGCGCACAGTCGGTCGTGAAGCATCTAGGGACCCGAATGGCCATCTCTGGGAGTGGGCACGAACTACCCATGGCGCTCTGCGCCCGCGTGTGGATGGCCAAGGACCCGTGACAACACCCGAGTCCATTGGGGAACATCGCGATGGCACTCCGTTTGATAGGTAAGACCGCAGAAGGTCGGTCCTCTGTCTCACTAACCGGAGTCCACTATCGATGGCCACTCATTCCGCATCGTCTGCCTCGGTCGGTTCTGTCTCGCCCGCCTCTGTTGTTCCGTCGAGTTCGGAACGGACCGTTTGTCGGCAGCGGTGCGCCGAGCGGCGGCGCGCGTTTTCGGAGTTTCTGGCGTCGGTGCTGTCGCAGTCTTCGGCAGTGACCGGGCGTGCCGGGCTCGAAGCGGCGTTTGTTGTCGCGGTGCGTCGGTTGGTCTCCGCCGCCCACGCGGTTCGGATTGTGCCTGTCGCTCCCGCCAGCGCCCCACGGGGGAAGCAGGTGCTGCAGTTCTCGGTGCCGCTGCCGAACGGCTCCGAGGGCTGTCTCGAGATAGATGTCGGTGTGCGAGGTGCAATTGATGAGTGGGATCGGCACCTGCTTCGGGATGCGGCGCGCGTGCGTGGACTGGTGCTGAGTCCACGCGGTCAGTCCCCCAGGGCAGTGTGCGCCCGGCTGCGTCCGTTACGTCGGCTGCGTCGGCTGTCCTGACCGCCCCGCCTGACCCGGCGGCGCCGGTGATCGGTGCCAGTCCGTGCATGCGGGCGCTGCGTCAGTCAGTGGAGCGGGTGGCGGCCACGGATTTCACGGTCCTCGTCGAAGGCGAGAGCGGGTCCGGAAAGGAACTGGTCGCACGGCAGATCCATGACCTCAGTGCTCGACGCCAAGGGCCGTTTATCGCGGTGAATTGCGCCGCGTTGGTCGAGACGCTGCTGGAGGCAGAGCTATTTGGGATCGAGGACCGCATCGCGACAGGCGTCCGCGCTCGACGAGGCACGTTTGAGGCGGCCGACCGCGGGACCCTCTTTCTCGATGAAGTGGGTGACCTGTCCCCCGCTGCGCAGGCCAAGCTGCTTCGCGCCGTCCAGGACCTCGCGGTCGAGCGGGTAGGGGGGCACAACTTGCGGAGGGTGAATATCCGGTTGGTGGTCGCGACGAACCAGAGCCTACGCCAGCTGGTTGATGCAGGTCGGTTTCGAGAGGACCTGTATTACCGGCTGGCTGGTGTCGAGTTGCAGGTCCCATCGCTTCGGAAGCGGAGAGACGACGTCCTCGAATTGGCCGAGTATTTTCTTGCGCGTCACCACCGGTTTCGCCAATTGTCTCTGTCCGACGGCGCTGCGGAAGCGCTCCTCAGTTACGGCTGGCCGGGCAACGTGCGGGTACTGCAGCGGGTCATCGAGCGGGCCGTCGCACTCACTCCCGGGCACGTGGTCACGTTGTCAGATTGGCCGCCGGAGTTGACTCGTGAGTATGCGGAGGTGCTCCATCCGTCAGCGGCACGTGCGGACTCGATGCGCGCCTGGGGCAGTCGCTATGCGCGGCTCGTGTTGGAGCGCTGTGACCGGAACAAGCGCCGCACCTGCGACGTGTTGGGCATCAGTTACCACACGCTGCAATCGTATTTGCGCTATCGAGACTCCGGGGGGCGCTGAGCGAGAGGCCCCGTCGGCACGGCCGTCCTGGCGATGTCAGTCCATCGTCCACGCTTTCAGGATGTCCAGCATCACGCCGACCCCGCGTCGCACGTTCTCGACGGAGATACGTTCGTTGTTGCCGTGGACGCCACCCCGATCGGCGGCCGGGACGACAAACGGAGTGTAGCCATACGCGGTGATGCCAAGGTCACGGAAGAAGTGGCTGTCGGTGAAGCCGGTCGTCACGGACGGGACGACCGCGGCCGCGGTCGGATGGTGCGTCCGCGTGACATCTTCGATGACGCGGAACAACCCGGTCTCCGCCGACGATTGCGCGGGGGTAAAGCCCATCATGGTGTCGACCCCGATGGCGTCCCCCAATACGTCGCCAAGCTCGGCGAGAAATTCCTCGGGGTCCTGATCGGGTAGCAGACGACAATCCAACTCGGCCCAGGCTTCCGTCGGGACGACGTTGATCTTGTCGCTGCCGCCGAGCCGAGTCATGGCACACGTGTTGCGGGTCAGCCCGTAGTGACCCGGATTGTCGCGAAGGAGTGCCTCGGCCACGCCAGTCTCGGCGAGTGCGCTTCCCATGTCCGCGTAGCGTGCCTGCCACTCAGGCGTCACCGTCCCCGCCAAGCCACGAAAGTATCTGTCGACAGCGGGTATGACTCGGAAACCGAAATCGTGTTGGTCGAGGCGCCCCAGCGCCTCCACGAGCCGCGTGACGGACGTCTGCGGCTGAGGTCGCGAACCGTGCCCCGGCTCCCCCCGAGCCGTCACCCGCAGCCAGTACGGCAGTTTCTGCGTCACCTCGACCGCCACTCGGACCTGTCCACCGACGTTCGTGCCGCCACCGCCCTCATTGATCACGTAGCCCACACGTTCAAACAGCTCAGGCCGATGCTCGACGAGCCATCCCGCGCCAAAGAAGCCACCGGCCTCCTCATCCGCGGTGGCCATGAAGGTGACGTCGCGATTCAATAGGGCACCGGAGCGATGGAGGCCGAGAAAGGCGGCGAGATGGGAGATGCCCGAAGACTTGGTGTCCAGTGCGCCTCTGCCGTAGATGAAACCGTCTCGTATCTCACCAGAGAGAGGGTCGGTGTCCCAGTAGTCTGGGTCCGCCGGCACCACATCGATGTGATGGAGGAGGACCAATCCCGGCTCATCACCACCCTCCAGTCGGGCCCAGATGTTGCCCCGCCCTGGTGCGGACTCCACGATTTCGTACGGAATGCCCTCGTCGTCAAAGATGGCCGCCAGAAACCGCGCGCCGGCAATCTCGTTCCCAGGGGGATTGACGGTGTTGACACGCAGGTATGACTGCATCCACTCGACGGCGCGGTCCGGGAGATCGTCTGTCGTCGATTGGGCGGCGGCTGAGGTTGCCAACAGGAGCGCCGCGAGGAGCGTGCCGATTATTCGCATGATGGTTCCTTGGGGTGATGCCAGGTCCGGTCGCCAGCCGCACAGACGGGGCGCGTCACGGCGACCTGACGTGCGGTTGGTGTGGCGATGTGGGACGGCATTTGCTACGTATTCTACGGTTGCAGTGGGCGGCGGGTGCCGGATAGGCGGGACGGTACGTCCTACATGGCGATCACGGTCGCTCGAATCCCTTCGCCATACACAAACTGTGAACCGACCGCCCCAACCACAGCGGTGCGTCGAGTCAGGTTGAGGCCGACGCGCAACCGGATGAGCGGCTCGATGCCGGTGCAGTGTCCTGCCATCAGGTGTGCGATGCCGATTTGGCGAAGCCGGTCGGCGGTCCAACCGAGCGTTTCATCGCTTGCCGCGAACAGGTGCAGACCGCCCATCAGCGCGTGAATCGGGGCGTCCGCAATGTCCGCTTGTATCTGGTCAAGCGCGTTCACCACACCGGAGTGTCCACACCCCAGGAGCACTACGTGGCCGTCTGGGGTCATGACGCTCAGTGCCTGGCTATCTGGCACATGGTCTTCGACCCACGCGCCGTCCAGTTGCACCCGAATCGTGTTGGGATAGTTGTGTTCCGGATGGGGTCGGTCGATGGGGCCAGTGACCCAGACGCCGGGAAATATTTCCGTGGGGCCATCATGTTCGACAAAAGCGACGTCCAACTCGGCGAACGCCTCCTGCATGGCGATCATCTGATTCCACTCGGTGTCATCGCCCGCGGCAAGAGAGCGCCGTGGGAGGAAGAATCCCTTCGCAACATGCACGCGCCGAATCGCGCCTGGGTTCGTGTCGCGCACGGCCCGTACGATGGGGAGCAGCCCCGTAGTGTGGTCGAAGTGGAAGTGGCTCAAGACCACGTCCGTGACGCAGGACAGGTCCACGTCCAGGGCCTCGGCGTTACGCAGCACGGTATCTGGATGTCGTCCGGCGTCGAACAGTACGCACTGTCCGTCGGCCTGCACGAGCGCAGACAGGCCCCACTCACCGATGGTGGCGCCGTTGGCCAGGTTGGACGAGAGGATAGTGACGCTCAGCTTGTCCACGACGTGGTTCGCAGTGGCGTCTCGCGCGCTCTGCGAGCTCGCGGTGGCGGGCAGCGAGGCTGCCAGGACGGTGCTGGCCAAGAGATGCGTGGCAAAGCGGGCTGACATGTGGTGTCTCCAGGTCGCAGGATGCGTCGGTGTCACTTGGCACTGGTGGTCGCGGTTTCTTGGGCGCCGCCAGTTGGGCGCCGCGCAGGGAACCTGCCCATTGTAGCGGCGTGACCGTTCGCTTCGGTGTAGTCGACCGGGTGGCACACGGTGTGACCCACAATCTTCCACGTGCACCGACCACGGACAAAGGCTGTCGTCGCGGTGCCTTGACCGCCCGGGGGACCCATAGTACGTTTACCCGGCTGGTCCTCGTCGGGTATTTTCCGGAGGCGGCCGCACCCCGGACATCTCACCACGCGCCGACGAACACCTGTTGCCGGCCGTTCAGAGGCGGCAGGAATCACTGTTCATGACCGACGCGCCCAATACGCTGCTCAAGACCCCGCTACACGCTCGACATGTCGCGATGGGCGCCAAGATGGTGCCGTTCGGCGGCTGGGAGATGCCGGTGCAGTACTCCGGGATCCGTGAGGAGCACCTGGCCGTGCGCGGGGCAGCCGGCCTGTTCGATGTGAGCCACATGGGCGAGATCGAAATTGCCGGGCGCGACGCGCTGGCTGCCGTGCAACGAATCTCGTCGAACGACGCGTCCCGTCTGGACATCGGTCAGGCGCACTATTCGGCCTTGACGACCGAGGCGGGGACGTTCGTTGACGACCTGCTGGTCTACCGGTTGAGAGACGACCACTTCATGCTGGTCGTCAACGCGTCCTCCATCGCCAAAGACTTCGCCCATATCAGCGCCGGCATCAAGGGCGTCGGGGATGCCTTTGCCGTCAATACGTCGTCGCGGTATGCGCTGATTGCGATCCAGGGACCACGTGCGCTCGAGGTGCTGCAGCCGCTCACGGAGGTCGCCCTCGACGACATTGGCTACTACCGCTTTGAGACGGGCGAAGTCGCGAACCAGCGTTCTACGATTTCTCGCACGGGATACACGGGTGAGGACGGATTTGAGATTTTTCTACCCCCGGCGGGGTCCGAGCGGTTGTGGCAGACGCTGCTGGCCGCGGGCACAGAGGTCGGGCTGAAGCCCGCGGGACTTGGGGCCCGGGACACCCTCCGATTGGAGGCGGCCATGCGTCTGAGCGGCCAGGATATCGACGAGACGACGACCGTGCTCGAGGCTGGGCTTGGGTGGGTCGTGGGATGGGACAAGCCCGCGTTCATTGGCCGTGACGCGTTGGTCGCGCAGAAGGCGGCCGGCGTGACCCGCAAACTGGTCGGATTCGAGATGGTGGACCGAGGCATCGCCAGGCACGGCTATTCGGTGTTCGCCCAATCCGAGCAGGTGGGGGTTGTGACGAGCGGGACACGCACGCCATTTCTCGACAAAGCGATTGGCCTGGCGTATCTGCCATCTACCGCCTGTGCGCCGGGCACCGACTGCGAGGTTGAGATCCGCGGGCGACGGGTAGCAGCACGTGTCGTGCCGCTGCCGTTTTACAAGCGAGGGTGAGAAGGCAATGTATCCGACCGACAGGCAATACACCACGGATCACGAATGGATCTCCATTTCGGGGAAGACCGCGCGCATCGGCATTACCGACTACGCGCAGGACCAGTTGGGCGATGTTGTGTTCGTCGAGCTGCCTGACGTGGGGCAGGTGTTCGAGGCCGGTGCCCAGTTCGGATCGATTGAATCGGTGAAGGCCGTCTCCGATCTGTTCTGCCCGATGGCCGGCCGTGTCGTCGAGGTGAACGCGGCCCTGAGCGACCAACCAGAAACCGTGAACGCCGGTGCGCATGATGCGTGGATGATCGTCATGGAGCTCACTGACCCGTCCGATACCGACGCTCTACTGGACGCGGCGGCATACAACGAGCTGGTGTCGTAGTGCGGACCGCGGCTGCGCAGTTCAGCGACCGACACATTGGACCGGGGCCTGACGAGATTGAGGCCATGGTGGCCGTGGTCGGGGCGGAATCGCTCGACGCGCTGATCGACGAGGCGGTGCCGAAGCAGATCCGCCTCACCGAGCCACTGGACGTGCCCGGCCCCGAGACCGAACCAGAGTTCCTGGCCCGCATGCAAGCGGTCGGTGCGCGCAACCGGCCCGGACGGCCATTCGTCGGTCTCGGCTATTACGGCTGTTTTACCCCCAGCGTCATCCTCCGGAACGTGTTCGAGAATCCCGGGTGGTACACCCCCTATACGCCCTATCAGGCGGAAGTGGCTCAAGGCCGTCTGGAAGCGCTCCTCAACTTCCAGACGATGGTGTCCGACCTCACGGGGATGCCGGTAGCCAACGCGTCGCTGCTGGACGAGGCGACTGCAGCCGCCGAAGCGATGGCGCTGTTGCACCGCGCGCAGACGCGGGCGCGGCCAGACGCGAACCGGTTCCTTGTGTCATCCGGCTGTTTTCCGCACACGATCGATGTCGTGCGCGGTCGCGCGGAACCGCTCGGGATCAGCATCGACATCGGAGAGCCGTCGTCGTGGGCATGGGGCGCCCCAGACAGCGGGGGCGTATTTGGCGTCCTGTTGCAGTATCCGGCCCAGGACGGCGAAGTCGCGGCCATCGATGGGCTCATCGAGCAGGCCCATGCGGCGGGTGTCCTCGTGGCGGTCTGCAGCGACTTGTTGGCGCTGACGCTGCTGACGCCACCGGGCGACCTGGGTGCCGATGTAGTGGTCGGAAATTCGCAGCGGTTCGGCGTGCCGCTGGGTTACGGCGGGCCACATGCGGCGTTTTTCGCGACGCGGACAGAATTTGCCCGACAGACGCCGGGGCGCATCATTGGATTGTCCGTTGATCGCCACGGGCACGCCGCTCACCGGATGTCACTGCAAACCCGCGAGCAGCACATTCGCCGTGAGCGGGCGACATCGAACATCTGCACCGCGCAAGCACTGCTGGCCAATATGGCGGGGTTCTTTGCGGTGTATCACGGCCCAGAAGGGCTCCGGGCGATCGCAGCCCGTGTGCACGGATACACGCGACAACTTAACGAGGGGCTGCGCGCGCTGGGTTTCGCATTGAGGCACACCTGCTTCTTTGACACGCTGACTTTGCGTCTGTCGGATGCGGCCCTCTCGTCGATCCGGGTGGAGGCCACCGCGGCCGGGTTGTACTTCCGGTACGTTGGGAATACGGTTGGTATCTCACTCGACGAGACGACCACCGATGCGGACCTGCAGGCCATACTGTCGATCGCAGCCGCTGCGGTCGGCCGATCGGCGCCGACAGTGGTTCACACCGCGGAGTCGGTCACGCCGAATTGGCCAGAGCCGCTCATCCGACGGTCGGCATTCCTCACGCATCCGGTGTTTCACCGTCATCGGTCGGAAACGCAGATGATGCGGTACCTGAAGCAGCTTGAGCGAAAGGACATTGGTCTCGACACGTCGATGATTCCGCTCGGATCCTGCACCATGAAATTGACCGCAGCGACTCAGATGCGTCCGGTGAGTTGGCCAGAGTTTTCTTCGGTGCATCCGTTCATGCCGGTGGAGGGCGCCTCAGGCTACCAAGAGCTGTTTCGTGAGTTAGAGGCTTCGCTGTGTGCCATTACGGGGTTATCGGCGGTGTCCCTACAGCCGAACTCGGGAGCTCAGGGGGAATTTGCCGGGCTGATGGTTATTCGCGCGTATCAGCGGAGCCGTGGCGCGATGCGGCGCGACGTCGTGCTCATTCCCGCGTCAGCGCACGGGACCAACCCCGCCAGTGCGGCCATGGCCGGCATGCGTGTGGTGATTGTGGCCTGCGACGCACGGGGTAACGTCGACGTGACTGATCTGCGTGCGAAGGCGGAGGCGTATGCAGATACACTGTGCGCCTTGATGGTGACCTACCCGTCAACCCATGGGGTGTTTGAGGACGCCATCGCAGAAATCTGCGACCTCGTCCATACGCATGGCGGCCAGGTGTACATGGATGGTGCGAACATGAACGCACAGGTGGGGCTGACCAGCCCGGCCGCGATTGGCGCCGACGTCTGCCATATCAACTTGCACAAGACATTTGCGATTCCGCACGGCGGAGGCGGACCGGGGATGGGGCCAATTGCCGTGGCGGCGCATTTGGCGCCGTTCCTGCCCGGCCATAGCGTGGTGCCGGTTGGAGGCGAATCGGCGATTCCTGCCATCGCGGCGGCGCCGTGGGGCAGCGCCAGTATCCTGCTTATCTCGCACGGGTACATGCGGTTGCTGGGCCCCGGTGGGATGACGCGCGCGACCGAGGTCGCGATTCTCAACGCCAACTATCTGAAGGCCCGCCTCGCGCCGCACTTCGACGTGTTGTACACGAGAGCGAACGGACGTGTCGCGCACGAAATGATTTTCGATCTGCGCGCGTTCAAGGCTGGCGGCGTCACTGAGCTCGACGTCGCGAAGCGGCTCATGGATTATGGGTTTCACGCGCCCACGGTGTCGTTTCCGGTGCCGGGGACGATGATGGTCGAGCCCACCGAGAGCGAGTCGCGAGAGGAATTGGATCGTTTCTGCGAGGCGTTGATTGCGATACGCGGCGAGATCCAAGCGGTGGTCGACGGGCATGCGGACCCCGTGGACAACCCCTTAAAGAACGCCCCGCACACCGCGGCTGAAGCGACTGCGGATACCTGGCCCCACCCCTACACCCGCGAGCAGGCGGTCTATCCGACCCGCTTCGTACGGGAACACAAGGTCTGGCCAACGGTTGGCCGAATCAACGATGCGCACGGCGATCGCCACTTGATTTGTAGCTGTCCACCGGTGGACAGCTACCAGGACTAGCGTCCTGTTGCCGTTGCGTCACATGCCTCGCGACCGCGTCATCCCCGCGTGCGGGCAGTGTTGTGGCCGTCGCGTGACCTACGCGCTTGTGCGCGAGATGACCACTCGTGGGCGCTCCAGCCGCGAGAGGATACGATGGAGGGCGCCGGCGATACCCCCCTGTCTTCGGCACTACACGACATGATGCGTGTCCTGACTACCGTTCAGATGCAGGCAGCAGACCGCGCCGCGATCGGCACCGCGGGTATTCCGTCGATCGTGCTGATGGAAAACGCGGGTCGGCAAGTCGTGGCCGCCATGGAGCGGCAGATCCCGGACCTGTATGACCAGCGGATCGCGGTCGTGTGCGGCAAGGGCCACAACGGCGGCGACGGCTTCGTGGTCGCGCGGCTCCTGGCCACTGGTGGCGCTGAGATCTCCGTGTATCTAGCGGTTCCAGAGACGGCCGTACGCGGCGATGCTCGCCAGACCCTCACCGCGCTCCGCGCGCTGGATCTCGACGTCACCACGGCGGCCGAGCCAGACGCCTGGGCGGCGTGCGTCTCCCAGATCGCGCAGGCGGATCTCATCGTGGATGCGTTGTTCGGTACCGGGTTGTCCAGGCCTCTCACCGGTCATTGGGCGGACGTCGTTCACGGACTCAACGCCACCGGGGTCCCCATCGTGTCTGTCGACCTGCCCTCTGGCCTGTCGGCGGACACGGGGGCGATCATTGGAGCAACGGTCGACGCCGCGTTGACCGTCACGCTCGGTGCGCCAAAAGTGTCGCTGCTGGTCCCCCCGGCCGCCACCAGGGTCGGGGAGCTGGCAGTGGCGGACATCGGCATTCCTCAGTCGGTCATCGATACGGTCTCTGGACCCCGCACTGAGGTCATCACCACGGAGTGGGCACGCGAACAGATTGAGCCGAGACCGGACGAACTTCATAAGGGGGAATGCGGTCGCGTGCTGATCGTGGCGGGATCGACCGGCAAGACCGGCGCGGCCCGGTTGGCGGGTGCGGGCGCACTACGGTCAGGGGCGGGGTTGGTGACGGTAGCCACGCCGCGCATCTGTCAGGACGTCGTCAGCGCGTTGATGCCCGAATACATGACGGTGGGGCTCGACTCGACGCCCGCTGGCACGATTGTCGTATCGGCGGTGGACGCCGTGCTCGCGGAACGATGTGATGTCCTGGCCATCGGCCCCGGACTGGGCCAGGGTCCGGAGGTCGGGCAGGCGGTCCGTGCGCTCGTCGCGCGGTCGACGGGGCCACTCGTGTTGGACGCCGACGCGATCAACGCATTCATCGACGACCCACAGGCGCTCGTGGGCGGGAGTGGTCGCGACGTGATCGTGACGCCACACCCTGGTGAGATGGCACGCTTGACCGAGCACACCGTTGAGTACGTGCAGGAGCACCGCCTGGAGGTGGCTCGTGAGCTCGCGACATCGCAACAGCTGTATGTCGTGCTCAAAGGCGCGCGTACGCTCGTAGCGGCCCCTGACGGTGGGGTGCTGATCAACGTGACGGGTAATCCGGGAATGGCGACCGGAGGAACCGGTGACGTCCTCACCGGCGTCGTAGCGGCCTGGCTGGCCCAGGGGCTGGACGCACGGTCCGCCTGTGGCCTCGCGGTGCAACTCCACGGGCTGGCGGGCGACCTCGCGGCTGACGTGCATGGGGAGGTGGGTATGATCGCGAGCGATCTGGCGGGTCAACTGGGAGCGGCGGTGCGGCGCCTGACCGCTGACCACGCCAGCCTTGGCCTTGGTGTCGTTGGGGCGCCATGAACGAGCGCCTGGTGAGTCAATCCGAGGACGAGACCGCTGATGTCGCGGCTGATCTGGCCCGTCGCCTGGACCCGGGCGCGGTGGTGCTGCTCTATGGCCAGCTGGGCGCTGGCAAGACGGCATTCGTGCGCGGTTTCGTGCGGGGCCGCGGCGTGGCGAGGGATGAAGTGAGCAGCCCCACCTTCACACTCATTCAAGAGTATGGCGGGGGAGCGGTGTACCACGTCGACCTGTATCGCCTGCAACCAGCGGAGGTCGACGACCTGGGTCTTGAGGAACTGCCAGAGAGCGGAGGCCTGCTCTGTATCGAGTGGGCCGACCGTCTGCCGCGTCCGTTTCGCGGGGCGGTATCGGTCCGTATTACTGATCAGGGCCGTGACGTGCGGGAGATCGTCATCACCGACGAGAGCCCACCGGCCCCCGCGGACGATCATCCGGTGTCTAGCGCCAGCCGAACCTGAGCGTCATTCTGAGCGGTAGTTCGGGGCTTCCTTGGTGATGACCACGTCATGCACGTGGCTCTCGCGCATGCCAGCCGCGGTGATCCGGATGAGACGAGGGTTCCGCTGCAGGTCTGGAATGGTCGCGGCTCCGCAATACCCCATCCCTGCCCGCAAGCCGCCTACCAGCTGGTGAACCATGGCGCCGACGGAGCCCTTGTGGGGGACGCGCCCTTCGATCCCCTCTGGGACCAGCTTCTCCCCGCCTTCTGTCGGACTCGCGAGGTCGTAGTCTTCCTGGAAGTAGCGGTCCCGGCTTCCGGCGCGCATGGCTCCAATGGACCCCATGCCCCGGTATTCCTTGAAGCTCCGCCCCTGGAACAGGATCAGCTCGCCGGGGCTCTCATCCGTGCCGGCGAACAGGCTGCCGATCATGACGGTGCTGGAGCCAACCGCGAGGGCTTTCGTGATATCGCCAGAGTACCGCACTCCACCGTCGGCAATGATCGGTACGCCGTGGCGTCCGGCCGCTTCGGCGCACTCGGACAATGACGAAATCATGGGCATGCCGATGCCGGCGATGACCCGCGTTGTGCAGATCGAGCCCGACCCGATTCCTACTTTCACCGCGTCTACGCCCAGGTCGATGAGCGCGTTGGTTCCCTCGGCGGTTGCGACGTTGCCTGCAATCAACTCCACACTCGGGAAACGGTCGCGGATGGTGCGCACCATCGACATCACCCCGGCCGAGTGGCCGTGAGCGGTGTCTATCGTCAGGACGTCGGCGCCCACGGCGACCAAGGCCTCCGCGCGCTCCAACGTGTCCTTTGCGACGCCCACAGCCGCCCCGACCCGCAGACGACCCAGCTCGTCTTTTGAGGCCGCCGGATACGTAATCATCTTCTGGATGTCTTTGACCGTGATCAGGCCTTTAAGCATGAAGTCCTGGTCGACCACCAGGAGCTTCTCGACCCGATGCGTGTGCAAGATGGAACGCGCTTCCTGCAACGTGGTGCCGACGGGCACGGTAATGAGCTTCTCCCGAGTCATCACATCCGCGATCGGTCGGTCGAGGTCCCCCTCGAAGCGCAGGTCCCGGTTGGTCAGAATGCCGACGAGTTTGCCCTCCGTCCCGCCGTCTTCAGTGATCGGCACCCCGGAGATCCGGTACTTCTTCATCAAATCGAGTGCTTCGTAGATTCGACCGCTGGGGGAGAGGGTGATCGGATTGACAATCATCCCGCTCTCGGAGCGCTTGACGCGGTCGACCTCAGAGGCCTGCTCTTCGATGGTCAAGTTCTTGTGAATGATGCCCATGCCGCCCAATTGGGCCATGGCGATGGCCAACCGAGACTCGGTCACCGTATCCATCGCGGCGCTGATGATCGGCACCGTCAGCGAGATGTTCCGGGTGAGATGGGTGGCTACGTCGACCTCGCTGGGAACCACTTCGGAGTGCCGTGGTACGAGCAACACGTCGTCGAACGTCAGCGCCTCGTGGATGTCCGTGGTCGTGAACCGCGTTGCCCGGGTCTCGCTGTCCATCTTCATCTCAGGCTCCATGGCATTTCTTGTACTTCTTTCCGCTCCCACACGGGCAGGGATCGTTGCGTCCGACCTTCGGGGCGTCACGCCGTACCGTGCGCACTGCCGCGTCGTCGCCGCCAGCCCGTTCCGGCCGCGGGGGGCCGGAACGAGGGGCGCCGCTGAACGCAGAGGCACCCGCGCCCGGGTCGTTGAGCGTTATCGGCGCCGCGCGCTGCCGCCGAATGGCCGGCGCCGCGGTGCCGTCACCCTGGGCGACGGGTCTCAGACGCCACAGATAACGGACCATTTCCGCGTCGATCCGATCCTTCATCGCCTGGAACAGCGTAAAGCTCTCCCGCTTGTATTCGACGAGCGGGTCTTTCTGTGCGTAGCCGCGGAGGCCGATGCCTTCCTTCAGATGGTCGAGACTGTAGAGGTGGTCTTTCCACTGGGTGTCCACGATCTGCAGCATGACGTCGCGCTCGACGCGACGGAGGATGTCTGTGTCGACCGCTGCTTCCTTCTCCTCGTAGCGCCGTTTGACTGCGCCCCAGAGCACGTCGTGCATCTCTTCCGCGCTGACATCGTCAAGTTCAAGCGCGTCGACGCTTTCGGAAGGGAGGCCGGTTGCCTCGCCGACGGAGAGAGCCAGTGCGTCGGTGTCCCAGTCCTCAGGGTCGATGTTTGACCCACAATGCTGCTCGACGCGCTGGTCGACAAGGTCTTCGGCGAGCGTCAGGAGGAAGGTTCGACCGTCGACCACCTCATCGTCAGAGATATGGATTTCCCCGTCCAGGAGTTCCCGCCGCAGCGTGTACACATTCTCACGCTGCTTGTTCATGACGTCGTCGTATTCGAGTAAATGCTTCCGCACCGAAAAGTGCTGCGCCTCGACCTGCTTCTGCGCGCGCTCGATCGCCTTGGTCACCATGCCGTGCTCGATCGGCACCCCTTCCTCCATGCCCAGGCGTTCCATCAAGCCGGAGATACGCTCCGACCCGAAAATACGCATCAGGTCGTCCTCCAGAGAGAGGTAGAAGCGGGATGACCCTGGGTCCCCCTGTCGGCCGGCTCGCCCACGCAACTGGTTGTCGATGCGCCGAGACTCGTGGCGCTCGGTGCCGATAATGTGGAGCCCGCCGGCCTCGACGACTTGCTCGTGTTCCGCCTGCGTCTGCTCAGCGAACTGAGTCGAGATTCGTTCCCAATCCGGTGTGGGGACCCGGTAGAAATGCTCAAGATGATAGAAGTTGACGAATTCGTCGTCGTCGAAGAACGACGCCTCCTCCTTCGGGACGCGTTCGGCCACCTCTTCCGCGAGCGTCTGTTGTCGCGACATGTACTCAGCGTTGCCGCCAAGCAGAATATCTGTGCCGCGGCCAGCCATGTTGGTCGCGATGGTGACGGTACCCAAGCGACCGGCCTGGGCCACGATCTCCGCTTCGTGCGCGTGGAACTTGGCGTTCAGCACAACATGCTTGATACCGCGCATTTTGAGCAGGCCGGCCAATCGTTCCGATTTCTCGATAGAGACCGTGCCCACCAAGACCGGGCGTCCAAGGGCCTGCTTTTCGTTGATGTCTTCGGCGATCGCGTCGTACTTCTCGCGCTCCGTTCGGTAGATGGAGTCCGGTTCCTCGACCCGCACGAGCACACGATTCGTCGGAGCCACCATCACATCGAGCTTGTAGATTTTGTTGAACTCCGGAGCCTCAGTGTCGGCGGTCCCGGTCATGCCAGACAGCTTGTCGTATTTTCTGAAGTAGTTCTGGAAGGTGACCGTCGCCAGCGTCTGGTTCTCCCGTTCGATCTTGACCTTCTCCTTGGCTTCGACCGCTTGGTGCAATCCGTCGCTCCAGCGTCTGCCGGGCATGAGACGACCGGTGAACTCGTCGACGATCACGACCTGGCCTTCCTTGACCATGTACTCCACGTCACGCTTGAACAGCACGTGGGCCCGCAACGCCTGGTTGACGTGGTGTAGCAGCGGCATGTTGACCGGGTCGTACAATCCGCCTGGCTCCAGTTTGCCAGCGAGCAGCTCTTCGGCCTTGGCCATCCCGCTTTCGGTGAGCGTGACAGTCTTCGTTTTCTCGTCGGTCAGGTAGTCGCCCGTGTCCTCCAACGCGTCGCGATCCTCTGCCTTGGCATCGCCTTGCGTGACGGCGCCAGCCTTGAGGCGAGGGACGATTCGATCGACTTCACCGTAGAGCTCCGTGGATTGCTCGGCTGGCCCGGAGATAATCAGGGGCGTCCGGGCTTCGTCGATCAAGATGCTGTCGACTTCGTCCACGATCGCGAAGTGATGGCCGCGTTGCACAAACTGCGACAGCTCAAACTTCATGTTGTCGCGGAGGTAATCGAAGCCGTATTCGTTGTTGGTGCCGTAGGTCAGGTCTGCCGCGTACGCCGCTTTCCGGTCCGCATCACGCATGTCGTGCTGGATGATGCCGACACGCAAGCCGAGGAAACGGTAGAGCCGCCCCATCCACTCCGCGTCGCGACGCGCGAGATAGTCATTCACGGTGACGACGTGTACCCCGCGGCCGCTCAGCGCATTGAGGTAGGCCGGCAAGGTCGCGACGAGGGTCTTGCCCTCGCCGGTCTTCATCTCGGCGATCTTCCCCTGGTGCAAGACCATGCCGCCCAGAAGCTGCACGTCGAAGTGACGCATGTTCAGGACACGCTTGCCGGCCTCGCGTACCACCGCGAAGGCGTCGACGAGCAAGTCATCGGTCGGCTCTCCCTGCTCGGCACGCAGGCGCAGGGCGGTGGTCCGCTCCTGCAGAGCGCTGTCACTGAGCGCCTTGATTTCAGGCTCTCGGTCGTTGACGGCCGCGACCTGTGGCTGCAGACGCTTCAGGTCGCGTTCGTTCTGGGTACCGAATACCTTCTTGAGGACGTTTTGCAGCATCAGTTGACGGGCCGATCAGCGTGAATGCCCGACGGGGCCGGTTCGCGCGATTGAGGTGGACGAGGCGCTGCCCCAGGTAGCAAGGAACCGATACCCGTAATCCGGTACGGCCCGTAGCCGAAGGGGCAGGCGACAGAACTCACGTCGGTAGTCCGTTCGCAGCAAGTCCGTCGGCATAACGCCAGCCTCCCAGAATGGCGTCTACCGTACGATTGTAGGAAAGGGGTCTGAACTTCGTCAAGGGCGGCCGCAGCATGGCGCTGCTGACCGGGGATGGGGTCAGTTTGCCGCCTGCGAGCGTGGCTCGGACCCCAGTTGCAGCGGATTGATCGGGGTCCCGTTGACCCAGACTTCGTAGTGCACGTGGATGCCGGTGGCCCGACCGGTGGCGCCGGCATACCCGATGACGTCGCCCCGGGAGACAACGTCCCCGACCTTGGCAGCGAATTGCGACAGGTGCCCGTATCGAGTGACGAGCCCGAATCCATGCGTGATTTCGATGAGGTTGCCAAAGGCTCCGCTCGCGGCCGCCGAGTCGACTGTTCCGTCGGCCGTCGCTAAGACCGGTTGACCGACGCCGGTGGAAATATCGACCGCAGGATGGAACGAGCGCTCGCCGGTGAACGGGTCGGGGCGATACCCGTACCGCCCAGTGACCCGTCCATCTGACGGGAGGTTGATTGGCGTTGCGTCCGCAAACGCCTGCCGGTGATTGACACCGGCACTCGCCATGCTGAGCTGACCATCGAGCATGTTCAGCAGATCGCCCAGGAGGTTGAACGTCTCCGTCGGCGAATTCAGCGCGACCGAACGCAGGGCTTGCGCGGTGTCGTCACGCGCGTTGTCTGGCAGGCGTCCCATCGCCCGGCGAACTCGGGGATCGACAATGGAGTGATCTCGGAGTTCCATCATTGCGAGCTGGAGCCCGCTGATTCCGGCGGACAGATCTACGGATGCGGTCCGATACCCCGCGTTTTCCACCTCGAGGGTGGCATTCTGCAGTTGCAGGTGATCGATTCGCGCAGTGGCGGCTCGGCGAGACTGCACGGTCCATCCGACCGGCAGCGCCAAGACAGCCAGCATCACGACCACGGTCGGCCGTACCGCCAGCGTGAAGCGGCGAATGACCCCTGTGGAGCGGTCTGCGACGATGAGAGAGTAACGCTTTGGCAGCATCCAGTTCGAGAACAACACGGCGAGCAAAATCCCCGAACTTTACCATGGAAATGGTGTGAATCCCAACATCAATGTTCCAGCGGGGTGGCGCCTGAACTCGAGTGGGCTCAATGAGATGCCGGCCGTTTGCAGCCAGGTCCCTGGTTCTGGAGCCTCCTGCGGATGGGCCGACGGCGCGATGGTTCGTCGCGCTGGTTTCCCGTTGGCGGGGGAATGGTGGCGGTGTCAGGCGGGCCCGAGACCCCGGTGTCGAGCCCAAGGGGGCCCAGCTACCGGCGATAGCGACTCCACGATTGAGGACGCTGTGGCGCCTGTATCTGGCAGGGCCGTCAACAGCGTAGCCGTTGGCGTCACGGTTCATTTGGATCTGTCGAACTTGACATTATTGACTAGTAAGCGTCACGGAGGTACTCTTTGGAATTGCTCAGATGAAATTAGTATCGACAGCCGGTCTTTCGCAAGCGTCGCCTGCT
>CAWWAF010000079.1:0-17619 GCA_963934795.1 uncultured bacterium
TAGCGGTCGCTCGGGTCCCGGCGGCCCCCGGCGTCAAGTTCAACGCGTCGAACGCCATCTATCGGCTCGCGTCCCGCACGAGCTCCCTCAACACATAGGGCAGGATGCCGCCGTGTCGGTAGTAGGTGATTTCGTCCGGCGTATCGATGCGCACCTTGGCGGTGAATTCAGTCACGGTGCCATCCGGAGCGACGGCTCGCACCGACGCGTTCCCGCGTGGCACCAAGCCATCAGACACCCCCGTGATGTCGAATGTCTCACGACCGGTGAGGTGAAGCGATTCAGCGCTCTCACCATCGACGAACTCCAGCGGCAGCACCCCCATGAACACCAGGTTGCTTCTGTGGATACGCTCGAAGCTCGCCGCGATCACCGCACGGACGCCGAGCAGCATGGTGCCCTTAGCCGCCCAATCACGGGAGGACCCGGATCCGTATTCCGTGCCGGCCAGAATGACCAACGGGACCCCAGCCGCCTTGTATCGCATGGCGGCATCGTAGATGCTCATCTCCTCGTCATCCGGTTGATACCTGGTCCAGCCGCCTTCGGTTCCTGGCGCGAGCTGATTCCGAAGCCGGATGTTCGCGAACGTGCCACGCATCATCACTTCGTGGTTACCCCTCCGACTCCCGAACGAATTGAAGTCCTTCGGGTCGACACCGCACGACACCAGATACGTACCGGCCGGGCCATCCTCTGGAATCGTGCCCGCCGGCGAGATGTGGTCCGTCGTCACGCTGTCGCCGAGCGTGGCCAGCACGCGCGCCCCCGCGACATCGGCCGGCGCGACCGGTTCTGGCGTCAGGTTCTCAAAGAACGGTGGATTCCGCACGTAGGTCGACGCATCGTCCCACTCGAACCGTTGCCCGGTCGGCGCAGGCAGCCCGCGCCACCGCTCATCGCCGTCGAAGACGCCGGCATACTTCGATATGAACTGTTCCGTCCGTACCGCCGCGGCCATCGCGGTCTGCACCTCGTCGGCTGATGGCCACACGTCGCGGAGAAAGACGTTCATGCCGTCGCGGTCCTGACCCAGGGGCTCCGTCGTCAGGTCCACCGTCATCCGCCCAGCGAGCGCATAAGCCACCACGAGCGGCGGCGACGCCAGGTAGTTGGCACGTACCTGCGGTTGCACGCGCCCCTCGAAGTTTCGGTTCCCGCTCAGCACCGACGTGACAACCAGGTCTCGCGCCCGTACCTCAGCCGACACATCGTCCGGCAGCGGGCCGCTGTTCCCGATGCAGGTCGTGCACCCGTAGCCGACAAGCTTGAAACCGAGGTCGGCGAGCGGCGCCATCAAACCGGCCGCCTCGAGATACTCCGTCACCACCAGCGAACCGGGCGCCAACGTCGTCTTGACCCAGGGCTTCGGCGTCAATCCACGCGCCACGGCCTTCTGCGCCAGCAGCCCAGCGGCGATCATCACGCTCGGGTTCGAGGTATTCGTGCAGCTGGTGATCGCCGCGATCACCACGGCGCCGTGGTCCAGACCGGCCCCGTTTCCGTTAGTAGAACCGACCGGCCTCGGACGCCCGCCCAGCAGACCATCCAACGCGCCGTCGAACGCGGTCTTCGCCTCATCCAGCGACACCCGGTCCTGCGGGCGCTTGGGGCCAGCGATACTGGGCACGACGGTCGCAAGGTCAAATTCCACGACGGTCGCGTAGACCGGCTCCTGATTTCCCGTCCCGAACATGCCTTGCGCCTTGGCATAGGCGTCGACGAGCGCCACCTGCCGCGCGTCGCGACCGGTCAACGTCAGGTAGTCGAGCGTCATCTGGTCAATCGGACAAATGGCGACGGTCGAGCCATACTCCGGCGACATGTTCCCCAGCGTGGCGCGGTCTGCCAGCGAGAGCGATGCCAACCCCGGCCCGAAGAACTCGACGAACTTGCCGACAACGCCGTGCTGGCGAAGCCGCTCGGTGATCGTCAGCACCAAGTCAGTGGCCGTCGTACCTTGCGGGAGTCGACCGCTTAACTTGAATCCGACCACCTCCGGGATGAGCATCGAAATCGGCTGACCGAGCATGGCGGCCTCAGCCTCGATTCCACCGACGCCCCATCCAACGACGCCAAGCCCGTTGACCATCGTGGTGTGGGAATCGGTCCCGACCAACGTATCCGGGTACGCCATCGCGCCCTCGCCGGTCCCGTCGAGGCACACGACGCGGGCCAGGTATTCGAGGTTCACCTGATGCACGATGCCGGTGTCGGGTGGCACGACGCGGAAGTTGTTGAACGCCTGTTGGCCCCACTTCAGGAACGCATATCGCTCCTTGTTCCGCGAGAACTCCAACTGCGCGTTCAGATCGAACGCGTTGGCCTCGCGAAAGTGGTCCACCTGCACGGAGTGGTCGATGACGAGTTCGGCCGGCTGCAGGGGATTGATCTGGTCCGGATTGCCGCCGAGTCTGACGACGCCGTCGCGCATGGCGGCCAAATCGACAACGGCGGGCACGCCGGTGAAGTCCTGCAACAGCACCCGCGCAGGCATGAACGCGATTTCCTTCGTCTTGCCGGCCGTCGGATCCCAGGACGCCAACGCTTGAATGTCCTCGGCGGTCACACTCCGACCATCCTCACGGCGAAGCAAATTCTCCAGCAGGATTTTCAGTGAGTAAGGCAGACGGGCCACGGCAGGAAATCCGGCGCGCTCCAGCGTCTCGAGGCTGTGAAATGCGACGGGCGTGCCGCTGACCGACAGTGACGTTCGGGTGCCAAAACTGTTCTCAGTGCTCATGTACGATTTTCCGTAATCACGCCGCCTGGAGAGCGACTGGGAGTCTGTTCGCTTGGGGAAATCTTGATTGTCCCCCACGGTTCAACGCTGGCGCAAGCGCACTGGCATGGCGGGTCTGCGTCAGTCGGGTCGGCCCCAGACAGCCCCTTGCCGGACCGTTCGGTTTGCTTCAGGATCAAGCCGTGCCCAGACTCGGAGCTCACATGTCGATCGCCGGCGGCCTTCCCAAGGCAGTTGAACGCGCACGGGCCGCTGACTGCGACACCTTGCAGATCTTTACGAAGTCGTCCGGGCAATGGCGCGCTCGGCCTCTCCCAGACACGGAAATCGCCGCATTCCGTCGAGCCTGCGTCGATCTGGATGTGCGGCCGGTCCTGGCCCACGCCAGCTACCTGATCAACCTCGGCAGCCCGGACGAGGCATTGCAAACGCGGTCTCGCGCAGCGCTCGGCGAAGAACTGGACCGAGCGGAAGCGTTGGGACTACTCGGCGTCGTGCTGCACCCAGGCTCCTACACGACCACGTCGGAGGCGGAAGGCTTGGCGCGAATCGCCGAAGGCATCGTCGCGGTGCTGAGCGATCGAACTGATCAGAAAACCAGACTCTTGCTCGAACACACCGCCGGTCAAGGTACAAACCTCGGCCACACATTTCAACAATTGGGCGCCATCATCGACACCGCCGAGACACGTGCCATACAGCCGATCGGGCTCTGTCTCGACACCTGTCACCTGGTGGCGGCGGGATACGACCTCGGCTCAGACGGCAGTTACGCCGACACCATGGCGCAGCTCGATCAGCACGTCGGGCTGGACCGCGTCCAGGCAATCCATCTGAACGACTCGAAGACCCCACTCGGCAGCCGCGTCGACCGCCATGCGCATATCGGCAACGGCCACGTCGGGCTCGGCGCGTTCCGGCGTCTGCTCGCAGATCCGCGCATGCAGATGCTTCCAATGGTCCTGGAGACCCCGAAGGAAGGGTCGCGCGCCAGCGCCGCGATCGAGCCCGACCCGATGGACCTGGAAAACCTCAGAATGATCCGGGAGCTGATGACCGGGCCGACACCCTGATCGCCGCTGGCTCGCCGAAGACCGGCGCGTCGGACGAAGCCCCACGCGGCCCTCTGACCGGCCGACCGACATACTGGACATCCGCGAGGCGGCGAGGCGCGCCCTAACGATCCGGGTCGTGAGTGGAGCCGGGTTCCGGGGGGCCCTGTTCATCCTGGGGGACCCACTCCGGAGGCGCGTCACCAGGGAGTTCGCCAGCACCTGGCCCAGAGGGGTCCGTCGGCCGTCGGCGCAGGCGTATGGACAGCGCCACCCGGACCCCGATGTACACCACCAGCGTCAAGATGGCCGGGCTCCCCATGACGAGCCAGAAGGGGTCGGTCGTGAGTCCGATGAGGAGTGACATCACGCCGAGGATCAGCATGACGCCTACCATCCACGGAGGATGCTGGAATAGCGGACGCTCGTCGGTCATTCTGTCGTCCTCCCGGGCAGCGCGAACAGTGATCCAGGCTGCAGAGAGCCTACCCCTGGCGTCCAGCACCGCGACCACAGCGCCACTGCGGCGTGATGATTTTGGCATAACCTCCGGCGCGGCCCCACCGTTGACCACCGCCCCCGACTGTGGTTCGATACGGCCATGCTCATGCACATGCGCCGGCTCGCGGCGTTGGCCCTCGTTGCCAGCCTCGGCGTCACCACACTGGTGCGAGCGGTGAACGACTACGAAGCGGAGATCGCGGCGTGGCGGACCGAACGCGAAGCGGACCTGAAGGCAGACGACGGCTGGCTCACCGTCTCATCGCTCTTTTTCCTGCGCGAAGGCGAGACCAGCTTTGGATCCAGCCAACGGAATGACTTCGTCGTGCCCCACGTCCCGTCAGAAGCGGGGGTCTTCGAGTTACGTGACGGGCGTGTGACTGTGCAGGCGCCGGCCGACGCCCGGCTCACGGTCGATGGCGAGACCGTGGAGACGGCGCAACTCTACCCCGCCGAGAACCGGATGATCGTGACGCTGGGGCCGGTCTCGCTCTGGGTGCATCTGAGCGGGGAGCGGCTGGCCATTCGGGTGCGGGATACCGACGCCGAGATTCGGAAGACCTTCACCGGTCTCGACTGGTTCCCCGTGGACGACGCCTACCGGATGCGCGCCAAGTTCACGCCCCACGCTGAGCCGATGACAGTCAAGACAATGAACATCTTGGGCGACATCGAAACCTACACGAGCACCGGCTACGTCACGTTGACCATCAAAGGACGGGAGACCCAGATGCTGCCCGTCAACTCGGGCCAGCGGCTGTGGTTCATCATGCGGGACGGGACCAGCGGAGCAGACACGTACTCCGCGGCGCGGTTCCTGTATGCGGACGCCCCTGATGCGGAGGGCTGGACGACTCTCGATTTCAACCGAGCCTACAACCCGCCGTGTGCGTTCAATCCGCACACGACCTGCCCGTTGCCACCGCCAGAGAACCGTCTCGAAGTCCGGATTGAAGCGGGAGAAAAATCCTACCGAGGGCCAGGCGCCCACTAGGAACGGCGGCGTGGGCCTGCCGACGCAGTGCGCCGGCGAAGCCGACCAGTTCGGCCGAAATAATGGTCGAGCATTCCGGACAGGAGATCACATGTCCTCGACGCGGTAACGTCGAAGTGAAATTAACTCTCGTCCGCAGCAGCCGCGCCACACGCAGTGCCTCCAGTTCCGCCTTGCAGTGCGGGCAACGCGCGGGATACTCCAGCGTGTATTCCGCCTCGGCACGGGCCGACTCATCCTCTTCTTTGTTCTGAACCACGTTCACCCTCCAAGACGCACGACCGCGACTCGCGCCCAATAGGTCCAACACCGGTATTTTCGGCCGGACGACGGTCTGAGTGCAGGGCGGGGTGGCTCAAGCCGTCAGCAACGTCGCGCATAGAGGTCCAGGAGGCTGCCCGCCCGCCCCGACTCAAGCACCGCCCGAAACAGGCCGGTCAGCCACGCAGACCGCCCAGACCGGCCCATGACGGGTGTCTCCCAGCGAACGACCTCGAAGCCAGCCGCCTCGGCGACCCGGCACAGCGTCGCCGGTGTAAAGAACCACAGGTGGTGCAGCGCCGCATAGTGGCGCCATCGTTTGGTCTTCAGGCCCAACCGACTCTGCCAGCTCTTGAGCCGAGGGCTCAATCCAGCGAGATTGGGCACACCGACGAGCAGCATGCCGCCCGGTGCGACCAGCGCGTTGGCGCACCGCAGCTCGAGCACCGGATCGCGGGTGTGCTCCAGTACGTGATTGAAGCGGACCACGTCGAATTGCGCACCGCCGAAGTCGATCGCGGGAAGTTCACCCGCCCATATCCGCCCACCGGTGGTCCGGGCCGCGTCAGTCACGACCATGTCGGTTCCCTCCACGTGCCAACCAGCTCCCTCGGCGAAACGCATGAATGCCCCTGCGCCACACCCGACGTCCAGCACCCGGCGCCGGCTTGAATCGAGATATGCCGACAGACGTCGGAGCTGGTGCTCATAGTGGCGCTGATGCCGGGCGTCGGCCGTTGCCTCGTCTGGACGGTGGTAGTGCGCACCGTAGACCGCGGTGGCCAACTGCTCGAGGACCGGCCGCGGGCTGTGAAACTGCAATCGACAGCGGGGGCAGCGCGCCAGGTGCAACCCCTGAAAGTCGGTTGCCATGGCCACGGGTGATTGACGACACAACGGACAGGCGACTGGCTCACGGTCAGGCAGCGCCGCCGCCACCTCGGCCTGGGGACGGCCGAACAGCGACTGAGACGGAGCGGCACCAGACGTGTCGCTCATGATGCGGTCTCGGCGGAGGTCATCTCTCTATCATGACGGAGCCCAGCCCCTCGAATCCACCGCCGTTCTCCGCCTGGAGACAGAGTGGGGGTTGCGGACGAAGGTGAGCCGAAACTACGATCTAGCCGTGCCTACACGATTGACACCGGCCGAGGTCGAGCGGATCGCCGCATTGGCGCATCTCGAGCTGACCGCACCGGAGACAGAGCGGCTGACGCAGGAGCTTGGCGACATCCTCGCCTACTTCGATCAGCTCCAGCAAGTCGACACCACGGGCGTCCCGGCCACCACGAATCCGGTGACGTCGGTCCCGGTCATGCGCGAGGACCACCCCCGGCCGTCGATGTCGCAAACGGACGCGTTGGCCGACGCGCCCGACCCGAGCGCCAACGGGCTGTTCCGCGTGCCGAAGGTGCTCGGATAATGCCCTCGTCCGATCTGCAAACCACCGCCGATATCCGAGCGGCCATGTCCGACGGCGCGACCGCGGTAGACATCTGTACAGCGTATCTGGAGCGGATCGCCACCCAGGACGGCCCGATTCACGCGTTCACGCACGTAGCCGGCGAACGGGCTCTGCAAGACGCTGCGGAGATCGATGCCGACGATCGCGGGCGGGATCCGGCCCTGCCGCTGGCCGGGGTGCCGATCGCGATCAAGGACAACATCTGCACGCAGGGCATGCCGACGACGGCGTCCTCTCGTATCTTGGCTGGATTCGTCCCGCCCTACGACGCAACCGTGGTCGAGCGGCTGCGAGCCGCCGGGGCGGTCATTGTTGGGAAGACCAACTGCGACGAGTTCGCGATGGGTTCCACCACGGAACATTCCGCGTGCGAACCGACTCACAATCCGTGGGATCTGACCAGGGTGCCGGGAGGGTCGAGCGGAGGCTCGGCCGCCGCCGTGGCCGCCCGTCTCGCGCCAATCGCTCTGGGCTCAGACACGGGCGGTTCGATCAGACAGCCTGCCGCCTTTTGTGGCATCGTCGGACTGAAACCAACATACGGACGCGTGTCCCGATACGGTCTGTTGGCATTTGCGTCATCGCTCGATCAGATCGGACCATTCGCCCTGACTGTCTCGGATGCGGCCGTGCTGTTGACAGTGATCGCCGGACACGACGCAGCTGACGCGACCTCGTCCGCCGAGGCCGTCCCATCGTTCGGGGCGCGTCTGGCAGAGCCAGTCGCGCACCCGACGATCGGCGTGCCGTGGCACCTGCTCGAACACGGGGTGGACGAGGGCGTGAGGATGGCCTTCGACGCGGCGCTCGACGTGCTGCGTAGCCAGGGGGCGACGATCGTGGATGTTCCGCTTCCGCACTCGGTCTACGCAGTGCCGACGTACTACGTCGTGGCGCCCGCGGAGGCCAGCTCGAACCTGTCCCGCTATGACGGCGTCCGCTTCGGATACCGTGCACCTGCGAACGGCGACCGATCCGACCTCGGCGAGATGTACAACCGCACCCGCAGTGGCGGCTTCGGCGATGAAGTCAAGCGGCGCATCATGCTGGGCACCTACGCATTGAGCGCTGGGTATTACGATGCCTACTACGTCAAAGCGCAGCAGGTGCGCACACTGATTCGGCGGGACTACGACGCGGCGTTCGAGCGTGTGGATGCCGTCGCCATGCCTACGACACCGACGGCGGCGTTCGCCCTGGGCGAGCGCTCCGAAGACCCGCTGCAGATGTACGCCGGGGATGTCTTTACGGCAAGCGCGAATCTCACGGGGCTGCCGGCGCTGAGCGTGCCCGGTGGTCAGGACGCATCCGGACTGCCGGTCGGACTCCAGTTGGTGGGCCGGGCGTTCGACGAAGCGACCTTGCTTCGGTTGGGAGCCAGCTACGAACGAGATGCCGCGTGGTGGAAAGACCGCCCGCCGGTACACACGACCGTCTGACCTGGCGATCAGGCCCCGGGCAAGGCGGCGGGCGAAGGGGCGCGACGACTGAACCTGATGACCGCCCACACCGCCACCCCCATCAACACCACCGGTACCAGCGGCAACGCGAAGAGGACAAACATTCCGCCCAACCCCGCGATCACCATCAGCGGCAGGAGCACCACACCGGCGAGCAAGCCGAGCACCGATTTGAGCAGGACGAGCGGGAGCACGACGAGCCAGGCCAGCAGGCGAACCGGCAGCAGCAACAGCCCGAACAGGAACTTCATCGCAAGCAGCGCAACGCTGAACGCCAACAGACAGACCCCCGCGACGGCGCCTAGCGCGAGCAACGCAAGCAGTTCACCCATCGTTCATTGCCTCATCTCGCCGCCGGGATGACACGCCCCCCCCTGCCGACGGCAGGACAGCAAAGCGCGGCATCCGTACGCCGTTATGGGGCTTGACGACCGGTGTGTTCCAAAAGTTCCGGGGTCTTGAGCTGGTCGGCTGGACCGCGGGGTGCGGCGGGGGCGAGGAAACGTGAGCCAGGGCCGACGCGATCCTCGAGACTACGAACGACCAGACTCGACTTCCCGATCACGCGGTGCTTCGTGAACCCCGCAAGGACGCAGAACCCAACAAAGACGGTGACCAGAAAGGCAGAGGATGTGACCAGCGCCTGGACGAGACCAAACACCAGCGACTGAATCTCAACCGGTGTCACTGTTCGGTCTCCGGCGCTTTCTGCGGCGGCACGTCGTACTCAATCAAGCCACCCTCAACTTCTTCCATCGCAATCCGCTCCAACCGCACCGTCACCGGGGGACGCTCTCCGGTATTCGGATCAGGTCGTAGCTGCGCGAGCCGCGGCAACGCGCCACGGCGAAGCTGCTTGGCCCGCTGCGCAGCAACATCGACGAACAAAAAGCGATTGGTGATGGGTGGAGCTGGCTCCACCGGTGTCCGTGGCATCGCTACGGGCAGCACTGGAGAGTCGGAATCGGTGTCACCGTCGAGGGCAACGTCTGAATCGTCGGTCATAACCACTGAGAATATCCGAAAAGGAGCTCTGCGTCGACCGGTCCATCCTCGACGCGAGGGTTACGCAGGCGGCTCAGGCCTGCCCTCACGGTCCGGATAGTCCTGCGCGCGTCTCTCTCGCTGCGTGGTCAACGCGTCTGAGTCGCCCCCCCGCCTCGGCGCCGCGGCGTACCATTCGCCGTCCAGAAGATAGTGCGTCGGGCGGCCATACGCATAGATGATCAGGCCTCCGTGCGGATCCTCGACGCGGACGATCGCCCTCGCGTCGATAGCACCCAGATGGTGACTAGGCCAGATACTCGCCGGTAGATCCATCGTCGCCTCCCATCTTGTTTGGTACATGCGGAAGCTGCGCGCGCCCGCCACTGGCGGGCACGCGCAGCTCGTTCCATTGATTACCCTGCTGTGATGGCGATGCGCTGCGGCTTCGCCTCCTCTTTCTGCGGCAGCGTCACCCCCAGGGTGCCGTCCTTGTGCTCGGCCTTAACAGCCTCGCCGTTGACCGTTCGAGGCACGCTGAACGAGCGACGGAAGTTGCCATAGGCGCGTTCGGTCCGGTAGACGCGGCCGTTGTCACCGGCTCCCTCGAACTGGCGCTCGCCGGCAATCGTCAACACCCCATCCTCCAGGGTGATGTTCACGTCCTTCGGGTCAATCCCTGGCAGCTCTGCGCTCACGACCAGCGCTCGGTCGTCGGTCTCCTAGACATCGACCGCTGGCGCCCAACTGACCTCGGAGCGGCTCCGCTCCGTGACGCCGGGTCCAGATCCGAGGGCCCAGTTACCCGGGGCACGAAAGACGGAAAGCTCACGAAACGGATTCCACTGAACTTGCGAAATTTAAGCCTCCTGCAAATTAACGGTCTGTTCCAATTCCCGGCGATTCCCCGCCGATCACTAACCTGCGGACAATAGTATTCAAAAAGTTAGCCTGTTTAAATAATCTAATCTTAGCGTTATTAACTCATATTTTAAGCTATGACAAGAGACCCACACAGAACCTGCCGGACAGCGCGTCAAACGGACAAACCGACGCGGGCAGACACCGGACAGCGGCTCCACTCGCGTCCCTTTGCCCGCTTGGGCACAGGGTCTACGTCGCAGATCTCTCAGCCTGCGTCGCCCGTATGTGAGATCATGGAGAGGACAGTCGGCCTGATGCGAACGAAGACAATGCTGAGTACCTCAACGTGAAGATACTGTTCATCGGTGACATCGTCGGGAAACCTGGACGCGCGCTGATTCGAGACGGCGTGGCGAAGCTGGTCACAGCCCACGCGCTCGACCTGGTGGTGGCGAACGTGGAAAACGCCGCCGGCGGCAACGGCATCACTCGTGACATTGGCGAAGCCATGCGCGACCACGGCGTGGACGTGATGACAACGGGCAACCACGTCTGGGCCAAGCGGGAGGCCCTGGATTACATCGAGCTCGAGCCGCGCCTGCTCAGACCCGCCAATTTTCCACCGGGAGCCCCGGGCGCCGGACACGTGGTGGTCCAGACCCGCGCTGGTCACTCGGTCGCGGTCATCAATGCGATGGGTCGCGTGTTCATGGCACCGCTGGACAACCCTTTCACGGTCATCCGCGATGAGATCGCCGCGGTGCGAGAGCAGGCCACGATCATTTTCGTGGACTTCCACGCCGAGGCGACGTCAGAGAAGATCGCGATGGGGTGGCATCTCGACGGCCAGGTGACCGCGGTGGTCGGCACGCACACGCATGTGCAGTCAGCAGACAACCGCGTGCTGCCCGGAGGCACCGCCTATATCACTGACGTCGGCATGACCGGACCGCACGACTCCGTCATCGGCGTCGACAAGCGCGTGGTGCTGAATCGTTTTCTCACCGGACTGCCGGGCCGATTCGATACCGCCAGCGGAGACCCGCGGCTACACGGCGTGATTGTGACGGCCGACCCCTCGACGGGGCATGCGACGAGCATTGAGCGGGTCAGTCTCACGCCGTCCGATTTCGACGAAGCCGGAGCCCACGGCACACTGCGATGAACGAGCCCCCGCGTCTGCCGTTCGGCGCCGCCTCGCCACCTCGGGCACCCTCTCGACAGGTCGTCACGGTCAGCGCGCTCACGACGCAGATCCGAACCGTCCTCGAGTCGACCTACGACGAGGTCTGGGTCGAAGGCGAACTCTCCAACACCCGGCTCTGGAAGACCGGCCACCTCTACTTCAGCCTGCGAGACGACAAGGCACAGCTCAAGGCGGTGATGTTTCGCTCGACCGTCCGCTACCTTCGATTCAAACCGGAGGATGGGCTCAAGGTGATCGCGCGGGGCCGAGTGACGGTCTACGAACCCAAGGGTGAGTATCAGATCGTGTGCGAGCATCTCCAGCCACACGGGCAGGGTGCTCTGCAGGTCGCATTCGATCAGCTCAAGCGCCAGCTGGAATCCGACGGTCTGTTCGCCGCCGACCGAAAACGACCACTCCCGCTTCTCCCCAGGCAGATCGGCGTGGTCACGTCGCTCGACGGGGCGGCCATCCGGGACATCCTGACGGTGCTGTCGCGCCGGCATCCCACCGCGCACATTCTCATCCACCCTGTGCGGGTGCAGGGCGAGGGCGCCGCCGCTCAGGTCGCACGCGGTATCAGCCTGATGTCGCGAACACCGGGCGTCGACGTGATCATCGCGGGTCGTGGGGGCGGATCACTCGAGGACCTCTGGGCGTTCAATGAAGAATCGGTAGCACGCGCCATCGCCGACGCCACCGTTCCGGTGATCTCGGCCGTGGGTCACGAGACTGACGTGACCCTGAGCGACATGGTCGCTGATGTCCGAGCCCCCACCCCCTCCGCCGCGGCCGAGATTGTGGTCGCGGGCCGGGAGGAACTCCTGAGCCGGGTCGACCAGCTCAGCCGCGCGATGCGCGGGTCCGTCATCGATCGCCTTGGGCGGCGTCGTACTCGGCTTCTCGAACTCACGCGGCGGCCAGGGATTGCGGCGTGGCCCGCCCGCCTGGCTGGACGCGGCCGCCACACGGCCGAACTGACACACGCCCTCGCCAGTGCGGGCCGGGCGATCCCAAGCAGTCTGGCGCGCCGTCTGCATACGGTGCGCTCCCGACTCGACGCGTGTGAACCCGGCCGCCGGCTCGAGGCGAGCAGAACCCGGGTGGTGACCGCCCACGAACGCCTGCGGGCCGAGACGGCGCAACGACGTCAAGCCCTGGCGAGTCGAGTGGGCGACGCCGCCGGTCGTCTCGACGCCCTCAGTCCTCTCGGGGTGCTCTCGCGGGGGTACTCCCTGTGCTGGAACGATGATCGGACCGCGATTCTACGAGATGCCGACCAGGTGTCGCTTGGCGACGGCGTGGCCGTCAAGCTCCGACGCGGCGAACTGACGTGCACGGTAATCGGTAAAAAGTGACGACCGCCATGGAAGAGCACATCACAGATTTTGAATCGGCGATTGGCGAGCTGGAAACCATCGTCAAGACCCTCGAAGGCGGGGACCTGTCCTTGGAGCAATCTCTGGCTCTCTACGAACGGGGGGTCCAGCTGTCTCGGTTCTGTCACACGCGGCTCGAGGACGCAGAACGACGCATCGAGTTGTTGAATGACCGAGGCGAACGGACGCCCGCCCCGGATGCGTTGATCCAGGCGCTCGACGATGGGGACAACGCGTGACAGATCCCCAGGGGTTCGAGTGCTACCTCCGCGATCGACGGACCGCGATTGACAGCGCGCTGAACACGGGGCTGCCCACGCCACCGGCATGCCCGCCACTGATCGCTGATGCGATGCGATATAGCCTGCTGGCTGGTGGCAAACGCCTACGCCCCATCTTGACCCTGGCCGCGGCCGAGGCTGTCACAGAACGGGACCGCCCCGCACGCATCGACCCCGTCGATACCGGATCGGCCGCCGCGATGCCCGCCGCGTGCGCGGTTGAACTGATTCACACCTACTCGTTGATTCACGACGATCTGCCGGCCATGGACGACGACACGGTCCGGCGCGGACGGCCCACCGCGCACGTCGTCTACGGCGACGCCGTTGCCATACTGGCCGGCGATGCACTCCTCACGCATGCGTTCGGGGTGCTGGCTCGTCCCGAATCCACCGAGACGCCTGCACGGCAGGCGCGACGACTTCGAGCCATGGCTCGGCTGGCCGACGCGGCCGGAGCGGCAGGGATGGTCGGCGGGCAGATCCTGGACATTGGTGCGACGGACGACAGGGGCTCCGGCCAAGCCACACCGCACATCGGCCATGCGGCGCTCCGCGACATTCATGAGCGCAAGACCGGCGCGTTGATAGAGGCCGCAGCGGCAATGGGGGCCATCTTGGCCGGCGGTGACGAGGAGACGCTCGCCGCCATCGATGCCTACGCGACCCAACTGGGGCTCGCGTTCCAGATCGTCGATGACATCCTCGACGTCGAGGGGACTGAGACCAAGCTCGGAAAGACCGTCGGCAAGGATGCCGTCGCTGGCAAACCAACCTACCCAGCTCTGCACGGGCTGACCCGCTCACGAGCGCTTGCCGCCGAGGCGGCGGCGGCGGCGGCAGACGCGTTGGCCCGTGCGAAATTGGGTGGGCGGCTGAGCGAGATCACGGATTGGGTCATCTCGCGACGCCATTGAGCCCCGCGCCGCACTACCGCTCGCATGCCCTCCCTACCCCGTATCCGGCTCGACACTCTGCTCGCGGAGCGCGGACTCGTCGACTCCCGCACGCGCGGCCGCGCGTTGATCATGGCCGGACAGGTACGCGTGAATGGCAAGCCCGCCACGAAAGCCGGCGCGCTTGTACGGCCCGACATCGAGCTGACACTCATCACGCCGGACCACCCGTATGTGGGCCGCGGCGGCTTGAAGCTGGCCGACGCCCTGGATCGCTTCCACGTCGATCCCGTCGGGACCATCGCGCTGGACGTCGGTGCGTCCACGGGCGGGTTCACGGATGTACTCCTGCGGCGAGGGGCGACCACAGTGGTCGCCCTCGATGTCGGACACGGCCAGCTTGACTGGCGTCTGCGGGACGACGAGCGGGTGGTCGTGCTCGAGCGGACCCATATCGCGACGGTCCCTCCCGAGGACTGGCCGACGGAACATCGCCAATTCGACATCATCACGGTCGACGTGTCGTTTATCTCCGTTCGATACTTTGTCGACCGGCTTCTCCGTCTACTCAAGCCGGACGGGGACCTCATCATTCTGGTCAAACCGCAGTTCGAGGTTGGGCGCGCAGACGTCGGCCGCGGCGGCGTGGTCAAAGACGCACAGTTGCACACGCGGGCCGTCGACGATGTGGCGGCGGCTGCCGCTGCGGTAGGATTGATCCGGGTCGCAACGGCGCCCTCTCCGATTACCGGCGCAGAAGGCAACCGGGAATTCTTTTTGCACCTCCGACATACTGCTGCCGCCCGATGAGCGCCGACGCACCGATGCCCCTTGCTCCTGCCCCGCGCACGCCGATCACACGCGTCGGCATCATGGCTCGGGCACGCGCACGGGAAGCCGCTCCCGTCGTTCGCGAGGTGGTGGCCTGGCTCGTCGAACGACAACTGTCTCCGGTCGTCGAGCAGGGCACCGCGGAGTTCGCCGGGCTCACGGCAGTGACGACGGTCGACTCGGCCACGTTGCCCATGGCGTCGGACCTCATTCTGGTACTGGGCGGCGACGGCACCTTGCTCGGCATGGCGCGGCAGATTGCGGCCACGAGCGCCGACCCGCCGATTTTGGCCGTCAATTTCGGGAGCCTCGGGTTCTTGACCGAGATTACCTTGCCCGAGTTGTTCGGCGCGCTGGCCTCTGCGGTCGACGGAACCGCCGGTATCGACGAACGACGTATGCTGCGCTCACGCACACTGCGTCGGTCTGCCACGTTCGACGAACAGATCGTGCTCAACGACGTCGTCATCACGAAGAGCGCTCTCTCGGGCATTCTAGACCTGTCCGTCTCCGTCGGGGACCAGTTCGTCGCCCGATTCCGCGCGGACGGACTGATCGTCGCCACGGCAACCGGATCGACGGCGTACAACCTGTCGGCGGGAGGCCCCATCGTGCACCCGGTCGTCAATGCCGTGGTGCTGACCCCCATCGCCCCGCATGCGCTGACCAACAGACCCATCGTGCTCCCCGACAGCGCGGCGATCCACATTCAGCCGGAACTCACCACCAGACCCACCGTCGCATTTGCTAGCTTCGACGGGCAAACGGGATTCAAGCTGGAACAGGGAGACGAGGTCATCGTGGAAGCGGCCAGCCGCTCTCTACGAATGATCCGGGCCGAAGCGCGACCGTATTTCGCAGTGCTCCGCGAGAAACTCCGGTGGGCGGAACGATGACCAGCGACCGTGAAGGACCGGTTCACCCCGGCGATTCAAGGGACGACCCCGTCGTCACCTAGCGATCGCCGCTGATCGGGGGGTGATACAGGATCTGGACGCCGTTGCCGTCTGGATCAGACAGGTACAGCGACCGGGCACCGTCCCGATGGGTGCGAGGTCGCGCCTTCAGCGGCACATCGTGCGCGTCAAGGTAGGCGGCCCACCGGTCGACATCATCCGGATCGCGCACCAACAGTCCCATGTGGTCCAGTGGCCCACCCGCCATGGACCGGCTGGAATCCGCGCGATGCAGGGCCAGGTTGTCGCAACCCGATGACAGGTAGGTGTTGTCGTCGTCCGGCGCCCACTCCACCACGAAGCCGAGCCGGTCAACGTAGAAACGTACCATTTCGTCGAACGCGGTGGTGAACAGCGCCAGATGACGAAGCCCCACGTGCGTCGGTCTTTCAGTCATGGGCACAGTCTAGCGCGCGGAGCGATCTATCCCACCTGCGAGGTTCGGCCCATTCACCCCTGGGGCCACCAGCCTGTTAAGATCTGGATGATGGCTCCACGGTCGGCGGCCCAGCCGCGATGCGCGCTCTGCGGCGCGAAGGATGTCTCTGAACCCGGCGGCGACGCGAAGTATTGCCCTGCGTGCTGGGACAAGAAGATCGCGGTCGAGGACATCGTCGCGCGTGAATTCGCGCTCAAACGCTATATCCGGGCTCATAGTGCCGAGAAGTATCTCGTCTACCACTCGACCCTGAAACGCCCCTGTGGGCAGGTTATCGTGGTCGACGATGGGTACGACCTGTTCCTGACGCTTGTGCTCTACCCCAGCTTCGGGTGGGAGGAGCCCGCGTACCACCTGGAGGGCGACCCCGAAGGGCGCTCGTTCGCAGAACTCCTCGTTGACGTCGTCGCGGCCGAGATCATCGAGCCGTGGGGCGGCGGCAAGTGGCACCTTGAGATTTTTCGAACAAACCACGCCGAGCCTGAGGACTGGAACGGCGAAATGTGATGTGTGGAAGGCGGTTCTTGAGGTTTTTGGCCGCTCGCCATATAATCCGCGTTCACAGTTTGGTCATGATGCAATCCGGAGGTCAGCAATGAGACGCCTGAATGTTGCGCTAATCGGTTTTCTCGCGGTCGGCGTGGCTGCGATTGGATGCGGCGGCGGAGCCGCGGAGGTCGAAGAAGGTGCGCCGGTGGTCGAAATGAGTGCCCCGACCACGCAGCTTCGTCCGCTCCTCGACCAGGTCGAGAGCGACTCGCGTCTCGTCGCCGTCCTACGGGGGCCTGGACAGATCGGCTATCTGCCACCACGCTCGACGCGCCAGGGTAGCGACATCGTCACGACGTTCACAATCCAGAACACCTCAACCAGTCCGCTGGCCGGATTCAAGGTGAACGAATTCTGGTATGACGATAACGGCGACACGCTGACCGGCGGCCAGTATCGAATGAAGCGCCCGCTGTTCAAAGACGAGGTCGTCCAGGTCACGCTCCGGGTGCCTCGTAACTCGCGCGCCACCCGGAGCAACTACGAGTTCAGCCACCAGGGCGGCGAGGTGGAGGCCACTGAGTTCGAAGAAATGGCCGAGCCGACCGCCATCGTCGAGGATGGGGTGCTGACCGAAGTGGTACCCGAAGAAGAGGAAGAAGCACCCTAGCTCTTTCTCGCCCGCGTTGTTCAATCTTCAATCGCGCCCGCGAACGCCCGTCGTTCGCGGGCGCGACGCGTGTACGCCTCGTGCACGCGCACGAGATGCTGTCGCGTGCCACCGGACTGGCCCGAACACGGGCTGTCCGCAACATCGTACCGGCCGCCGCAGCAGGCC
>CAWWAF010000080.1:0-17589 GCA_963934795.1 uncultured bacterium
CCTGCTGCCGCGATTCTTCCTCCCCGAGCACACCGACCTACGCTACACATAGGGGTCGGCGGGCGCCGGACCATCGGCCACCTCGCAATCGTCCACCCGATGACCAAGTCGACACGCACTCCACGAGCCGCGGGACCGAGCGCGCTGCCGCGGCTCTCGGCGCGCGACACGCTGTATCCGCTCAACGTCGTCTACCGTCGGGCCGGGATCGCCATGCCGGCGTGGGACACCGCCCCACCAGACCAGATCCCATCCCCGTATCGCTCGATGCTGGTGCATGACGACGACATGACCAGCACCCTCGAGCGGCACTACGGTGGGCGGGTGGTGCTGCGGGCGCTCTCCACGTTCTTCAACGGGGCGTGGTATTTCCGGCGGGTGCTGCTCGTCCAGGAGTCCACCGGACGACCGGTGGAAATGGGCGCCATTCGCATCAAGCTGGGTGTATTTGCACCTCGGATGAAGGCTACCATTCTGAAGAACGAGATACCCCTGGGTCGAGTGCTCGCGGACGGTCGGTTCGACTACACCAGCCGGGTCAAGGACTATCTCGCCATAACCCCGAACCCGGAGATGATGGGCGTCTTCTGGATGCGTGAGGCCCTAACCTTGTATGGACGCCGAACCGAGATCGTTCACGCGGGACGCAAGATTGGCGACATTGTGGAGGTACTGCCGCAGGTGTAACACGGCCAGGTGAACCTCGTCGCTGCGACCGAGGGGACAATCCAGGGTCCCCCCGAAGGGTCCGCGTCGGGTTCTGGGAAGGCCTGAGGGAAGAGGATGATGTCCACAACGATGCACGACGCAATCGTAGTCGGAGGCGGGCCGGCCGGCGCGACCACCGCCACCCTGCTCGCGCAGTATGGCCGCGATGTGCTGCTACTGGAGCGTGAATCGTTTCCGCGCTACCACATCGGCGAATCGCTGATGCCCCATACCTGGTTCACCTTCGAGCGACTGGGCGTCCTCGACTGGCTGGAGAAGTCTGGTAGCCCACGGAAACACAGCGTCCAATTTGTGTCGACCAGTGGCAAAGTGTCTCAACCGTTCTACTTCTTCAAGACCATCAAGCACGATTGGGCCAGTACCTGGCAGGTCCGGCGGAGCGACTTCGACAAGATGATGTTAGAAAACGCCGCCGCGACCGGGGTCGACGTGCGCCAGGGTGCCGCCGTGCGGGATGTGCTGCGGGAAGGCGACCGCGTGATCGGCGTACGCACCGAGTCTGTCGATGGCGGCTCGGTGACCCATCACGCGAAAGTGGTGGTGGATGCCACTGGACGCGACACCTTGCTCGCCGGCAAACTCGGCTGGAAGAAGCGAGACCCCGACCTCAATAAGATCGCCATCTTCACGTATTTCAAGGGAGCGCTCAGAGACCCCGGGCTCGATCAGGGTGCCACGACGGTTGCCTACATCAGAGACAAAGGCTGGTTCTGGTACATCCCCCTCGTGGACGACACGGTAAGCGTGGGGGTGGTCGCCGAACGCGACTATCTCTATCGCGAGACACGGGACCCAGAGGCGATCTTTTGTCGGGAGGCCGAAGAGTGCCGCTGGATTCGCGAGCATCTCGCGCAGGGCATGTACCAGGGCCCAATGCGGGTGACTGGCGAATTCAGTTATCGGTCGACCCAGGCCGCGGGTGACGGATTCTGCCTCGTGGGCGACGCCTTCTCATTTCTCGACCCGGTGTTCTCGTCCGGCGTCTACCTGGCACTGAAGGGAGGCGAACTGGCGGCAGACACCATTCACGCCGCCCTCGACGCCGGCGACGTCACCGCGGCGACGTTCACACAGTATGAGCGGGATCTCCGTCATGGTCTCGACAGTTTTCGACAGCTCGTGCTGGCGTTCTATGACCCAACATTCAATTTTGGTGAGTTCATCAGTCAGCATCCCGACATCCAACCGCAGCTCGTCGACGCGCTGGTGGGCAACGTGTTCAAGGACCTTCGTCCGCTGATGGACGCGTTGGCCGCCTACACAGGTCCCGCCCGACGCCCGGCGACTGCGACCGGATAGGCGCGTATCACTGTGGCCACTAGCGAATTTCGGCTTACCCGGCGCGTCCAGTTCTACGAAACGGACACCGCCGGCATCGTCCACTTCAGCGTGTTCTTTCGCTACATGGAGGAGACCGAACACGCCATGTGGAGAGCGGCGGGCCTGAGCATTGCGCCCCCCGGAGCCGCAATCGGGTTCCCCAGGGTGGCCACCAGTTTCGAGTTTCTCCGGCCGCTGCGCTTCGAAGATGAGTTCGACGTGGTGCTCCGCGTCACGCAGAAAACGGCCAAGAGCCTGTCCTACGCGGCCACCATCGAGGTCAGCGGCGCGGTGGCTGCGCGCGGAACGCTGACAGTCGTCTGCGTGAGCAAGCGTCCAGGAGAGCCGATGCGCGGCACCGCGATACCGGCGGACATCGCTGACCGATTCACGGTGTCGGCGGCCGACGCGCCCGGAACCACGACGGGCCACACGGCGGATGACGCGGCCCGACGGGCCGCTGAGGGTCCGGACGCGTGGTGACCACCGGAGCGCACGAAGTTGCGCCACCCGAGATTGCCCCACCCGCGGCCGAGTGCGCGCCACGCGACCACATTGCTGCGCGCCAGATGGACCGGCTGCGGGCACTGCTGGCCGCGGTACACGGGCGCAACCGTTTCTACACGCACAAGCTGGATGCAGCCGGGGTCGACGCCGAGACGTTACGCACCCCCAACGACCTCCACCTGCTTCCCCTGACGTCGAAGCAGGAGCTCGCCGCCGACCAGGACGCGAGCCCACCGTGGGGCACCGCACTTACAGAACCACTCAACCGCTACACCCGGTATCACCAGACGTCATCCACCACCGGCCGCCCCTTGCGGTGGCCAGACACCAACGAGAGCTGGGCCTGGGTAACGGCGTGCTGGGCCGCGGTCTATCGCGCCGCCCGCGTCACCGCCGACGACCGTATTTTTTTTCCTTTCGGGTTCGGCCCGTTTCTCGGCTTCTGGTCCGCGTTTGACGCCGGGGCACAGTTGGGAGCCATGGTCATTCCCGGTGGCGGCATGTCCAGCGAGTCGCGCCTCCGGCTTCTGGCCACGAGTCGGCCGACCGTGGTCTGCTGCACGCCGACCTACGCGCTGCGACTAGCACACGTCGCCCGGGAGACCGGCATCCTCGACCTCGCGGCCGGTCCGGAACACAGTGTCCGCACCGTTATCGTGGCCGGCGAGCCGGGCGGAAGCATTCCGGCGACCCGGGCACAGCTCGAATCAGGCTGGGGCGCGCGGGTCATCGACCACCACGGTTTGACCGAGGTGGGACCGACCAGCTTCGAGTGCTGGGAGGCCCCCGGCTCCCTGCACCTCAATGAATGCGAGTTCATTTGCGAGGTGGTTGACCCCAACACGGGGGGGCCGGTCCCTGACGGCGAACCAGGCGAACTCGTGGTCACCAACCTGGGCCGCACTGCCAGTCCGGTGATTCGCTACCGGACCCGGGACGTGGTGCGGCTTGACCGAACGCCCTGCCCCTGCGGTCGCACGCTGGTCAGGGCAGCCGGAGGCATTCTGTCGCGGGCCGACGACATGGTGTGCGTCCGTGGCGTCAACGTGTATCCGACCGCCGTCGAAGCGGTGGTGCGACGATTTCCTGAAGTTGTCGAATTTCGGTCCACGGTCTCCGTGAGCGATACCCTATCCGCGCTGGCGGTCGAGGTCGAACTCGCGCCCGCCGCCGCCGCGCAGGACGTGGCCGCACGGGTCGCGCAGGCGCTGCGCGAATCGATGGGGCTCAGCGTACCCGTGCGGATCGTGGCGACCAACACGCTGCCACGATTCGAAATGAAGGCACGTCGTTTTGTCGTCGAGGCACCATGAATGACATCAAACTGACCCGGCTCAACAACAATTTTCTCGGCGTCACCGACCTTGCACGCTCGGCCGCGTTCTACCGAGAGACGCTGGGACTTGACCTGTAGTTCGAGATGGACGGAGTCGTGTTCCTGAACGCTGGCGGGGTCGCGCTCGCGCTCAGCACGGCCCACGCCGGCCTGGCCTCGCCACCGGCCGGCACCACCGAAGCGGTGTTCGGGGTAGACGACGTGACCGCGACCCACGAAGCGTTGACGTCACGTGGCGTGGCGTGGAATTCCTCAGCGCGCCGCGCAACGTGACCGGCGACCAATGGGCCGCCAATTTCAGAGACCCGGACGGACACCTGCTCTCCATGGTCCCGAATGCGCATCGAGCACGTAGCAGCCCGTGGTTCAACCCTGTGGCTCCTCAGCCGGCGGCTGGAGTAGCATTACTGGTTTGAGGAGGGTCCGCCACCGCGTGCGGGCTACAGCGAATCTCGCCGACGCAAGAACGCGTCGGTTCCCGGGTGGAGAACAGCATGCGCCGAGTCGGTTTTCTGGTTGCGTTGATGGTGGGCACGCTCGCCGCGTCGTGCGGCGGCGGTAACGGTGGCGAATCGGGTGATGCCGCCCCGTCACGGGTGTTTCTGAGCGTGGGCACGGCTCCCCCCGGCGGCGCGTTCTTTGTCGTGGGCAGCGCCCTGGCCGAGGTCGTCAACGAATTCGGCGATACGTTTGGCTGGAGCACCACGGCTGAGGCGACGAGCGGGTCGCAAGAGAACATTCGACGGCTCGACAGCGGCGAACTCGACTTTGCCATGTCGAACGCGGCCATCACGTATTTCGCGGTGCGCGGCGGTGAAGGCTGGGACAAGGCCTACCCCATGCGCACGGTGATGACGCTGGCGCCGAACGTGGCGCTCTTCATCGCGCCGGCAGGATCTGACGTCGAAACCATTGAGGACCTGCGTGGCAACCGGGTTGGTGTCGGACCAGCCGGCGCAGGCTTCGAGTATTTCGTCGGGCCGCTCCTGGCTGCCCACGGGATCACGTATGACGACTTCACCCCACTGAACGCCACCCAGGCCGGCGCGGTGGACCTGATTGCCGACGGCTCGGCCGCCGCCGTGTTCGTCGGCGGCGCGGTCCCGACCGCGTCCATCACCCAGGCCTCGGCCTCACAGGACATTTACTTCATTCCGTTCGCAGACGAGGCAAAACGGCAGTTGACCGAGGAATATGTGTTCTTCCGGCCAGCCACGATCCCGGCCGACACCTACCGCGGCCAGACAGAAGCCTATGAGGGGCTCGACGTCGGGTCGATGCACCTGATCACATCGGCCGCCGTTGACGAGGGCCTGGTGTACAACATCACCAAGACCCTGTATGAGCAGCGTGCCAGCGTCGTCGAAAAGCACGCCGCCGGGCGCGCCATCAACGAGAACAACGTGATCCGCGACACCGGAACCGAGTTTCACCCCGGCGCCATTCGCTACTACCAGGAGATTGGCATCTGGCCATAGGCCGGTAGTGGTGGTAACAATGACGCCCAGACAGCTCGTCTCTCGCGTGCTGGCGGTCGCGCTCTGCGCGTTCACCCTGGCGCAGGTGAACTACCCCGTGCTGGCGCCGCAACCCCAGCTCGCCGTCTTCGCGCTCCTCGGCCTGGTCATCTGCTTCCTGAACATCCCGATTCACCCGACGCTGAAGGACAACGCCGTCGCCAAAGCCAGCGACATTCTGCTGGCGATGCTGGCCACCGTGTGTTGCGGCTGGGTTCTGGTACAGAACGAGCCATTTTTTCAGGAACTCTGGCAGAACAGCTCATCGCTCGGCAACCGCGCCGGGTTCGAAACGTCAGCCGACATCCTGGTCGGTGTCATTGGTCTCCTGATTGTCATCGAGGCCGCACGGCGATCCCTGGGTTGGGCGTTGCCGATCATGTCAGGGCTATTTCTGGTCTACGCCTACATCGGCCCCAGCATGCCGGACTGGCTGTTTCCACATCGCGGGTACTCCGTCGAACGGATCGTCGCGCAAACGTTTCTGCAGGCTCAGGGGACTTTCGGGGTCGCGCTGAGCGTCATGTTCACCTACGTGTTTCTCTTCGTCATCTTCGGCGCCTTTCTGGCCGCCACCGGCGCAACGCGCTTCATCATAGACTTCGCGCAGTCGGTCTTCGGCTCGAGCCCCGGCGGCCCGGCAAAGGTGGCGGTGCTCAGCAGCGGGCTGATGGGGTCGCTCTCGGGCAGCGCCGTCGCCAACACCGCCACCACCGGCACCTTCACGATTCCGATGATGCGAAGCGCCGGCTTCCAGGCCACCACCGCCGCCGGTATCCAGGCCGCCGCGAGTTCCGGTGGCGCACTGATGCCGCCGGTGATGGGCGCCGGCGCCTACATGATGTTGGAGATCGTCGACCCACCTGTCACGTATCTCCAGATCATTCGGGCCGCACTGATTCCGGCCGTCCTCTACTACCTGTCGCTCTTCTTGATTACCCATTTTCACGCGCGGAGCACGGAAGGCAGCGCTGCGGCCCTGAAGGCCAGCGCGGTGCAGACGAAACCACTCGCGGAGTCACTAATGGAAGGCGTCGTCTTCGCGACAGCGCTCGGCACGCTGGTTGTGATGTTGATCGTCGGCTACACGCCGTTCCGGGCCGTCACCGTCTCACTGCTGGCCATCGTCGTCGTCGGCGGGTTCAATCCTCGCACGCGTCTGTCACTCAGTGCCATCATCGAGGCGTTCGCCAAATCGGCACGCGATGTCGTGTCGCTGGTCGCCGCCTCCGCCTCGGTCGGCATCATCATTGGCATCGTGACCCTGACCGGCATCGGTACCCGGCTGCCCGCCACCATCTTGCCGCTCGCCGAGCAGAGCTTGTTTCTGGCGCTTCTCCTGATCATGGTGTCGTCGATCGTGCTTGGCATGGGGCTGCCGTCGGCTGTCTGCTATCTGCTCCTCGCGACACTCATTGGCCCGGTACTGGGCAACCTGGGCGTCGTGCCACTGGCCGCGCACATGTTCATCTTCTACTTCGGCATGATGTCTATGGTGACCCCACCGGTCGCGCTCGCTGGCTACGCCGCCGCGTCGATCGCGGGCACCAACATCATGCAGACCAGCTTCGCCGCGTTCCGCTTTGCGCTGGTCGGCTTCACCCTGCCCTTCATCTTCGTGTACAGACCCGAACTGCTCATGCTCACTCCGACCGGCGACGCCGCCGGTCCGCTTGAGATGTTTGTGCCGGTGCTGATGGGCACCCTCGGTGTGCTCTGCTTCGCCTCCGCCATCACCGGCCAACTCCGAAACGCACTAACGACGCCGCTGCGGATCGCGATGTACGCAGCCGCGGCCCTGTTGCTGGCCCCCGGCCCAGACGTTGCAGTGGCCGGGCTGAACGTCCCGATTCTCGACGGCGCCGGGGTCGTGCTGTTCGGGGCAATCTATGTCCTCAACGGACGGCGCTGAACGGGCCAAGCCCCGACGGCAACCTCGTGCTGCAAATGACCAATCTCGTACCATGGGGTGAGGAAGGACGCGCCGTGCGCATGGTCTTCACGCCCGGCGTCGCGAGCGGCAAGTAGTGACAACGGCGGCCCCCTGACGCTGCTCGGCCGTCGGCCTGTTACGATGGCGGGGTGAGTTCGTCGCGGCACGACCGTGAGAGATCCGGGACGAGTCGCGCCTGAGGCGGGCAGCACGTGGGGGCATGCAGGACGCCAGCACCGGGGCCGTACCGGGTTCGGCGGCCGTCCTGGCGAATTGAAAATGTCAGCGGAAGAGATTCATTACAAGCGGTCGCGATTCTCGACCCGTCTCCTCGAACACCGGCTCTACACCGCGGGACACAGCTGGCTCGAACAGGAGGATGAACACCTCTGGCGCGTCGGGTTCACCAAGTTCGCGGTGCGGATGCTGGGCGAAATCGTGGAACTGGGTTTCGAGACTGAACCGGGCACGGCGGTCGAAACCGGGCAGGTCATCGGCTGGCTCGAGGGGTTCAAGGCAGTGACGGACATGTTCTCACCGCTCGCCGGTCACTTCGACGGGTTTAACCCGGCCGTGGACAAGAACGTCCAGATCCTGACCAGCGACCCGTACGGCAAAGGCTGGCTCTTCAAGGTACGCGGCCAACCCGATGAAAACTGTTTGGACGTGCACGGATACATCGCACTGCTCGACACGACCATCGACAAGATGTTGGGACAACGGCATGAGTGATCTGGCGCGGTACATCATGATCGGCGGGTTCCTGGGCGCCGGGAAGACGACCGCGGTGGCCGGTCTTGCTCAACACCTCACTGATCAGGGCAAACGGGTCGGCCTGATCTGCAACGACCAGAGTAGCGGGCTCGTCGACACCACGCTCTTGCGGTCCAAGGGCTTCCCAGTCGAGGAGATCACGGGCGGCTGTTTCTGCTGCCGCTTCAACTCATTGCTGGACGCCGCCGACAACCTGACCCAGAGTTCGCGACCGGATGTGTTTCTGGCTGAACCGGTGGGCAGTTGCACCGACCTGGTCGCCACCGTGTCGTATCCACTGCGTCGTATCTATGGCGATCGCTTCAGGGTGGCACCGCTCAGCGTCATGGTCGACCCGATGCGCGCCGCGCGCATCCTTGGTCTGGCTGAGGGCCGGTCATTCTCAGAGAAGGTCGCCTACGTGTATCGCAAGCAGCTCCAGGAGGCAGACCTCATCGTGATCAACAAGTGCGACGCGCATCCGGCAGAGTGGCTGGATCGCCTGGACGCGACGCTAGCCGAGGGCTTCCCGCGCGCGCAGATCTTCCGGTGTTCCGCCAAGGACGGCACCGGGGTCGAGCCGTGGTTCGAAGCCGTGTCACACGGGGAAAATTCCACATGCCCGGCAATGGAGATCGACTACGATATATACGCCGAAGGGGAGGCGTTGCTCGGCTGGTTGAACTGTACGGTCCAGCTTGCATCGGACGCGCCGTTCGACGGAAACCAGACGTTGGTCGCGCTAGCCCAGCATATCCGCGACCGGGTCGCGGGCAGTGGACAAGACATCGCCCACTTGAAGATGACCCTGGATTCGAAGGATGGGTCTGGGACGCTGTCGGTCGTGAGCGTGGTGGGTGCGGACCGCGAGCCCGACCTCAGGGAGTCGCTGCTCGACCGCATCGAGAGCGGCGAACTGGTCATCAACCTGCGGGCCGAAGCGGATCCGGAGATGTTGGAGTCGGTCACCCGCGAGGCACTTGGCGCGCTAGTAGGCGTACGGGCCACCATGGAACATCTTGAACAACTGCGCCCTGGTCGACCGACGCCGACACACCGGATGGTGCGATGAGCATCCTGTACTGCAACTGCACGTATGCGAAGGTCGTTCCGGCCGAGGTCAAGAAAGACGTGCTGCGCCGCCTCAGCGACTCCGGTCACGCGTTCGACGCCGTAGCCGACCTGTGCGACATGTCGGCACGCAAGGACCCCGCACTGAAGAAGATTGCCGACGGCGGCTGCACCAAAATCGCCGCCTGTTACCCCCGGGCCGTAAAGTGGCTCTTCCACGCTGCCGGCACTCCGTTGCCGGGCGAGGGCGTCGAGGTATTGAACATGCGCGAGGACTCTGCCGACGACGTCATCAAGGAGCTCCTGGCGTGAGTCGGACCGAAGGCAGGAACCTGCGCGTTGTCCTGTATGAGGGTCCCGGGAGCACCCCACTCGCCGACGACGACCGCTTTCAGGCGTTGTCGACCCTGCTGGACGGTGGTTTCGAAGTGACGCGTCCGGTGGCCGGACAACACGTAGCGCCAGCCGACGACGCGCCGGTGCTTGTGCTGGGTCTACTGGATCCCGTGGGAACGCCGCCAGTGGTCGCGCCGGACCAGGAAGTCCATTTCCGCAACTTATCCGACGCTGCGCCTCTGCAGGCCGCAAGCGAGGTGCGCGAGGCGACGGGCGCCCGAAAGCTCGACGCCTGGAAACCATGGTTCCCCGTCATCGACTACGACCGATGCACGAACTGCATGCAGTGCCTCACGTTCTGTCTGTTCGACGTGTACGGCGTCGACAAGCAGCAGCAGATCACGGTGCAGAACCAGGACAACTGCAAGACCGATTGTCCCGCCTGCTCGCGGGTGTGCCCCGAAGTGGCGATTCTCTTCCCGAAGTACACCAAGGGGCCGATCAACGGGGATGTCGTGCGCGAGGAGGACATCCAGCGCGAAGCGATGAAGGTGGATATCTCGACCCTGCTCGGCGGTGACCTCTATGGGTCGCTCCGGAGCCGGCAACAGGACGCGAGGAAGCGGTTCTCCACCGAGCGAGACGAATCCAAGGCGCTGCTCGAGCGCAAGCGCTGTCTTGGGAAGCTCAAGAAAGACCTCGATATTCCGGACGAGGTCCTCATGACCCTCCCCTCGGCCGAAGATATCGAGGAACGCGCCGCCCGGGCCAAAGCAAAGCTGGCGAAGCGTCAGGCCATGTCACAGACGGTCAAGGACACACGTCCGGCACCGTCAGAAACCGAGTGGGGAATCTAGTGCTCGCAGCGACCGCCGGCCTCGGGTATCGGACGATGCGCTCCACTGACGCGCGGATTCTCTGGAAGTTCGCCTACAACTTCGGCTACAAGGGCGTGCGGTCGGTCCAGCGTTTCAAGAAGCGTCTCAAGCAGGGCATCAGCTTCCCGCCGTTCATCTACATCTCCATCACCAACAGCTGCAACCTGCGGTGCCAGGGCTGCTGGGTGGACGTAGACAAGCCGCAGCACATGATCAGCTTCGACGACATGAACACGCTGATCAACAACGCCAAGAAGCACGGAAACAGCTTCTTCGGGATCCTGGGCGGTGAACCGTTCATGCACCCGGATCTGATCAGGATCCTGAAGGCACACCCTGACTGCTACTTCCAGATTTTCACCAACGGCCATCCCATCACGGACGCGGTGGCGGCTCAGTTGCGGGAAGCCGGCAACGCCACGCCGCTGATCAGCGTCGAAGGAACAGAGTCGATCAGCGACACCCGCCGCGGGCGGAGTGGTGTCCTCAACCGGACGCTCGAGGGCATTCGGGCGTGCGTGCGCCACGGTCTGATCACAGGGGTGGCGAGCAGCGTCTGTCAGACCAACATCGACGACCTGGTTCGCGAGGAGTGGATCGACACACTCATCGACATGGGTGTGCACTACTGCTGGTTCCACACCTACCGCGTGGTCGGACCGGTGCCGAACGGACAGCTGGCGCTCCAACCGGAACAGGTCTTGAACGTGCGTCGCTTCGTAATGGACATGCGGAACCGCAAGCCAATCGGCCTGATTGACGCCTACTGGGACGACAAGGGCGAGGCGTTGTGTCCAGCGGCCACCGGCATCAGCCATCACGTCAGTCCGTTCGGCGATGTCGAACCGTGCCCGATTATACAGTTCGCGAACGAAAAAATTCAGGACAACGACGGCGATATCTACAAGACGATGACGGAGTCGCCGCTCCTCAAGGACTTTCGCAAGACGGCGGCCGGAGCCACTCAGGGCTGTATCGTGCTGGAGCGTCCAGACCTTCTGAAAAAGATAGTCACGCGGCACGGTGCGGGCGATACGACGATCCGCCAAACGGCGGGAACCGAACTCGACGGATTGCAGTCCCGACCGAGCCAGTACAATCCGGGGAACGAGATTCCGGAAGAGAACTGGGTCTACCGGTTTGCAAAAAAGCACTGGTTTTTCGGCTTCGGTGCGTATACATAAGAGACAGTGAATCGTATGAGCACTGAAGCGCCGGACCAGATTGAGACACCCGTCGAGCCGCAGATCATTCCGCTGCAGCTCCCGATGCAGGTGCCCCGACAGGTCTATCGACGGGCGCAATCGAACATTCCTGACGACAAGCAGGACCGGGTCAGGCTCAAGAAGATCACCGAGGGCTACGTCGCCAAAGTCGGCGCAATCCCGCCGTTGACCCTGGACGAGTTGACCGAGCACACCAGTGCCGTGCTGGCAGCAGCCGGCCTCGATCCGATTTACACAGACTACGCCTCGATTTTGGTGAGCAACGCGGCGTGGCGCGAATCGCTCGCGCAGATTCCCTACGACCGGCGGCTGCTGCTGATTCCCAAGTGCCTCCGGATCGAAGACAAGTGTCCCGCGCCGTTTGACGAATTCGGACTGCTCTGCAAGGAGTGCGGCCTCTGTTCCATCCAGGACCTCACGGTGGAGGCCGAGCGACTCGGGTATGCGGTGCTGGTGGCTGAGGGCTCGGCCATCGTCCGCTCGATGATCGAAACCGGAAAAATCGAGGCCATCGTCGGCGTCAGTTGTATCAACGTGCTGGAAAAGTGCTTCCCCCACATGGAGGCGGCCGCCATTCCAGGCGTGGCCATTCCCCTGCTGCAGGACGACTGCATCAACACCACGGTCGATCTCGACTGGGTGTGGGATCTGATACATCTGACATCGGATGACAAGACATACCGCCTCGATCTCGATGGCCTGAAGACCACGGTCCGAAGCTGGTTCGGATCCGCGTCGTTGAACGCCATCATGGGCGAAATCGACGCAGAGGACGAGACGGCACGGATCGCGCGGGCCTTCCTGGAGAAGGGCGGCAACCGGTGGCGGCCCTATCTCGCGGCTTGCACCTACATGGCTCTCGAAGCGGACCGACAAGAGGCTGATCCGGTGCTCACGGCCGAGGTCAAGAAGGCGGCCGTGGCGATCGAGTGTTTTCACAAAGCGTCGCTCATTCACGACGACATCGAGGATGGCGATGAGCGACGGTACGATAGCCCGGCGCTGCACACCGAGATCGGCGTCCCAGTCGCGCTCAACATCGGCGACTTCCTGGTGGGCGAGGGTTATCGCCTGCTGAGTGAATTGGGTAACCCGGAGTTGGTGGCGGTCGCGGCGCAGGGTCACGTCACGCTGAGCCGCGGTCAAGGCCGCGAACTGCTCTGGGCACGCGACCCGCAGCCCCTACCGTCGATGCAGGTGCTGGACATCTTTCGCCAGAAGACATCGGCGGCTTTCGAAGTGGCTCTGCGCTTGGGCGGCATCCTCGCGCAGGCCGACGAAGCGACCCACGACGTGCTGCGCAAATACAGTGAGGCGCTCGGTATCGCGTACCAGGTCAAGGACGACCTGGAAGACTTCAGAGGCGACGCGGACTCCAACGATCTTGCCCAGGTGCGGCTGTCCCTCATCCTCGCCATTACCCACAAGCGGGCCGAGGGCGCCGACCGAGAGCGAATCGCCTCGGTGATCCGCCACGGCGCACCGGATCACGCCGATGACGTGCACAGGATTGCGAACGAGTACGGGGTGCTGGACAAGGCGGACGACCTGCTGGAAGCCTACAAGGAGGAGTCGATACGGTCCTTGCGGTTCCTGTCCAGCCCGACGCTCAAAGGATTGATGCGCCGGATCGTCGGTAAGATCTTCGGCGAGAAACTGATCGAGGGCTATTGCAGTGAGTTTGAGACTCGAAATGCTGCAGGTGGCGCGCCTGGCACCGAATCTGTTGCAGGAAGCGTCTAGCCCCGTCGCCGAGTATCTCCTCTCCCAATTCAATGACGACGGTGGCGCCGCCGACCGCGCCGGCCAGACCGACCTGTACTACACGGTCTTCGCGCTCGAAGGCCTGATCGCGCTCCAGCAAGAATTCCCGCCCAGCGTGCGCGGGTACTTAGAACGCTTCGCGGACGGCGACGGCCTCGACCTGGTCCACCTGTGTTGTCTGGCCCGATGCTGGGCCGCTTTCAAGCAAACGCCTCACGACCTAGCTGAACGGCTGGTGCGTCGGATCAATGAACTGTGGGACCACGACAGCGTGTATCACGGCTTTCTAGCCTGGGGCGCGCTGCAGGACCTGGGTCAGCCCTCAGCGCAGTTCCCGTTGGGGGACACTCTCTTGCAAACCACCTTGCACACCGCGGCGCGAACGACTCCAACCACCGCGGCAGCGGTGACATTGCTTCGTCATCTGGGGTCGCCGGTGCCGCCGGACGCGGTGAGCTGGCTACTCGCGCGCGCGCGTCCCGAGGGCGGGTTCTCCGCGGTCGAAGGGGCACCCATGCCGGATTTGCTCTCTACCGCCACGGCGCTCCACGCCCTGTCTGGACAAAAAATCTCGCTCGCACGCGCCAAAGAACCGACCCTCGACTTTATCGACACGCTGTGGACCGGGAAGGCATTCTGCGGCACGTGGGCGGACGACGAGCCGGACTGTGAATATACCTACTATGCGCTCCTCGCCATGGGCCACCTCAGCCTGGCCTGATCGTCTGCTCGACGCGCGTACACCCAACGGCCACTGGGAGGGCGAGCTGTCATCGAGCGCGTTGTCCACCGCGACCGCTGTCTCAGCCCTCACACTGGTCGGCGGGCACGTCGGTCTGGTGCGCGAGGGTCTCCGGTGGCTGGCCGCGAACCAGAACGAGGATGGCGGATTCGGAGACGCGCCCGGATGCCCGAGCAACATCAGTACGACTACCCTGGCATGGGCGACCCTCTCGATGCACGACGCCCCAGGCGTGTCCGCCACGTGTGCCTGGCTTGAAGCACGGGTCGGAACGTTGTCAGCCGCTTCAATTGCCGGCGGCATCAGCGACGTCTATGGGGAGGACCAGACGTTCGCGGTACCGATCCTGACCCACTGTGCCCTGGCCGGCCGATTCGGGTGGGACCAGATTCCGACACTGCCGTTCGAGTTCGCCGCGTTGCCGCCGGCGTCATTCAAGTGGGTCGGCCTCCCGGTCGTCAGCTACGCGTTGCCGGCGTTGATCGCTATCGGACAGGCGCAGCACCACCACGACCCGAGCCGTCACGTCCTGAGCCGCCTGATCCGAGACCTGGCGCGACAACGGACGCTCAGGGTCCTTGAGTCCCTGCAGCCAACGTCTGGCGGGTTCCTCGAAGCAACCCCGCTGACCAGTTTCGTCACGATGAGCCTGGCTGGCAGCGGACTCGTCGACCACCCGGTGACCCGACGCGGTGTCGAGTTCTTGATCTCCTCTGTCCGACCGGATGGGAGCTGGCCGATCGACACGAATCTGGCCACGTGGGTGACGACGCTGTCCATCAACGCGCTGGGGGCTGACTCGTTCTCTGGCGAAGAGCGAGGTTATCTCCGACGGTGGCTGCTTGACCAGCAATTCAAGACGGTGCACCCGTACACCCAATCGGCGCCCGGCGGATGGGCGTGGACCGACCTGCCGGGAGGTGTCCCAGACGGTGACGACACCTCCGGCGCGCTGCTAGCGCTGCGGGTGCTTGGCGACGACCCGGAGATTCGTGCGGCCGCCACAATCGGCGCTGGCTGGCTCATCGACCTTCAGAATCGAGACGGCGGCATCCCGACGTTCTGCCGCGGCTGGGGCACGCTGCCGTTCGACCAGAGCAGCCCAGATCTGACGGCACACGCACTGCGAGCCTGGAGCGCCTGGCGCACGGTCGACCCACGGATCGAACGCGCCATGGAACGCGCGGTACGCTACCTGGTCCGCGGGCAAAGGGCCGATGGCGCGTGGATTCCGCTGTGGTTCGGCAACCCCTGGACGGCCGACCAGACCAATCCGGTCTACGGGACGGCACGCGTCCTTCAGTGCGGAGACCTCCTGCCGTCAGCGGCACGGCACCGCGGCGAACAATTTCTGTATTCGATGCAACAGACGGACGGCAGCTTGGGTACCATCGAAGAGACGGCGCTGGCGGTATCGGCTACCGGTGACGAACGGGGTAGGCACTGGTTGAGCCGGCAAACAGTGATGACCCCGTCGCCCATCGGACTCTACTTCGCGAAGCTCTGGTACTACGAGAAGCTCTACCCTCTGATCTTCACGGTGGCATCACTGGGCGACCGCGCAGAACCATGATCTATCTGGACCACAACGCGACGACTCCGCTGGACCCGCGGGTGCTCGACGCGATGATGCCGTTTCTGACGGACCGGTTCGGCAATGCTGCCAGCCGTCACCACCGCCTGGGATGCGACGCGGCGACGGCCACCGAGACCGCGCGACAGCAGGTGGCGTCAACCATCGGCGCCGACCCACGCGAGATCGTCTGGACCAGCGGCGCGACGGAATCCGACAACCTTGCCCTCCAGGGGGTCGTCAACTCGCCGGTCTATCGGAAGCGGCACCTCATCACGGTCGCCACCGAACACCGGGCAATACTCGACACGTGTGAGGCGCTAGAGCACCGCGGTGTCGCTGTCACGTACCTACCAGTCGACGCCGACGGCCGCCTTGATCTCGGGCAACTCGCCGACGCGGTCACGGACCAGACCCTGCTGGTATCGGTGATGCACGCGAACAACGAGACCGGGGTGATCCACCCCATTGGCGAGATCGGCGGGCTCTGTCGGGAGCGGGGTGTCCTGTTCCACACAGACGCAACGCAATCATTCGCGAAGCGGCCGATTGATGTGGACAGTATGCATATCGACCTGCTCAGTGCGAGCGGCCACAAGATTCACGGGCCGAAAGGCGTCGGCCTGCTGTATCTCCGTCGCCGCGACCCGCGCGTGCGGTGCCAAGGCCTCCTACACGGTGGTGGACACGAGCGCGGTCTACGGTCCGGCACGCTCAACGTGCCGAGCATCGTGGGCATGGGGCTTGCTGCAACCCTTCCGCATGGAAGCGGCATCGGCGCGCTCCGAGATCGACTGGAACGAGGCTTGCTGTCGCGGCTCCCCGGGGTCGAGGTCAATGGCGGCGGCGCCGACCGACTCGCGACAACAACCAATGTCAGCTTCGCGGATGTGGACGGCGCCACACTCATGAAGCGGATGCCGGACCTGGCGGTGTCGTCGAGTTCCGCCTGCACCAGTGCTCTCCTGCAACCGAGCTATGTCCTCGGCGCCATGGGCTGCGATGAAGACCGCGCCAGAGGCAGTGTTCGCTTCTCTTTGGGCCGGTTCACGACCGCGGAGGAAATCGAGCTCGCCCTCGACACCGTCGTCGCGGCCGTGACCGCGCTCCGAGCGGAAGAAGGCTGAAACAACGACCTACGATCGGTAGCGGAGGCAACCACCGTGACTCTGCACGCGTTCCTCGATGACCAGTACGGTGCGAACGGCCACACTGAACTGAGCCGCCGTCTCGCAGCGGGAGCCGACCTGACCGCTCAGGCCGGGGACCAGGCAGAAACCCCACTGCATGTCGCCACTCGACGCCGCCGACGAGACGCCGTCGCACTGTTGCTGGACCATGGTGCCGACATCGAAGCCACAAACGCTGGCGGGAAGACGGCGTATGCCCACGCCGTTCGGCGCGGGTTCGATGACATCGCGAACCTGTTGAGCGAACGGGGCGCCGACGCCACACTGGCACCAGCGGACCATTTCGCGGTGGCCGTTGTCGACGGACGCCTCGACGATGCAGGTCGGATGCTCGACGATGACCCGGCCCTGGCTCGTACCGGCAACGTGGAAGAGGACCGGCTCCTCGCGGATGTGGCTGGCCGTACCGCCATCGAGCCCGTGCGACTGCTGATCAGGGCCGGGGCCGATCTGCGAGCGACCGGCCTCGACAACGGGACCGCGTTGCACCAGGCTGCCTGGTTCGGTCAGCCGGAAAACGCCCGCCTACTGCTCGCCGCCGGGGCCCCGCTCGACGTGTTCGACGCCACCCATGCAAGCTCTCCGCTGGGCTGGGCCGTGCACGGCTCGCGCTACTCCGGAGGTGCGACACCGCAAGAATCCGCATATGTCCAGATCGTCGAGATGTTGCTCGACGCGGGCGCCGCGCTGCACTACCCGGGCACGCGTGATGAC
>CAWWAF010000081.1:0-17514 GCA_963934795.1 uncultured bacterium
GTGGGGCGTCCTGCTGTCTGACGTCTATCCCAGAGGACCGGCGGCGGGGATGGGCCTCGCTGTGGGCGATGTCGTGTTGACGCTCGACGGCAAGCCGATGGAGAACGCCCGACAGTTCCAGGTCGACCTCTATCCGCGTCGCGTCGGCGAGTTGGTCGTCCTGCGGGACGGGACACGACTGACCTTTACCGTGGCGCCGGTCGACCGTCCCGGCGACCCCAATCGATTCCAGTAAATGGCACGTCCGACTGAACAACTCATCGAGAAGTTGGGCGTGCTCGGGCTCGACCTGACCGCCGAGGTACGTGCCATGTTGCCTGACCTCAGGCTGCTGGGCGGCGTCATGGTGGCGGTCTCTTCCGCCCGCGCCATACCGGTACGCGGCTAACCGTTGCTTCCGGGTGACGTGATCCACGCCCTGAACGGCAGGTCGGTCACAAATCTCGCCGGACTACGTCGGGTGCGGGAGCCGCTAGGGCTCGGCGACGCGGTCGTGCTGCAGTTCGGCCGGGCCCGCGGGCTGTTGTTCGTTACCCTCACACTCGAATAAGCGCGCTGGGCGCGGAGGTCCCCGAGCCAATTGGTGGCCCTCAGCTGTGCTATTTGGCGTCGTAAGGCTCCCGGGACGGGCTGTTATAATCGCAGTCGGTTCAGACGGCGTGGCAAACCTCCCGCAGAGATGGAGCAGAGATGAAGAGACGGCTCAAGTCGGGTCCACTCGTGAAGACCATGGGCGGCGTTGCCCTGGGCCTGTTGGTGATGACTGCGACGGGGCGCGCCCAAAACTGGCCGCAGTGGCGGGGTGCCGATCGCCTGGCCGTCTGGCACGAGACCGGCATCGTGGATCGATTTCCTGAGGATGGGCTGAAGATCGCGTGGCGAGTGCCGATCGGTTCCGGCTATGCAGGTCCGGCGGTCGCCGGCGGACGGGTATTCGTGTTGGACTGGACGGAGGACCCGGCGTCACGCACGCTGGACGGTAGCGAGCGCCTCCTGGCCCTCGACGAGGCGAGCGGCGCGGTGCGCTGGACGCACGAGTGGAGCACGTCGTACCGACGACTGATGGCCTCCTACGCGCTCGGCCCCCGCGCGACGCCGACCGTCGACGACGACCGCGTCTATATCGTAGGCGCGACGGGGCGGCTGTTCTGCGTGAATGTCGACACCGGTGAACCGATCTGGGATGTCGACTACGTGGCGGACTACGGGTTGGCAGTTCCGACGTGGGGCGTCACCAGCGCCCCGCTGGTCGACGATAACCTGCTGATCGCGATCGTGGGCGGAGAGCCGGATGCGCTGGTCGTGGCGTTCGACAAGCGCACCGGCGAAGAACGCTGGCGAGCGCTCGACGTTGTGGCGGAAGCAGGGTACGGACAACCGGTCATCTACGAAGCGGGTGGGGCGCGGCAACTAATCGTGTGGCACCCGACGGGTTTGACCTCGCTCGACCCTCTCACCGGCAAAGTCTACTGGGAGCAGGAGTTCGATACAGCTGACGGAATGACAATATCGACGCCGGTCAGGAGCGACCGCTACCTGCTCATCACGCAGCTTTACAACGGCGCCCTGATGATGCGGCTCGGGGTTGACAGCCCCACGGCCGAACTGTTGTGGAAAGGATCGAGCAACAGCTACGAAGCCGACGAGACGGACGGGCTTCATGCAATGACGACCACTCCTATCGTCGTCGGCGACTACATCTACGGGGTCGGCGCACACGGAGAGTTACGGGGACTGGATGCGACCACTGGCGCTCGACTCTGGATGAGCGACCGCATGAACGCCCAGTCGTCGTATGCCACAGCCTTCTTCGTGCAGCACGAAGACCGGTATTTTGTGAACAATGATGACGGCGACCTGATCCTCGCTCGTTTCACGCCGCAAGGCTACGTGGAATTGGACCGCACGCGCTTAATCGAGCCCACATCGAGACCAGCGCGGGGCCACGGCACGGACCGTCTGGTGAACTGGGTGCACCCCGCCTACGCCAACGGTCACGTCGTGCAGCGCAACGATCAGGAAATCGTGCGAGTCTCGCTCCGCGCCTCCGACTACTGACGCCGGCCGAACCACGCGAAGGTTGACGACAGCGCTCCGTTGCAGAGTCCGTTGGAACAGACTGCACACCACGTCGCACCCTTGCGGTCTTTCTTCAGCACGTAGTCGAGGATCCAACCCGCGGAGCCGATACCACGGTCAATGGTGTGGTTCACGAAGGTACGCGAAGACAGCCCCAACCGTGTCGAGCTCCGCTGCGATCGGACGCAGGGAGCCTATTTACTGACCGTCGTGTCGGCGGACGGCTCAGAAACGCGCACGACGTTCGACGACGAGGACGACATGATCGCCCAGGCCGTTGCAACGCAGATCGACCTGGAGTCTCGCGGTTGGTCCGTCGCACCTTCAATGTCATCAGCGCTCAGGCACCCGGCCCCGTCTAAAATCCCAGCTCGCATCCAAGATAGAAGCTCCGGCCGAGTCCATTGATGCGCTGCCGTACGAGCGGATTCAATGCGTTCGGATGCGTGGTGTAGGTTTCGTCCGTGAGATTGCCGAGTCCGCCACACAGGGCGACAATTGGTTCGAAGAGCTCACCTCACGGGTGACGGCGAAACGGCGGCACGACGCTGATGTCCTCCCATCGGCTGTACCTCCTCGGCGCCGCCCTCCTGTTCTCGACCGGCGGGGCGGCGATCAAGGCCACCACCCTGTCCGGCTGGCAAGTGGCCGCGTTCCGCTCCATACTCGCCGCGGCGTTCTTGTGGCTCGCGCTGACCGGCGCGCGCCGCTTCTGGTCTCCACGCAGCCTGGCGGTGGGCATCCTCTATGCGGCGACGCTGATCCTCTTCGTCCTCGCCAACAAACTGACCACCGCGGCGAACACCATCTTCCTTCAGTCCACCGCACCGATCTATCTCCTGGTGCTCGGGCCGTGGTTGCTCAAGGAACCCGTGAGACGCACCGACGTCGCCTTCATGCTCGTCATGGGCGTCGGGATGGTGTTCTTCTTCGTGGGGGTCGAGGCGCCCACCGCGATTGCGACGGACCCGAGACTCGGCAACCTACTCGGCGCCCTCGCCGGTCTTACCTGGGCGTTGACCATCCTCGGACTGCGATGGCTCGGCGGGGCGAGTAAGGAGCGCGAGGCGGCGGCACAGGCGGTCGTGGCCGGCAACCTCACCGCCGCCGTGGTCTGTGCACCGCTAGCGTTCCCGGTCGTGTCGACCGCAGGGCTGGACTGGGCACTAGTCGGTTATCTGGGCGTCTTTCAGATCGGGGTGGCCTACATCCTGATGACCCGGGGCATGCGCGGCGTGTCCGCACTCGAGGCTTCGCTCCTGCTGCTGCTCGAACCCGTGACGAGCGCCGTCTGGGCATGGTTGCTCCACGGGGAGCAGCCCGGGCCGTGGTCGCTTGCAGGGTGTGCGCTCATCCTCGGAGCGGCGGTGCTGCGAGTGGTGCTGACGCCGCGCGGAGCCATTCGCGGCAGGTGACGGTCTTCAATCTCAGCGTGCCTTACCAGACCACGCCGGTGCGGACGTGAACCCGAGCGATCTCCTGCTCCATGCGCTTCGCAACCAGCGACAGTCCCTGGCGCTCCAAACTCACTATCAGCCGGAGTTCCCGTGCTTCGGCCTCTGCGACGAGCCGCGCCCGCTCAGCGTCCCGCGCTCCAGCGGCGCGCTCCAGCAGATCGATAGCATCGGCAAGCAGTTGGGTCTCCAGGGTCTCGCCGGTACCCAACGGTGCGTCAGGCTCAGCCGGAACCTCGCCGCGAGCCTGTCGTCGATTCCAGTCCTGTATGCGAACCTCGGCCAATCGTTCGAAGATACTCATCTCAGCGGTATTACGCGTCAACGCGATACTCGGAGGACACCGGGCCGATAGAGCTGAGGTAGATCACACGCATCGGCAGGGTGGCATCCAGTGCGGCTCCGTAGACCACCAGATACTGTCCGTCGAACTGGCTCAGGGTACCGAGGCGCGTCTCCGAGTCGTATTCGCCTTTGAGGCAGAGCCCGAGTTCGCGCCCGCCTTGGACCACCCACAGTTGTTCGGGCACGAAGGTGTCGGCCGATCGGCCGGTGACTCCGACCCAGAATCCCTGCGCCGGAGGGCCGGCGCTCAGCATAGCTGAGTCGAGCCCGTCGTAGAGGACCGCGTCAAGCGCGCACCGTTCCAACCGTTTCGGATTGAGGTAGGCGACCGAAAGCGTGAGGTCGATCTCGTCGCCGAGCACCGCTTCGATTTCCACGACGCTCCCGTCCGCTAGCATCTCATCCCAGCCCCGGCACTGCGCCGCGGCCGTGATGCTGGTCGCAGGACTGACGCTCAACGGCGCACCGTGGAAGGTTGACGTCGACGACCCGACAAGGTCTCCCCCACCTAACTAAGAATCTAAATCTACGTTCCGGTGCGGTGCGGTAGCGAGCCGTTAGACAGCACCACCCCGTGGACCCGCGGAAGGCGGCGCACCCGAAGGCAGCTACCCGGTTGCAGCCAGCGGGGTCGCGACGAGCAGGCGACCGCGTCGAGATGCGCGCCGAGCCGGCAGGATGAGCCAGACGTTACCCACCACGCGACCGGCGAGGATAGCGGCGGCGGCCGCGACCGCGCCGGTCCAGGACAGACTCACGATTGTGGCGGCCAGAACCGCAACCACAACGGCGAGCTCGACGAGCGAGGCCCAGGTGATGGGCCTGGTCTCGCGCGCATGTACAAGCGTGGCTCGCTGGAACGCCATCCAGACCGAGCACGCCGGCAGCCAGGCGAGGATTTTAGTGGGAGCCAACGCGAAGGCTGCGAGCTCGGGAGTCAGGCCTGAAATTTGCTCGAACCAGACCGTGGCCAGTGGGGTGTACGCGATGACGACCAGGCCAGTGGCCGTGACTGCCGCCAGACCATAGCCAAAGTTACGAATCGACTGGTAGTTCTCCCAGCCGTGGCCGAACATGGCGATTCCTACCTCCTGAAAGGAGAGCCCCAGCGCCCTGAAGATGAACGTCAAACCGTGAATCACCGGGAGGACGGCGAGCGATTCGAGCGGGTACCGCGCCTGCCCCATGAAGAACGTGACGGCTGGTTGAATCCCCGTGACCATCACCGAGGTGAGGGCCAGCGGGAGATAGAAGCTGGAAATGCTGCCGAAGGTCAGCGGTGTCCGAGTCGGAGCGGGCGCCCCGGCGGCGAGCTTGGCAACGACCTCCCGTGTCATCCATCGACTGGCGACGGCCTCCACCACCACACCAAATGAGAGTGCCAGCGTCCCCACGTGGACTCCGGACAACCCGGGTATCTGCGCACCTAGGAAAGCCACCACCGACATGGTGACCAGTCGCATCGCCGTGCCGTAGGCCACGCGTCGGGTGAGGTTGTTCCGGATGAGCAGGCCTTGCAGGAACCGACGGTACCCGATGGCCAGTGGCCAGGGCAGCATGATGGCCAGGCCATGATGGGCGAGGCGAGCAACATCGTGCGGGAGCCCCACAAGTGACATAGCCACCCAGTTGAAGACTGGTGGGAACACCACCACCAGCTGTACCACCGTCAGCAGCACACCCAAGCCCAGCGTGAACCGCCGGAGCGCCCGGTAGCTTGTGTCGTCGTCGACCAGCGTGGTGGACGCCGCCATGAGCATGATGACCGGCGCTTCGATGATGATCGCCAGCGCAAACGCCACGCCAAAGGCGGCCAGGTTCTCGGTCGGGTTGGCGAGGCGAGCGATGATCGCGGCCAGGTAGGGACCCTCGACGGCCATCATCAGCCAGGTGCTCGCGAGGGGCAGCCAGAACGTGAAGATGCGTCCGTAGGTCAGTCTCGTTTCAGCCATCCGATCCGAACGATGTTATCGCGGGTGCTTCAGAGCCTGCCGGTTCAAGGTCGAGGCTCCCCCGGAGCCGGAGGGGGGAGGCTACTGGCCGTCGACGAGGTATTGCACGGTCGCGCGGAGCCGATCCGGCGCGGCCACGAAGTCGTTGTATTCACTGGGCAGGCTGTAAGACCCGACGATCTGGTCGACGGTCTGCCCGGCAGCTTCGCCCGCCCGGGTCTTCGACACAATGTCGTTGTAGAAGCCGCCGTAGTCGACGAAGTCCTGCCAGGTCAGCGGCACCGGATTGTGCCCCGGAATGACGGTCTCTACGCCTCCGATGCCGGCGGCCGCTTTCTCCAGTGTCCTCCCGAATTCGGTCGCGCTCCCGTTGCTGCTGGCGACATCGAGATATGGCAGGCCCTTGCGCGCGAACATGTCTCCCGTGTGCATCACACGCGCCGCGCGGAAGACCACGAAGGTGTCACCATCGGTGTGCCCGCGACCGAAATAGTAGAGGTCTATCTGGTCGGGACCGCTGCCCAGCGTCATCTTGTCCGAGAAGGTCGTCTCCGGCAGGAATCGGGCATTCGCTCCCTTGAACGAGTCGCAATTCTTGATCGAGCCACCCTCGAAGCCAGTGCCGTCGCCGCAGTCATCGCTGGCCAGGTTGGCCCGAGTGTTCTCGTGGACGACGACGTTGACTGTGTCGGGAAACTCGACATTGGTGCCGGTGTGGTCCCAATGGGTATGAGTGTTGATGATCGTCGTGACGGGTTTGTCCGTGATCGCACGGACCGCGGCAAGGATGTCTTCACCATAGCCCTTGACCTTTGTGTCGACCAACGTTACGCCGTCCCCGGTGACGAAGATCGCGGTGTTGCCGCCGCCACCCATGCCCTGCACCGAGGCCGCGTTGGCCAGCATGTAGAGGTTGTCGGCGACGTCGTGCACCGTCAGGCTCGCGCGCGCCTGGCGCGCCTCGTAGGTGGAGACGGTTGCGCCGACCCCGATCAGGGTCAGGACCGCCAAGCACAGGCTGCGTTTCATGGAAATCTCCTCATGCGCCATCGGTGGACGCAGCGACACTATATCGATCGGAGCGCGGGCGCGTCGAGGGGGCGCTCAGCGATGGGTGATGTCGTATGTCACGGCGTCACGCACCGTCGAGGTCGGGATCCGGCTGACGCTCGGAGCGCCGCCAGCGCGTATTCGTAGAGACATGCTGCGTCGAGCGCTCGGGGTGGTTGGCACCGGCGTGACGATCGGCGCCGCCGCATCAATCAGTCTCACACCGGCACTATCGACGTTTCTGGCTGTGGGACGCCGTCGTCACCATGCACCAGCGCTAGGTCGCGGGCCGAGGTGTCCGTCTGGCTGCTTCCTCGTCTCGCCTTGCCAGCTGAACACCTCGACACGCAACCGTTCGGGGAGGGCTACGTGAGGTGTGAACGCATGAAGGCGAGCATCTGTCGCATGATGGCGCGCGAGTCGTCACTGTCGTGGTTCAAGTCGGCCGCGTGGTTGGTCAGATAGTCGAGCACCGTATGGATGTCATCGATCGGCCGGTGCGAGGTGTACGCAACAGCGGCCATCCCAGAGGCGGAGACGAGGTGGACGAGCGAGACCATCATCTCCACCTCTTTGAAGCAACATCCGAGTGGAGGCCGGACGCCGACGTCTGGAAACCCCGCGACGCACAAGACGATGGGGAGGGGCGACGAACTCTCTTGTTCGTCAGCCCGATAGAGATCGAACGTGAGCGGGTGATCCGCCGAAAGGTGATACTCGACGTCACGCTGAATGCGCGCCATCGCCATGCCCGGTATCTCGTACACGACTCGCTTCAATGCATTGGGATGCTTCTGCGACTTGTCGTTCATGTCATCTCTCCTTTGAGACGCGACGCATGACGTATGCGTGCATCACGAGCATCCGTGGGGCGCGGAGGAGTGGGCTGGAGCAGAACGCACTCGGGAGGGGTGGGGAACGCACAGAAGAGAACCACTTTGTGGTGGCCCGATCAGCCGTGTGTCAACCCGCCGCGGTTCGGTGGCTACCGGACGGGAAACCGTGAAACGTGATAGATACTGACCGCCAGATGCATGCGACCGTCGTCGCGGGCATCGAGATCGTCAGAGACCGGAAGGAGTCCGATAGGCATGCGCAACTTCATCATGCTCCTCGTGATGTGCGGCTGGGCGACAAGCGTGTCCGCGGGACAGGCAGCACCCGACGGCGAGCAGATCTACACCGCGAACTGCGCCAGGTGCCATGACGGCACGCTGCCGCGCATGCCCAATCGGGAGGCCCTCCGGGAGCGGTCAGCGCGCCAAATCCAGACCGCGGTCACCAGTGGCGTGATGCGGCAGTTCGGAGGCCCGCTCAGCGCGGCCGAGCGACGCGCGGTGGCCGAGTTTCTGTCCGGCGACCCCGCAGGCACGCTTGACTCGCCACTGCCCTCGCTTCCGGCCGGTGCCTACTGCGACGCGGGCGTCGCGGGGACGGTGGACCTGGGTGCCCCCGCGTGGAACGGATGGGGCGCCGGTCTCGAGAACCGCCGTTTCCAGACGGCCGAAGCGGCGGGCATGACCGTGGACGACGTCGAGGGCCTGAGCCTCAAATGGGCTTTCGGGTTTCCCGGGGTGACGGACACCGGATCTCAGACGACAGTGGTAGCCGGTCGCGCTCTGGTCGGTACCCGTAACGGCCTCGTCTACGCGCTTGATGCCGCTAGCGGTTGTGTGCACTGGGTCCACGAAGCACCAACCTCCGTGCGGTCCGCGATTTCGGTCGGTCCGGCCGACGGGGGCGGGCACACGGCCTACTTCGGCGACGGGTTCGCCTCGGTGCACGCCGTCGACCTGTTGAGCGGCGATCTGCGGTGGACGACCAATGTCGACGACCATGAAGTTTCGCAGATTACGGGGGCCCCGGCCCTCCACGAGGGGCGGCTTTACGTGCCGGTTGCTTCACTGGAAGAGGTGTCGGCGGCCGATCCCCAATACGAATGCTGTACGTTTCGTGGCAGCGTCGTCGCGCTCGACGCCGCCACCGGCGAACAGATGTGGAAGACCTTCGTGGTCCAGGACGAACCGGCCAGAACCAGGATAAACGCCGCCGGCGCCCAGAACTGGGGGCCGTCAGGCGCCGGCATCTGGTCGACACCGACCCTCGACCCGAGTCGCAACCTGCTCTATGTCGCGACCGGCGACGCCTACTCGGACCCGGCGGCACCAGAGAGCGATGCGATCGTGGCATTGACCATGGACACCGGGGACATTCGATGGATTCAGCAGACGACGCCGGGCGACGCGTTTACCGTTGCGTGCGTGAGCGGTCAGATTCCCGGTCTCCCCGGTGGAGATGCCCCCATCATGCGCGCGAACTGCCCCGAATCTGAGGGACCGGATTTCGACTACGGGAGTGCGCCCATCCTGATCACCGTTCCCGACGGACGCGACCTGGTCCTGGCCGGTCAGAAGTCTGGAGTGATGTACGGCATGCGGCCGGAGGACGGCGAGATCGTCTGGGAAACGCGGGTGTCAGAGGGCGGCGTGCTCGGCGGCATCGAGTGGGGCTTCGCGACCGATGGCACACAGGTTTTCGTGTCGATCTCCGACGCGTTGGAGAAAGCCCCCGGCGAGGCGGGAGGAGTGACGGCGCTACGCGTCGACAACGGCGAGCTCATCTGGCACGCGCCACCGGTGCAGGACACCTGTGGCAACCGTGAGGGCTGTCACACCGCCCAGCCGGCCGCGGTTACCCTCATTCCGGGGGTGGTGTTCGCCGGCAGTCTCGACGGCCACCTGCGGGCCCACGATGTCGAGACGGGGCGGATTATCTGGGATTTCGACACGGCACGCCAATTCCGGACCGTGAATGGTGTGGAGGCACGCGGCGGCGCACTCAATGGCCCCGGTCCGACCATCGTCGACGGCATGCTGTACGTGGTCTCCGGTTACGGGACGTTCGGGTTCATGCCGGGGAACGTGCTGCTGGCGTTCGCCGTTGAGGAGTAGGCAACCGAGTCCCACCGCTGGTGAGGGTGCCGTCACCGTTCACCCGAGCGCGACGCCACTTCGTGCCCAGCTCCCGCCTCAGGGGTGGGCAGCAGGCACGCCGCCAGGTATCGAGTGCAGCCATCATCGCGTCCTGCACGACGTCTTCGATAAGGTCGAGCCGCCCCATGCCGTACCGCCGGGCCGGCCCGGCCACAATCCGGCCGTATTCGTGGCGGAAGCAGTCGTCGATGAGGTAATCAGCGTGCTTCAGTGCCGGCGCGCCGACGTGGCGCCCCGGCAACCTATTACGGCAGCGCCAACGCGATGAACTCGGGGCCGAGTTCTGCTGACCCGATTGCGACGACGATGTACTGCTTGCCCTCGTGCAGGTAACTAATCGGGTTGCCCGTCGTACCGGCGGGGAGCTCGGTTTCCCACACGACCTCCCCTGTCGCCTTGTCGTAGGCCTTGAAGGCTGGCCCACCGTAGTTGGGGGAGTACTCGACTGGCATGTCGTCCGGCATGCGACCGCCACCAGGTGTGTATCCGCCGCTTTCTCCGAGCAGCAGCAAGGTCTTGGTGACGAGGGGTGAGGGTCTCCCCTGATACCCGAGCGGACCAAGATTGAGATGTCTGATGGCCGGATGATTGCGAGGGCCGTCACCGTTCGCCACCTGCCAGACGATGTCGCCGCGATTCATGTCGATGGCGGTGACCCGACCATACGGCGGTTTGAACAGCGGAAGCCCTCGTGGCCCCGCAATCCATCGGCGCTCCCCTTTGATATACCTGAGATTGGTACGGTCGGGATTGCCAGCGCCGAGGTCCGCAACGAACGGCGCCGTGATCGACGGAATGTAGAGATAGCCGGTCTCAGGGTCGAAGCCGGCTCCCTGCACATCGGCCCCCCCTTGCGAGCCGGGCAACTGGACCGTGCCTTGATTGCCGGTCGGATCGGCTGACACGATCGTGGGCGGCGTGAACAGCGGCCCCATCGTGTAGCGGCTCGCGATCTCCAGCGCCTCCTCTCGCAGCTCGGGCGTGAAGTCGATCAAGTTGTCGACGGTCGCGCCCTGCCGGTCGAATGCCGGAGGCTTGGTCGGAAACGGCTGCGTCGCGGAGGTGCGCTCGCCGGGCGTCTCGGATTGCGGGACCGGACGCTCTTCGATCGGCCACACCGGTTCGCCGGTGACCCGGTCAAATACGTAGGCGAATGCCTGTTTGGTCAGCTGTGTGACGGCCTTGATCGCTCGGCCATCCACCGTGATGTCCATCAGTATCGGCGCAGTCGGTGGGTCGTAGTCCCACAGGCCATGATGGACGAGCTGAAAATGCCACACACGCTCACCCGTCGTGGCATCGACACACACCAGACTCTGGCTGAACAGGTTGTCGCCGCCGCGATGGCCCCCATACATATCGCTGGTCGCAGACGAGATCGGCATGTACACGTAGCCGAGTTCTTCATCAGCGCTAAACAGCGACCACACTGGCGCGTGTCCGGTGTACTGCCACGAATCGTCGTCCCAGGTCTCGGTGCCGCGCTCACCTGCCTGCGGAACCGTGTGAAATTGCCACCGCAGTCGCCCCGTTCGCACGTCAAAGGCGCGCACGTCCCCTCGGGCCGCTTCCTTGGTCACGAAGGTATCGCTCATGGACTGACCCAGCACCACCACGTCGCGGACGACCGTCGGCGCACCCGTCCACCGATAGCGCGCGTCAGGACCGAGGCCGACCGTCAGGTCCACATGTCCGTTGTCGCCGAAGTCCAGATACGGTGCACCCGTTCGCGCGTTCAATGCGGTCAGATACTGTCCACGCTGGACGAGAATTCGTGAATCGGAACCGTCCGACCAAAACGCGACCCCCCGGGTCGACGTGCCGCGATAGGCCTGCGGTTTCACGCCCACGGGTTCCTGCACCCAGATCGTTTCGCCCGTGCCAGCGTCGAACGCTTCCACCAACCCCACGGCATTGGGGCTGTAGAGCACGCCGTCGACCATGAGTGGTGTCACCCGAACATTATCCGCGTACCGCAGTTCAGGGGCTTGGTCGAGGATCGACTGGTCCACCGCCCGGCGGGTCCACGCAATCTCGAGATCAGACACGTTGTCCGCATTGATCTGGTCCAGGGGTGAGTATTTCGTGGACGCCAGATCAGCGGAATAGCTACGCCATTCGGCGCCGCCTCCTTCGGACTGGGCCGACGACCACTCTGGGAGCAGGACGACGCCGACTACGGCCAGGACGAGAACGACGGGTCTGATTTGCATGCGCACCTTGGGTCCCCTTAATAGAATAGGAGGTTGTAGCGTGACATTACCCTCTCAAGCCTCCCTGGCGCTACGGAATCGGGTCAGCTCGGATGCTCACGGTTTCCATGCGTTGACACCGTCGATGATCTTGGCGAACGCCTGGGTGGCACTCTGGAGACCCGATGCCGGCACGAGCTCGGCGGTGTCCATCGTGGCGTGATGGCACGTCTGGTCGATGATGTGGAGCGTGGGCGCCACAGGCCGGAACGCACCCATTCCCCACCTGGATTCTGCTCGGACGGCGTGCTCGACCAGGCGCCCGACGAAACGGAAACAAGGCAACCCGTTACAGAGGCTCCATTACTCGCAGTGCTACTTGGCGCAGTCCTGGGAATCGGTCGAACGCCCGGCGCAGGCTGGTCTACGGCAGGTCTGTCAGGCGCGGGCACATCCGCGCATTCTACTCTGGGGCCACGCCCCCGTCCGCTGGCGTGGCCAGACGACGCTCGAAACTGTCGCGCCCTACCTCTGACCAGGGGGGACGGTCACCCAGTGCGCTCAACGGTATGTAGAGACGGATGTCGGTCAGGCTTGCGCGTCCTTCGTACGCGTTCGTATACAGATCGCCGATCACAAAATAGTCCGGGTAGGCTGAGCCGGCCGGCCATTGGTTCGGCCAAATGGCGCTGCCGTAGGCGTCGTGCTGGACGAGGTCGGCGTCAAATCGACCGTCATACTCACTCGCCGCGACGTTGTAGTGCCAGATAGGGACATCACCCTCGACAAACGGGCGATGGAAGCGGAGGGTCTGGCGTCCGGCCCGGGCGAAATTTCCGCTAGCCTCCAAAGTGTAGCCGGTCGCGGTGCGCTCGACCGCGAAGGTGTAGAACTCGTTCGGCATGAGATCCGGTTGGAGCTCGGCCGCGGAGGCCAGCTGGGGCTTGGCGACCCCGTCCGAGCAGCTGGTGATGAACCACTGAGAATTAGCCGGAAGCCCGCCGGGACCGGGGGCCCAGTCGGGCAAACCGCTGATCCACATGTTCACGGGGTTAAAATTGCTGTCTCGGTATGCGTAATACTCGCCGGTCAGTGGGTTGCACACCAAGCCGCCGTTGCCGCTACCGATACGATCGGGGTGTTGGGAGAAAGCGTCCATCAGCACTTTCCGGCGGTAGTGCCAAAAATGGTTGTTCCGGGGTGCCGGATCCGCGAAATCGACGATCGCCAGGAAGTGAAACCCGTTGTAACCGAAGGGACCGGCCCGGACGTCCTGCCATGCGCACTCGGGAACCGACGCGTCCCCGCTCCAGCCGGGAGTTCGCGACCCTTCCCCCCATGGGTGTTGTGTCTTGCACCCATCCGTGCTGTACCCATTGACGCGGTTGTCGTACTCGATCGCGCCACCGCGCTTGCCGCCGAAGTCGATGGTCTTCAGTGTGTACTCGATGCGATAACGAGCCGGCAGCGCGCGCGTGTTTCTGAGGATTGCGCCACCCGTGTGGTCAGGCACATCCAGCACCGCCACGTATCCATCACCCATCGGCTGCCTTGTAATCGAGGGAAGCGATTCGACGATGCCGTTCTTGTCCCGGTCGCGGGCCGAGAGCGATGCGGTAAGCCAGCCGTCCTGTCCGATCGAAAACTCCTGACGATAGGTCTCGAACGAAGTGGAAGCGGTCGTCCAGGCCGGTCCGTAGTCGTTCTGGTACCAGAGCCCCGCGTCGTCCATGATGGTGTCGAACGGTTCCCTTGCACCGTCCAAAATCCAGGGCGCCACCGCGCCATTGAACGGGGTGGAGAAGTCCTCAGCGTAGACGAGGATCCAACCCGGCTGACCCACGGTGCCCGCTGTCGCTGACTGTCCGACAACCGCTATAACCAACGGTTCCCCGCAGATGACGGAGGCGACCGCAATGGCACCGGCAGCCCGCATGCCTGCTCGACGAACTGCTCCTTTCGTCACATTTACGACTTCCACACGCCGTACCTTACCTCGGGAGAGGCCGACGGCATCAGCGCGGTCGGCCGTAGACCCAAGCCGGCTGGGGCTCATCGCGCATTCGCTATGGCAGTAAGAGGGCTCGATATCGGGACTGGCGGCTCGCGGGCCGTGATCGTCATCGACGCCGGACGCGTCCTTGCCGCGTCGACCGAGGTTCATGCGCCGTTCGACTCACCCGAGACGGGCTGGGCCGAGCAAAATCCCGCCAACTGGTGGCGGGTCGCGCAGCTCGCGATCCGTGCAGTACTCGCTACCGGACCCGTCACGGCGGCGGAGGTGCATGCGGTCGGGCTCTCCGGGCAACGCTGCTCAACCCGGTTGGACGTTTGTGTGCCGCGAGCCCCAAAGCCATGCGGCTCCGCGCACGCCGCTGGCCGGGCCATGGTGCGGGGGCTCCAGCCTGACGATGGGCGTGTCGGCAAAAACGTGGGCTGCTACCTGTCCTGGCAATCGGTCGTAGAGATGTCCCATTTGCGAGAGACCGCCGCCCAATACGATGATGTCTGGATCGACGATGTTCATGAGACCGCCAAGGGCGCGCGCTAGTCGGGACACGTGGCGGTCCAACGTGTGTTGTGCCTCGCCGTTCCCTGACTCCGCCCGCTCGACAATCGCCTCGGCGGAGAGTGTTTCGCCGCCGGCCTCCTGATGGTCGCGGGACAACGCTGGTCCCGAGACCCAGGTCTCTATACAACCGCGACGTCCGCACCAGCATTGAGGCCCCGGCGTCTCATCGGCTTCGGGCCAGGGGAGTGGATTGTGCCCCCATTCGCCGCTAATACCCATCGGTCCGTTGACCAACTTGCCATCAACCACCAGGCCGCCGCCGCAGCCGGTGCCCAGGATCACGCCGAACACAACTCCCCCGCCCCGCCCGGCGCCATCCACGGCCTCAGACAGCGCGAAGCAATTGGCGTCATTGGCGATCCGGACTGGCCGATCCAGGCGTTCGCTCAAATCGTGGCCTAGGGAACGTCCATTCAGCCAGGTGGAATTAGCGTTCTGCACCTGTCCGCTAGCGGGTGATAGAGAGCCCGGAATGCCGACGCCCACGCTCGCCTCTGCGCCGATCTCATTCTCTATTGAGGCGACAAGCGCTGCAATGCCGGCAATCGTGCCCTCATAGCTTCCCCGCGGCGTGGGCATCCTGCGGGAAGCGAGCGCGCTTCCCTGCGCATCGAGGGCCACGCCCGCGATCTTTGTACCACCCACATCGATTCCGATGCGAAATGCCCGACTCACGATTTCAACCTCTCGGCGGCGCCCCGGCTCACACTGCCGTTCGCCGCTGCGATGCCTTCGGACTCAACCCACGAGTCTGCACAGCACGTCAGGAACAAGGCGTCGTCGCCCAGCGAATGGTCGAGTACGCACGTCGGAACGATAGCAGTTCTTGGAGGACCCCGATCATCAGCCCCGGCCACTCTGAGCCGGCCCCGTTGTCAAGTAACACCCCGGGGGCGTTGACGCTCCTCCTGGCAAGCGTGACGATGACACGAAGAAACCCTGGTCACGGCGCGTGGGTAGCAGTCACGCCCGGTTCGCAGGCGGTGCAATGCCTCCTTCATTCGTGAAATCATGGTGGACCGTTGACGCTCTCAAGAACTGCACTCATCGTTGCCGGGCTTCACTGCTTCGTGTCGGTATCCCTCGCCCAAGACGCCGTGGCCCCCCCTGCTCGTGGCGAGGTATCCGCAGCGCCAATTGCGGCCCATCGGACAGGCGACTTCGATGCCATTTTTTCGGTTCGCTCTCCGGAATCAGGAACGCGCCGGTGGGGCGAGCGGTTCCAGTTCGCCGGCGACCTCGAACGCTGGGACTACGACCTGGCCGCTGAGAGCTTCGGTCTCTATGTCCCACCTGCGTATGATCCTGAGGGCGAACCGTATGGCGTCGTGGTCTGGGTCTCGCCGGTCGACGACGGCGGGATCCCTGCAGAACTCCGACCCGTGTTCGACCAGCGCCGCCTGATCTGGATAGGCCCCAACAACGCGGGCAACCAGCGTCACCTCTATCCACGGGCCGGCCTGGCCCTCGATGCCGCGCTGAACGTGGACCGTCTCTACAACATCGATCCGGACCGGATCTTCATCTCTGGACTGTCTGGCGGTGGACGGATGTCCGCCATGCAGGCCGTCGCCTACCCAGATGTGTTCGCGGGTGGATTTTCGATCATCGGAGTCACCACCTATCTGAGCATCTTGGTCGGGCCCGGCTCGGGCCAACTGGTACCGCAGTTCCCCACGCCGCCCCCAGATTTGCTAAAGCGCTCCAAGCAGCAGCCGTTCGTGGTCATGACCGGCAGCGGCGACTTCAACCGAGAAGAGTGCCAACTCACCGCTGCCGCATACGAGCGTGACGGATTCACGGACCTTCACCTCCTTGATATCGATGGCATGGGACACGAAATGCCCTCAGCCGAGCACTTCGCTCGTGGCCTCGATTTACTGCTTGGGCCACCCGACTAATCGACGGTCTGTGTCAGGCCGACTAGCCCACCTGACCCGCGCGAGGACCCGACCCGACGGACAGTCTAGGCCTATACTCGTGTGCTCTAGGCGACTGTTGTGTCCCGTCAGCCTCGTGCTCGCACTGGGGCTCTACAACGCCGCGATACAACGTCGGACGACATTCCAACGCACAAGTACAGTTTGGTATGAACAATTTGAAGCAGCAGTTCGTTGTCATGGCCGTCGCGGTCACAGTCGTATTGGCGCCAGTCGCGGCGGCCGCGCAACCGCCAGAGGGGTCCACGGCTCGGACGGCCTGGGGCGACCCAGACCTCGGCGGCATCTTTGACTACAGCAGCATCACGCCGATGCAGCGGCCCGCGGACCTCGGCGATCGGGAGTATCTGACGGAGGAAGAGGCTGCCGCCCTTGAGCAGGGGGCCGTCAACCGCGACATCGCCCAGGCAGAGGCTCCGGTCCAGAAATCGTTCGAGGGCGACGCGGCCGGCGCCAACGGCCATTCCTGGGTCTGGGGGCTTGATTTCGGTACCAAGGTCGTCGCGGACCGGCGAACGTCTCGGATCATCGACCCTCCGAACGGCCGTTTTCCGCCCATGACCGAGGCTGGGCAAGCCGACGCCGCGGCGCGCGCACCCTGGGCCGCCGATCTGCCAGCCGATGGCTACCACGAGCTCGGCCAGGGAGACCGGTGCCTCGCGCTTCATGGCCTTCCGCTACAACCGCTCCCTTACAACAACCTGGTCCAGTTGTTTCAAACACCGGACCACTTCGTGATCTACGCCGAGTCATTCCGGACCTGGCGCATCATCCCGATCTCCGATCGGCCCCATGGAGTCCTCCGCCAGAAGACAGGCGACGCGCGGGCTCACTGGGAGGGTGACACCCTGGTGGTGGCTACGACGCTCTTGTCGAACCGATTGCAGCAGGTCGGATCAGGCCCTGGCATCCGTTCACTCGTAGAGCGATTTACCCG
>CAWWAF010000082.1:0-16117 GCA_963934795.1 uncultured bacterium
TGGATCGACCGCGATCCGGAGCTCAAGTGCTACCTGCCTGGGATTCCGCGCGCGATGTACATGCCGTACCCGTTTCAAATCGTCCAGGGGACGGACAAGATCCATATGACATTCGGGTTCTCGAATGCGGCGCGCGTCATTCACATGAACGACGTGACCGGCCCTCCGGACTACACATATATGGGCCACTCGGTCGGCCGGTGGGAGGGAGACACCCTAGTTGTCGAGGTGTCGGAGTTCAACGGCAGGACGTGGTTCGACCGAGCCGGGAATTTCCATAGTGAGGGCCTGAAATTGACGGAGCGCTTCTCGCCGATGTCGGCGGACGCCATCTGGTATGAAGTCACCGTCACGGACCCGGCGACATTTACGGAACCATGGACGATCGCCATGCCGATCTATCGACGGTTGGAGCCGGGCGCGACGGTGCTGGACTATCCTTGCATCGAGTTTTCCGAAGAGTTCATGTACGGGCACCTGCGTCGGGAGCAATTGGTCCAACGCTGGGAGGGCGAAACCATGACCGTGGAAATCACACGCAAGATACCGCCGGGGGATGAACTGCACGAGTGGTACCGGCGATAGAGCCAGTCGAGTCATAGAAACGTGCAGGACAATCAGGCATTCGTCAGACAAGAGCCGGAGGAGACTTCACCCATGAGAGCAAGGTTAATGATTGCGGGCTTGAGCGCTGTCGCCGGGTTGTGTCTGTGGATGCTGGCCACCGCCGTACCGGCGTCGGCGCATCATGCATTTGCGGCTGAATTCGATGCCGACAGACCCGTAGAATTCAGCGGCACCGTCACCAAGGTCGAATGGATCAATCCCCATGTGTGGATCCATATCGACGTAAACACGGACGCCGGCGCCACGGAAAATTGGGCGTTCGAAGCGGGCACTCCCAATGTACTGTTTCGACGAGGCTTTACGAGACGGTCTCTCTTGCCAGGAGTCGATGTCTTGGTCGATGGGTATCAGGCGAAGGATGGCACGAACCGAGCGAACGGTCGTGACATTACCCTGTCCGACGGCACCAAGCTATTTCTCGGATCGTCCGGCACCGGCGCTCCGTGGGAACTCGCGCGACCCGGAGTGGACACTTCAGACCCGGGTCGGTAATCGACGACGTGGCGGTGGCCGAGCCTTGGACTGACCCTTGAAAAATGAGTTCGGGTACATTGCCGAAGAGGAGTATGGCCTCGCCTCCCTCGCTCTCGCAGCTGCATCGAGTCGGTGAACAGGCTTGGGCGCGATAGCAGCTGGTCGGCAGAGCGACTCACCGTAGCCACCTAGTCGGATCTGGGCGCACGCGAACCCTTGGTCGCCGGGCGCGGCATGTCTCACGTTCTTGCCAACCGATTCGATTTCACCGGCCAATAGCCGCCCCAGTCTAAACCTAGCGCGCAGACCAGACCTTCAGTGCTTGTCGCAGCGCGACAAGCTGGGCTGCGTGATACCCGTTATGGTCGAGCAGAATGAGCGCCGCCCGTAGCGCGTGATGCTGTTCCTTTTCCGCCGTTGGGACCCTCGCATAAAGATCGCGGGCTGGGTCTTCGACGATCCGCGCCATCTGCTCGGTGGCCTCGATGAGCCGACGGCCGCTTTCCGACCATTTCTCCGTCGACGGTGGACCCGGGGTCTCCGGCCAATAGCCGTCAGGCCAGTCTCTCGCCTGATACGCCGGATCGTCGCAATAGGCGACGAGGTCTTCCGCGGCCAGCCGCATATGCTCGACCTGCTGCCAAGCGGTATGCTCGTGGCCGGCGGCCCTGCGGCCCGCAAGCGCCGCCGGGAAATGCTCCAGGGCCGCCGCAAGTCCGGCGTGGGCTTGGCTCTGACGAAGCTGCCGCGCGATGGTCTCTCGCAGTTCCAGTCTGTGCATCACCACAGATTACTCGCCCGAGACCAAGATTGGACGTTGACCGCAATCGTCGTGCCCGGAGGGGTCACGTCCGCACGGTTGGCAGCGCTCTGTGAGAGACTGCTGCTATGGCCTCGGTACGCGTTGGCCGCGGCACCCGTTCAGAGTGCCGGAACACATTGCAGGAGGGGTCATGCACCACGCGGTTTCCCGCTCGGTGGTAACTCTGTGCGTCATCGCGCTCACACTAGCCAGCTTGAGCGCACAGCGATTCAAACCAGCTGAGGGCATGCCGGAAACCGCGTCTCAATACGCTCGCCTGGTCGAGCCCGAGCTCGGCGCCGTGCCCGCGGTCGATTGTGGCGAGGGGGTGCGAGTGCCGGTCCACGTCGACGGGGTCGAGGTCTTCGAAGACCAGGCGCGATTCGCGTGCGACAACTCCGACTTCAGAGGCGGTTGCAACGTCGGCTCACGAGTGGGCCGAGTCGCAGGCCAGGACCCGACCGGCGCGCCGATGTCGGAGGTCGTGTGGGTCTACTTCTGTCGGTCGTCGGGCGTCGAGCGGTTCGAGCAAGGAATCGTCTCGGTTCAAATGATCGGACACAACCGTCAGACGGGCGCCACCGCCTTCTTTGAGGCGCCTGATGCGGACCCAAGCCGACCGAATCCGCAGCCGGACCTCCTCCGCTTGAACGAGAACGGCGTCCTAGCCGGCGAACTCCCTGGCCCGGACGACCCGGGCTTCGACGCCGCCTTCATGCCACCGCCCATTCAATGCTCGCACTGCCACCAGGCGGACCCGTTTATCCACGACCCCTGGATCGATGGAGCGCGACTGCCGGACGACCCGAGCCAGCCGGTCATTCCGGAACTCGGTGGACCCAACTCCCCGTACTTCATCGTCGGTGGCGAAGACTGGGACCGCCGCACGGTCCACATCGAGGGCAACGGCTGCACCACCTGCCACCGTGCACCCGACCCCACAAGGTATCTGAATCCAGATGCCTACCACGTCAACGACTTTATGCCGCCGCACGCACCGGGCACGCTGACCGCGGACTACGCCGCGATCCGCGCGTGCTACGACGACGGTCCGGACGCGACGCCCGGGTGCAACTGGGTCGAGCCGCCTACCGCGCGGTGATGTGGACAGTCTGTGCATGCATCGAATCTCTAAGTACGGCGCTCGAAGTCTGTCGAAATCTTGGTCCTATCATGAGGTGCGCATATGCGCGAGGAGATTCAATGATTTATCGACACGCTCGATACGTAACACTGGTGCTCACCATCTCCGCGCTTGCGCTTGCGGCTGATGCTTCGGCGCAGGGCGCGACGTCACCCCACACCGTTACTACGACGAAATTCACCATCGACGACGCCCGCATTAGCAAGACGTTCTACGAGGACCTGGTAGGCCTGCCGGAGCTTCGTCGCTTCGTCGACGAGGGGCGGCTGATAGAACCGTTCATGGGATGGTCCGAGAACGGTCGCATGGGTCTGCTGGCGTATACCGAGAAGGAAACGGTGCAGAAGAGCCCCTACCCGATCTCTGTCGTCTTCTTGCCCGACCTGGACGACGTGGCCGCGCGGTTCGGGGCGGCAGGGGAACCTTTTCAGGAATTCTCGGGGGAGGCCACTAGCGGAGTCCGGCTGGCCATGGTGACCGACCCGAGTGGGAACGTCATCGAGTTGGTGGAGCGGGAAGGGCCACCGGCGGTGGGCGGCGCCAGGCTCATCGTCGAGGACCGAGCTGCCGCCGAGGAATTCTTCGTGCGGATCTTCGGCGCTGAACCAGGAGATCGGATCGAAACAGACACCTTCGACGAGGTGTTCATGGACGTCGGGGAGGGCATGTTCGTCGCCCTGTTCGAGCCGAAGGGCGTCGCGTCCCTGGCCAAGAGCGAGAACCCGGTGGTGGCCATCTACTCGACAGAGTTCGACACCGTTCTCGAACGGGTCAAGGCCGGTGGTCTGCGCGTTCGGGAACGCAGCGAGCGGATGTTCCTGGCTGACGATCCCTCGGGGAACGTGGTCGAGGTCGTCCGACAGACGCCCTAGCCGAAGACAGCGGGAGCGGTCGTCAACCGCGCCGACCGCGCCCACCGACCCGGCTCATTCCGGCAACGCGAACACGAACAGATTATTGCCCGAGCTGGGTCGTAGCTCCGGCGTCAACCCCATGAAGTGCGAGGCCGTACCGCCGCTGCCGGTGCCAACCGCCACATACTGCCGCCCGTCGACCGCAAAACTGATCGGGAAGCCGCTGACCGGCGACCCGAGATTGATCTCCCACAGCACGTCGCCCGTCACCTGATCGAAGGCACGGAAGCGGCCGTTGACGTCGCCACCGAACAGCAGCCCACCGCCGGTCGCCACCAGCGACATCGTGGCCGCGCGCTGTTCGAAGAGCCACTCTGTGGCGCCGGTCTCAGCCGAGATCGCCCGCACGGTGCCGACGTTGTCGGTACCGGGCGCGATCTGATGCCGGTAGGCGATCGCGTAGGTGTCCGCGCGGCTCTCGTTGGGATCGTTCGGCCGGGTCCTGTCGAACTGGGTGGTCGCCATCATACGTGCGCAGGTATTCCGTAGCGGCATGTACATGGTGTTCGTCAGCGGGCTGTAGGCCCCCGCCTCCCAGTCCTTCCCGCCGTTCCAGGTCGGACAGGTGAAGACCTCTTGCCCTTGCTGCGTGAAGACCACCTCGGGGTTGGTCGTGACCACACCGGTGGCGCCATCGATGCCGCTGATGACGTTCTGCGTGACCGTCGGCGTCGCCCACAGAAACTCGCCGGTCTCCCGGTCGAGCGTGTAGACCACGCCCGTCTTGCCGGGGATGCCGGTCATGACCTTTCGCACTTCGCCGGGCTGCAGTCTCGGATTGATCCAGCTAACCTCGGACGGGTCTGGCGCCACCGCGGTATCGACCAGGATCCGCTCGAACGGATGGTCGAGATCCCAGTGGTCGTTCAGGTGCTGGTAGTGCCAGCGAATCTCGCCGGTGTCCACGTCCAGCGCGAGCGTGGAGGCGTGATACAGATGCGTGTTCTCCACGCCGCCGAGCAGGAACTTGGGCGCCGGCGAGGTGACCGAGGTGCCCTGATAGATCAATCCCAGTTCCGGATCGTAGCTGGCCGGCATCCAACTACCGACATGGATCCGCTCCTCGTAGGGCACGTCGCCCCAGGTCTCATCGCCCGGCTCGCCTGGAAGCGCCACAGTACTGCGACGCCAGACTTCTTCACCGGTGCGGGCATCGTGCGCGATGACCACACAGGTCTCCGGTCCCCCCTTGGGGCGGCAACTCCGGCCTGAGATCATCTTGCCGTCGGCGATGATCGGCCCGGCACTGTGGCCGGCCGGGTTCACCCGATAGTCGAAAATCTTGGTCTCCCACACCACCTCTCCGGTCGTGGCGTCGAGCCCGATGGCGAAGTCGTCGTCGGTCGTGTTGACGATGAGCCGGTCATAGATCGCCACATTCCGGTTGGTGCGGGCATTGCCACCGACCATGTCGTAGACATCGTCTGGGAGGTCGCGCCGATAGGACCACTGCAGGTCTCCGGTCACCGCGTCGATGGCCTCGATGGCGTCGTCCGATTGCGGCATGTAGAGCACCCCGTCGTAGACCAATGGTGTCCCCTCCTGCCGCCCCGTCGCCAGCCCCCTGGTCCAGACCATTCGGAGGTCTCCCACGTTCTGGCGGTCGATCTGGTCAAGTGGGCTGTATCCCCAGCCATCGGTCGTCCGTCGCCAGGTGAGCCAGTCCTCATCGTCCGGGTTCTGCAGCATCGCGTCGGTGACCGGGACAAACTCGCTGCGCTGTTGCGCGAGCACCGGCGAGGCACTCAGCGCGATGAGCATCGCACTGGCCAGAAGAACGGTGGGATGAGCCACGCTATCGAATCGCATCTGTTTCACTCCGTTTGAGGAACGCCGATCTACCCGCGGCAGCCAGCCGGGACCGTCGGCACACGAGCGTCATCGGACTTGCCCGGTTGTCTGGATTATAGTGGCAGGGTCGGGCTCACGGGCAGACCCGTAGATGCCGACGGACCTTGCGCCACGTAGGAAGCACGCTAGAATTCGCTGGAGCACGTACGCAACAGGCTCCAAGGAGAGTGCAATGTTCGAACGAACCACCGCCGTCCTGCTGGCCACTGCCGCGGTTGCGGTTCCCGGTGTGGCACAGGCGCAGACCGCGCCACGTACCGAGTGGGGTGCGCCGGACCTGCGTGGAGCCTGGAGCAACGCGACTCTGACGCCGTTCCAGCGTCCAGAGGCGCTCGAAGCACAGGAATTTCTGACCGAGGAGGAAGCGGCGACGATCGCCCAGCGGAGGGTCGACCAGGACACCGAGTTGGCCGCGCGAAGCGCGTCCCGTACGTCGGCTGACCCGAACGGCAGCGTTGACCGCGGCGTCGACGGTGCTCCCGGGTCCTACAACAATTTCTGGATGGAACGGGGCACCTCGGTGGGACCAGACCGACGAACCTCCATCATCACGAACCCCGCGAACGGGCGGCTGCCGGACGTCTCGGCCGGCATGCGCGAATGGATGGCATCGGATGAAGCACGCTACCTCGCCGACGTCCGGGGCGGACGTCAGCCGCTGGCGCACTACGACCAATTGGATCTCGGCGACCGGTGCATCTGGTATCGCGGCGTCCCCTCGTTTCCAACGGCGTACAACAACAACTACCAAATTTTCCAGACGCCCGACGTCGTCGCCATCGTGCAGGAGCACATCCACGATGTGCGTGTCATCCATCTGGATGGCCGACCCAACATCCCCGACTCAGTCCGCCAGTACGGTGGCGATGCGCGCGGCCACTGGGAGGGCGACACGCTCGTGGTCGAGACCACGCACTTCAACGAGCACGCCTTCATCCGCAACTTCGCCCCCACCCTGAGCCAGGCGCTGCACGTAGTGGAGCGGTTCACGCGTGTCGACGAGCACAACGTCGGCTACGAGTTCACCGTGACAGACCCCAACACGTGGAGCCAACCCTGGGGCGGCTCGCTCCCCATGACCCCCAGCACCGGGCCGATGTTCGAGTACGCCTGCCACGAAGGCAACTACGGCATGACCAACATGCTGGCCGGATCGCGGATGGAAGAAGCCGGCAAGTAGCGGCCCCGGAACGACGGTCATTCAAGACAGGACGCCACCTCCGGCGCCATGGTCACGTTGAGCGTGACGATGACAACGTTCGCGATCACGAACCGGCCACCAGTCCTGATCAGGCTACGGTTCTGCGAGGGTTCGGGGTTCGAGTCGACATGCTGACGCGCTTCGCTGTTGTCTTCTTGGTGGCTGTGACTTCTGCCACTGCGCAGGAGTTAGGGACCCTCCTTGTCGAAGTGCGTATGGGCACCGAGGCCGTGGCGGGAGCGGAAGTGGTCCTGCCGGGGGCCACGCAGTTGACCGACGCCTCCGGCGTTGCGCGCTTCCAGATACCGGCGGGTGCAACCAAAATCACGGTCTTGCACACTGGATTCATCCCGATCACCGTCCCCGCTGTCGTGACCGCCGGAGCGGATCAACGGCTCCGTGTCGAACTCCAGCGAGAACTCGCGGTCGAAGAAGACGTGACGGTGGTGTCGAGCACGCGCACCGGTCGACGGCTCGAAGACCAGCCGATACGGGTGGAGGCGATGAACCGGGAAGAGATTGAAGAGAAGATGCTCATGACGCCTGGCGACATCGTCATGTTGCTCAACGAGATGGGGGGCATGCGGGTGCAGACGACCTCGCCCGCGCTTGGCGCCGCAAGCGTCCGCATTCAGGGTATGCGAGGTCGCTACACCCGTTTCCTGTCCGACGGGCTGCCGCTATACGGCAGCCAGCCGGGCGGCTTGGGTCTCCTCCAGGTTCCGCCAATGGATCTCGGACGAGTGGAGGTCATCAAGGGCGCCGCCTCCGCGCTCTACGGTGCGGGCGCGATGGGCGGCGTGGTCAACCTTGTGTCACGGCGGCCCGGTGACGAACCGGAACGCGAATTGCTCTTCAACCAGTCCACGCGAGGGGCCACGGATGGCGTGCTCTGGCTGTCGCAGAAGCTGTCAGAGTCGTGGGGGATGACCCTGATTGGCGGCGGCCACCGACAGGACCGGGCCGATATCGACGGCGACGGGTGGGGCGACCTGGCCGGCTACGAACGCGGCGTTGTCCGACCCCGTTTTTTCTGGGACGACGGCAGCGGGCAGTCGTTATTTCTGACGGTGGGGACAACCGGTGAGACCCGCTCCGGCGGCACCCAATCAGACCGGGTCCTCCCTGCGACCGGCCTCCCCTACCGGGAGGCGCTCGAAACGCGTCGGTTCGATGTCGGCGCACTGTGGCAGACCGTCGTGGGGCGCTCGGTCGTCACTGCCCGAGCCACCCGGGCGCGCCAGTGGCACGACCACCTGTTTGGGGAGAACCTCGAACGCGACCGTCACGACACGAGCTTCGCGGAACTGACGGTGCGTCGCGCCAGCGGGCCTCACACCTGGGTTGGCGGCGTGGCGATCGAGCACGGCGGCTACCACCCGACCGACGTCCCCCGGTTCCGGTATTCCTCCACGACCCCTGGCATATTTGTCCAGGACGACATTGACGTGCGGCCATGGCTAGCGGTCTCACTGAGCGGTCGGTTGGACCACCACAGCGAATACGGATGGTTCTTCAGTCCCCAGGTGTCGGCGCTGATGCGGTCGGGACCATGGTCGACGCGCGTGTCGACCGGGACCGGGTTCTATGGCCCGACACCCTTGACGGAAGAAACCGAAGCGGCTGGCTTGACGCGGCTCACGGTGCGCGGCCCGCTCAGAGCGGAACGAGGACGCACCGCTTCGATCGACCTCTCGCGCACCCACGGCCCGCTCTCGTACACCGCCACGGTCTTCGGGTCACGCATCGTCGACCCTCTCCATATCGACCGGTCGACCTACCAGATGCGGACCCTTGAGCATCCGACCACCAATGTCGGGCTCGAACTGCTCGGCACGTTTCGCCGCGCGCCGCTCGCCATCACGGCCAGCTACACCTACGTGCGCGCGCGTGAACGGGTGAACGGGGTTACCGATGATGTGGCCCAGACCCCTCGCCATAGCATGGGGCTGGTGGCGATGATTGAGAACGACGATGGTCGCATCGGCATTGAGGCGTACTACACAGGCCGTCAGCGACTCGAAGCCAATCCGTATCGCGACGTGAGTGAGCCGTACGCATTGGTTGGCGTGCTCATCGAACGGCGCGTCGGCCGGCTCCGCCTCTTCATCAACCTCGAGAACCTCACCGACACGCGGCAGCAGCGGTGGGACCCGGTCCTGCGTCCGGCCCGTGACGTTGACGGCCGTTGGACCGTCGATGCCTGGGCGCCACTGGATGGGCGGGTCATCAACGGTGGGGTGCGGGTGCAGTAATAGCAGCCCGTGGTAACAGTCCGGCTGCATTCGACCGACGCTGTCACCACGGGCTGCTAGTGTCTCCGACTAGTGCGGTAGGTCGATTGCAGGATTCCGGTCAAAGAACCCTGAGGGCACGAGATTGAACCCGTGCATCTCCAGCGGCAGAATCGGCCAATCCTCTGGTCTCGCAACGTGGTGGAAGCCGATGGTGTACCAGAGCACGATGTCGGTGTTCTCGATCTCCCGGTTCTCAGCCGTCCAGCTCGGCAGCCCGGCCCCGCCGGCACTAGTCGTTGGGTAGTCACCCGCCGCAAACAGCTCATCTCGGTCCATCGGTGTCGCCCACAGCGTGTGTTCTGTGAATCCCGCGCGCTGTTGCAGGTAGTCGTCTGGACTCAGCAGCGACATGACGCCGTGTCCCTCGACCAGATACCCGCTGGGGTATCCGAGCGGGCCCAGCCGTGACGGGTTGACGACGCGCCAATACTCGGGCGCGGTCAGCGACGCGGTTCGCTTCGCATCGTTCTCCCGCCCGGCAACCTCTGACTCGACCCGCCAGACGCTTCGTCGAGGGTTGTCCTGCCCCTGACGCTCGGTCACCAACTGGTCGACCACCAGGCTGTTGTCCTGGCCGTCAATGTCAAAGTCAAAACGAAAATTGAAGATGTGGCTGTGGTTGACCGCGACCAGATGCGGCGCGACGAAGCGCCCATACTGATCCGCCGGTGTGCCGTCCGCCGCGGTTTCGCGGGCGTTGGCGGCGGCCACCGCCTTCATCTGGTCGATACCGGTTGCGGCGAGATTGACCCGAATGGTGCCATCCTGACGGAAGACCCAGTCGAAAAGGTAGTCGTAGTTCCCCGCGCCCATCACCATCCGGAGCACCAGATCCCGACGCGCCCGACTCTCTACGACTCCGCCGTCGCGCGTGTGTCGCCAAGCCGGCTCACCCGGTAGGCGCTCAAACAGGCAGGCCACCCGCTGGCGTGCCCTGGGTGCACCGTCCGCCTGCACGACCCACGTATCAAAAAACTGCGCGTGTGCGGGGCAGTCTCGCCCCGGTTCCATCGCGCTGGCGACACCGCCAAAGTCACGCGGGTAGGTCCCCAGGTCGAAATAAGCCTGATGGCTCCACGGCTCCTCGGGGTCGTGGTACGGCACGAATAGCTCTGACAACGAGGCCTGATACAACACGGATCGGAACTGCTCGCCGTCCTGATGCCCGACCTGCGACAGCACGATCCCCCGGCGTTGGTCCACCCGGAAATGGAACCGCCAACCTTCCCAACTCACCCGTCGCCCATCAAGCTCGTATCCCGGCCCCTCGGGCTGCGAGATCAGCATGGGTGGTAGCGCCTTGCGCGCCGGGCCGACCAACTCCGGGTGGTGCTCTCCGATGGAGGGCGGCACGCCATCGATCGGCCCCTCGTCGAGTACGCGCACCACCTCGCCGCTTTGGAGATCGACAATCGCGATCAGGTTGGCGATTGGCACACCGAGACCTGACACGCGTCCTACCTGGTTGGTGCAGCGCACCCGACCCAGGCGCCGCCCCTGCTCCTCCGGTGTGTCGAAGTAACCGTCAGACCCGACCCCGCACTGAACCTGTTTGAGATCGACGATGCCACGCGCGTCGAACGCAGCGCGCATCGCGTCATGCTCTTTCACCTTCGCGATCGCGGTGCGATCCGATGGTGCGGCCATGTACTGGCGGTCGGTCACCGCGCTCAATTCCAAGACCCGACGGTTCGTCACGTCCACCACCGCCTCATATCCCACGTGGTCCTGTACGAAGTGGGCCTTCGCCTGTCGATCAAGCGACCGGCCTGGCTGCCAGGCCAGCACGGCGGACTTGTCGGGCTCGTGGAGCCCCGCATAGAGGAACTCGGCATCGGCGGTGACCGTGTCGTGGGCCATCAGAGTTTCATACAGCGCCCAGTGCTCGGCCGCGGTGAGCTCATCCATGGGATGACCGACCGGTTGCGCAAGGACAGACGAGGTCGAGCCGCTCAGCAGCAGGACCGCAAGGGTGTTCGCAATAACGTTGGATTTCATGGTTCCTCCCACGGGGTCTTGGAGACGCTCGCAAGTCTACCCCACGCGTGGACGTCCGGCTTCTACGACGCACCACACCTCGTGAAATCCAGCCGAGTCAGGCTACACTGCTGGCGCATGAGGCCTACTCGCACACAGCTGGCGCGGCGTGTCGCCGGAATCGCCATCCTCGCCATCCTGTCCGGTTCGCGTCCACAGGCGCAGGACCGCCCTGTCCCAAGTCCGAGTGGACACTCGGCGACGCAAGTCGGTGGTGACGTCTACGACCCGGTGCGCGGGTTCGTGGGTGGCGCGTGGGTCGATGTTCGTTATGGACGCCCCATTCGGCGTGGCCGAAACATCTTTGGCCTCGAGGACTATCGCGAGTTCCTCAACGACGGCGCCCCGGTCTGGCGGGCCGGGGCGAACGAGACGACCCGGTTGACCACCGAGGTCCCCCTGACCTTCGGCAGCACGACGATCGACGCCGGCGAATACACCGTGTTCATCGATCTCGGCGCCGAGCCGTGGTCATTCGTCCTGTCGAGCTGGCCGGCCCAGGTCGGCTACGACGAGGAGAACCGAGAGGCGATCTATGGCGCCTTCGAGTACACGTCAGACCGAGACGTGCTGCGGATGCCGATGACGGTCGAGACGTTGTCGCACGCTCACGACCAGTTGTCCTGGCAGTTTCTCGACGTCTCGGAGACAGGCGGGACTGTTGGTTTGTTCTGGGACACGACGCTTGCCTCGGTGACGTTCTCCCTCGCCGAATAGTCAAGCCGTAGGTGACGCCGCCTATGATGGCGGCGTAGCCGGCGCGGGAAGGACGAGCAGTTGGGCGGTTGCCTGGCCACTGTTGCCCGACGACGACGTCAGGTCGCTCGTCGCATTGACGTACGTGCCCTCGGCGGCGCTCGTCACGTCCACGCTCACGGTGCACATCGCGACCACGGTGCCCCCGCTGTAGCTGACCGCAGTGCCGCCGGCGACGGCGGTCACCGCGCCGTCATCGCAACTCGTTGTCGCGTTCGGCATCGGCGCCACGAAGACCCCAGCCGGCAAAGTGTCGGTGAACGTCAATGCCGTCGTCGGCGCGGTATTGACCGTATTGTCGATCGTGAAAACCAGAGTACTGAGACCGCCGTCGGTGATCGCGTCAGGCGAGAAATTCTTGCCAAACGCTGGGGTCGTCGTCGCCCCAGGAATCGCGGTGATCTCAACGTCGACGCTGGCCGACTGGGGCGACCGACCGCCCTCAAAAGCGACGGTCACCGTCGCGGTCCCTATTTGGCTCTCGGGCATCAAAATCGCGCTCGCCCTCCCATTCGCGTCGGCCGTCACGTCCTCTTGCGAGAGCCGCCCGAGCGTGGTTGACAACACGAGCTGGGTTCCCGGGGTCAGGGCGTTTCCGAAGGGTCCAGAGCCGGTCACGGTCAGCTCCGACGTCTGATTCAGGGTGATGGTGGCCGGATTCGCCGCCACACCGAGAACCGTCTGAGTCGGTGCAGCCGGACTACCGGAATCGCACCCACCCAGAAAGGCGGCAATGCACACCGCCACGCCCCAGGTCCATCTTTGCCTGTTCACGCTCAGAATCATGGGTTCAGAACATTTCCTTCGTCCGGGATAGGCCACTGACGATAGTCAGTATTCGCGCGATAGTCCAGATTGCCCCTCTGCTGACAGAACTCCCACTGTTCGACCCGAGGCCGGCGCCTCGGCGCCGAATCTCGACTCAGGCGCCAAGCTGATCTATGGCCTTTCGTCTATCATCTCCGGACGGTTCCCCATACTGGGATCCGGGAGAATCGAGGGGCGACCGCGAACAGAAGACCGGCGATTTCGACCAGCAGGCCGAGGAGCACAAGGCCGCGGAACCGCCCCGCGCCGTACCGTCCCTGGTCGACGGCGAGCACCATCCCGTCGATCGGCGCACGGTGAAGGTTGCGCGCATCATCGGGTGCTCCGTGGTTCTCCTCATCTCGATGGCCCCACTGATCCTTTTCTCCATCGGGTGGGCCGTCGGAGGCATTCCCGTCCTAGTCTATCTAGCCGTCCTCGGGGTCTGGCTGTTGCTCCTCGCGTCCTCTTTGCTGTTCGCGTACCGCTGGCCGGCGGCGAGACACCGGCACTTGCGCTACCTGGTCGAGGAGGACGGTCTATGCATCCGCCGCGGCGTCTTCTGGCGCACGGTGATCTGGATTCCGATCACGCGAGTGCAGCACACCGACGTCTCGCAGGGGCCCGTGCAGCGCAGGTTGGGCCTGGGCACGCTCACGGTCCACACCGCCGGGACCCCCGGCGCGTCGATCTCCCTGGCCGGACTCGAGCACGGGATCGCCTCACGCCTCAGTACCCACCTCCGACCCGCCCGCGCGACCGATGCCAACTGAAGTCCGTCGATTGCACCGCTGGTCGTCGCCCTTCATCGCCGCGGGCGCAATTCGAGCGCTCATGCTCCCGATCGTCGGCGCCGTTTTCGCGTCCGGCGGGGTCCTGTTGTCGCGTCTTGATCTGTTGTCCCTCCTCTTCGTTGTGCCGGCTTGCGTCTACGCGTTCATCAGGCAGCGGGTCTACACCTATCGCTTCACGGAGCACGAGCTCGTCGTGCGCGACGGTCTGTTGACCAAAAATGTTCGCCACGTGTCGTACGAGCGAATCCACAACGTCGCGCTCGTGCGTAATCCGATCCACCGCATGCTGGGAGTCGCCACGGCGCGGATCGAAACCGCCGCGGGCGGCAAGCCCGAGGCGTTGTTGCGGGTGATCTCGCTGGAAGCGGCCGAGGAGTTGAGGCGTTACACACTGGGCGGAGAGCGCATCGCCGCGTCGACGGACTCCGCGGAGACGACCGGGGTGGCCACCCCGGCGCTCCAGATTCCCGACCGCGAGCTCGTGCGCCTCGGCCTAATCAGCAACCGCGGCTTTCTTGTCGTGGCCGCCGTTCTGGGCGCCGCCTCTCAGGGGCAATGGTGGGACCAGGACTGGTTCACGGAGCAGGACTGGTCGGGCATCTTCGCGGGTGTTCAGGCACGCGCTCCCGGCTGGGCCGGCTGGCTCTTCGACTCGCAGACCGCCGTCAGCAAAGTGTTCCTGGGTCTGGCCGTGCTCGTAGTGCTACTTGTGGTCATCCGCGTGTTGTCGATGGCCTGGTATCTCGTGCGGTATCGGGGCTTCACGCTGCACCAGCAGGGCGAGGACCTTCGCGCGGACTACGGGCTGTGGCCCGCGGTCTCATCGGTGATACCGGCGCATCGGATTCAGCTGGTGACGACCAGTGCCTCACTCTTGCATCGCTGGTTCAGACGGGCGTCGATCGATGTTGAGACGGCCGGATCCACCGATAACGACTCCGGGCTGGGTGCCGCATCCGGGACGGCGAGCACGCGACAGTGGCTGGCGCCGATCATCGAGATCGAGCGGGCGCAGGGGCTGGTGCAAAAGGTGTTGCCAGAGGTGGATCTCGACGGGCTGGAGTGGAAGCCGATCGAGGCACGGGCGGCGCGCCGGATCGTCAATCGCGTCGCGATTGCGGTGGTGCCGATCACGCTAGGCATCGCGGCACTGTTTACACTGGCTCCGATCCCGGTCAGCGGGTGGCATGCGCTATGGCTACCGATGGTGGTCTTGACGACCGCGTGGCCGACGGCGCACCAGTGGGTTCGCCGCACCGGGTAATCGGTAAGCGAGTGCGCCATCTACTTTCGCAGTGGCTGGATCGGCCGCCAGGTCACGGCAGTGCGTTTCGTCAATATGCAAACGGTTTCAATGAACCAGTCTCCGTTTGATCACAGAAAGCGGATGGCATCCGTGGCGGTGGATACGGCGGGGGCGGGGAGTACCGGGCATCGAATTAACATTCCGTTCTTGGATGTTGCGGTGGCGGAGGGCATTCTGAGTCGGCTGTACGAAGAGACGCGCCGCACCGAATTTCGCTGGTAGGCGCCCCCTGGTCGTCGCCTGAGTGCTGATCCGTGCTGCAGCGCAGCTCATCTGCTCAGCATCAACCTCACAACGAACCGTGGTTTCGCGGTCTTCCAACGGTATGATTCGCGGACCGTCGCTCCCCACGCGTGTGGGACGTCGAACTGATCATGAAACTGCCTACCAGCGAGATCGCCTTTATGCTCGGAGAGGGCGAGATGCGTCGCAACGTTCGGGCGCTGGTGCAGTACATGCTCTTTCTTGCGGTGGTTGTGCTCATCCACGCGGCGCTCTTTCAGGTGATCATGGTGCAGGTGGAGGGGCAGTCCCACTCCTGGGTGACCGCCGTCTACTGGACCCTAGTCACCATGAGCACGCTGGGGTTCGGCGACGTCGTGTTCCACACCGACATCGGGCGACTGTTCAGTGTCAGCGTGTTGCTCTCCGGCGTGGTGCTGCTGCTCGTCGTCCTGCCGTTCACCTTCATCCGCTTCTTCTACGCGCCCTGGCTCGAGGCGCAAGTGCATCTGCGGGCGCCGCGACGCCTGCCCACGAGCGTGAAGGAACACGTCATCATCAGCCGCTACGACGAGATTGCCTCGGCGCTCATCCCCCGGCTAGAGCCGGAGGGGATTCCCTACTACGTCGTCGAGCCTGATCCGGCCGCCGCCGCCCAACTGCTGGGCCAGGGGGTATCGGTCGTGACCGGCGAGATCGACAGCCGTACGACCTACGATGGGCTACAGGTTGGCCAGGCCCGACTGCTCCTGGCGAATCGCGAGGACACGACGAACACCAACATCGCGCTCACGGTCCGGGAGTCGTCCCCGGATGTGCCGATCGTGGGTATCGTCGAGCAAGAAGACTCGACCGACATCCTCGAGCTCAGCGGATGCACCCACG
>CAWWAF010000083.1:0-15694 GCA_963934795.1 uncultured bacterium
CTCGTTCTGTGACCGATTACGCTGGCTTCCAGCCGGCCCACCCTGCGTAACCTCCAGCCGCCAGACGTGATCCGGTCCACGAAGAACTCTTCCAGTGGACCCTCTGGCGCGAGTTGGCACGCCATTCGTTTGCTGAAGTCTGTGAACGCTTCCGGGTCTTCATCAGGCAGAACGGCCTGTTCGGCGAGTAGACCGTGACGCAGTGCGTTCCTCGCGGATATTGCCTTTCCCTGCGGTGTTCTCGGACCAGTCGACCGCCTGGCGTTTAGGCGATTGGACTCGGTCTTTAATGGGGAGGTCATGCTGCTCTGTCCTTTGCTGCTCGACCAGGAGATCGGATGAGCTTGGCATCCGGCTCCAAATGAGCGAATCCCAGCGTGGTCTTCTTACTCACCGTTGTCCCTCCACTAGCCGCCGGACGGTACCCAAGGCCTCGGCGACCTCCTCGAGCTGTCCGTCGGTCATGCTCTTGAGGCGCTCGTCATCTAGCCCCGGGTAAATGGTGGCAAATGTGCTCATGATTCCAGCTCGTCGACGTCCTTTTCTTGTGCTCGCTGTTGCTGACTCGCGGCCGGCTGCCGATACAGTGGAACCCGCTTGAGATACAGCCGCAGCGCTTCGAAGTGTATCGCCGCCACCGTCGTCAGCGTCATCAGCGGGTAGGTCAGCAGGATACGAATGAGCGACGCCGTGGTCAGCGGCACCCTCTTGCCCCAGAGCTGGGCATCGAGCACGTGAATCCCGGCTTCATGCTCCACGATGCCGACCGCGAGTCGGTCGGCGACCGGGGGGAGGTGGAAGTCGTAGGTGGCATCCATCGACATGAACGGCGACACGTGCATCGCCTTCCTGACCCCGTTGCAGCGGACCGCGGTCGGCGCCGCGCCGTCCGTCAGCAGGGGCGCCCTGAGGAAGTAAAGATACTGCTCGCCGAAGGTATTGCTGACTTCGGCGACCACGGCCCGCAAGTCGCCGGACCGGTCGTGACAGTAATACAGGCTGATCGGATTGAACACGTATCCGAGAATCCGGCAGCTCGTGAGCAGGTAGACCTTGCCCTCCGAGAGATCCACCTCGCGCTTCCGTAGGAACTCCAGCACCTTCCGCTTCGTCGATCCCGGTTGGTGATCGAGGTGATCCGTGTCGTGGAACGACACGAGGTTGAAGCCATTGACGGACCAGGGACCGACAGTGCGTTGGATGTCAGCCAGCTCGTCCAGGTCGAGGTAGAACATGAACACCCGGTACCGGAACTCATGCACCGTCGGTCGACTGCGCCGATGTCGCAGGGTGCCGGTGTAGAGACAGGAGGTCACGCGGCCTCCTGCCGGGCAGCGACTACCTGCGCCGCCTCCATCCCAGACCGGACCCCGTCTTCGTGAAAGCCGTTGCCGAGATACGCGCCACAGAAGACGGTCCGCTGCTGACCGCTCAGCGCTTGAAGCCGCCGGCGCGCCTCCAGTCCATCGACCGTATACAGCGGATGCGCGTAGACCATCCGGGCCAGTACCCGGTCTGGCGCGATGCGGCCGTCGTCATTGAGAGTCACGCAGTAGGCCGTCGTCGTCCGCAAGCGCTGGAGACGATTCAGGTAGTAGGTCATCCGCAACGGCGCGCTGTTCTGGGCGCAGTCGTCCAGGTGGCAGTTCCACGACGCCCGCGCTGCGGAGGCCGTGGACAGCACATGGTCGTCAGTGTGGAGGACCGCCTCGTTTCGGCGATAGGGGATGGCGGAGAGTGCATCGCCTTCAGCTGACGTCGGGTCTTCGAGCACCCGCAACGCTTGGTCGCTGTGGGAGGCCAGCACCACCCTGTCGAACTGTTCCCAACCGTCAGCCGTTCGCACCTCCACGTGATCGACCAGCCGTCGCACCGCGAGCACCGGCGTCCGAAGCCGGACACGGTCGAGAAAGGGTTGGCTGAGCGCCTCGACGTAGCGTCGGCTGCCGCCCGTGACCGTCCGCCACTGTGGGTGGTTGCGGGCCTGGAGCAGGCCGTGGTTCCGGTAGAAGCGCAGCAGAAAGTCCAGTGGTATCGCATCGACGTCGACACCCGTCGACGACCAGATGGCCCCGGCCATCGGCGTGAGGTAGTGTGAGAACAGGTCGGGGCCGTATACGCGATCGCGCCGCAGGTCACCCAGGGTGCGTGTCTCGAGGCGCGGACAGTCGGTCTGGGCGCGAGCCCAACGATTGAATCGCACGATGTCCACCGCCATTCGGAGAAAGCGTGGGCGAAGCGCCTGGGTGGGTCTTGCGCACAACCCTTGGAGCCCGCGGCTGCTGTACTCGATACCGCAGGCCCGACACCCGACTCCGAACGACATCTCGCTCGGCTGCGACGCGACCCCCAACTCTTGCAGCAGACGCGAGAAGAGCGGGTAGGTCTGCGTGTTGAAGACGATGAAGCCGGTGTCCAGGGCCAGATCTCGATCGCCATCCCTGACGACCACGGTGTGGGCGTGTCCACCCAGGTAGTCGTGTTGTTCGAACAGGGTGATATCGTGCGTCGTGTGCAGTTCGCGCGCCGCGACGAGGCCCGCCACTCCGCTCCCGACGATCGCGACTCGACTCACTGCGTGTCCGTTTCTCTTCCCGGGCCGGCTGCCGCGCGCCCTCTTTTTCCCGGTGAGCAAAAATTCTGGCGCTATGTGTCCCTGAATTACGCGAAGATTATTGCAGCCTTAATAATAAAACTATTTTCATTATAGTAAATAAAATGAATCGTGAAGAAACTTGCGACGACACCCTGGACACGACACAGGACATCCACACACCGTTACAGCGTCCGCCCGCGCTGCCACTGCTCGACCGGGGATGTCGCCACCTCGTGCATCGGAACCTGTCGTTGTTCACCGACGGTGAGATCCAGGTCGCTGATGTCATCGGGGCTCGGACGTTTGGCGCTGCCCTCACCCCGGCGCTGCAGGCACGCATCGATGTGCACGACCCGCGCACGTATCGCGCGATCGCGCTCGGGGGCAGCATCGGCGCTGCTGAGGCCTACGCCGACGGCTGGTGGACGTCGGATGATCTGACTGCGCTGATTCGCATCATGGCGCGCAACCGTGACGCCGCCAAAGAACTGGAAGGGTGGTCCACCTGGATGGCGTGGGCAGTGCATCTGGCCAGTTTTCGCTTGCGCGCGAACCGCAAGTCTCAGAGCCGTCGGAACATTGCGGCGCACTACGATCTCGGCAACGACTTTTTTGCGGCGTTTCTGGACCGCACGATGACCTACTCGTGCGCGGTCTTTCCCGACCCTGGCAGTAGTCTCGAGGAGGGATCCCGACACAAGTTGGACCTGATCTGCCAGAAACTCAATCTGTCGCCGCAGGACGAGCTGCTTGAGATCGGAACCGGGTGGGGGAGTCTCGCCATCCACGCGGCCTCCAGATACGGATGCCGGGTCGTGACGACGACGATCTCGCAGGAGCAGTTCAGTCATGCCATCCAGGCCGTGCGGGCGGCTGGGCTGGAGCACCGGGTCACCGTCCTCACCAGCGACTACAGGGACCTGCCGACCCGGCTCGGTCGGCGCTTTGACAAGGTCGTGTCAGTCGAGATGATCGAGGCGGTGGGGTACGATTTTCTTGACCGCTACTTTGAGGTGTGTCAGGCGATGACCAAGCCGGGCGGTGCCATGCTGCTTCAGTCGATCGTGATCGCCGACGCGCTCTACGAGACCTATCGTCGGTCGGTCGACGTCATCCAGCGGTATATCTTCCCGGGAGGGTTCTTACCATCCACGGCCGACCTTCGGCGGAGAATCGCTGATCGAACCGACTTCCGGATCGCGAATCTCGACGACATCACCGAGCACTATCCACGGACCCTCCGGCTGTGGCGTCAGTGCCTGGTCGAGAACTGGTCTCATCTGCGCGAGCGTGGGTACCCGGAGACTCTGCTTCGGATGTGGGAGTACTACTTCTGCTACAGCGAGGGTGGCTTCCTCGAGGAGACCGTGGGCGACGTGCAACTCTTGCTGTCCAGGCCTCGAACGTGACCCTGGGTATGGCTGCGGCCGAGCGCGGGTGGTTACCCGACTGGGCCATCCGCGCCGGCATCCGCCAGCTTCTGCAGCAGCGCCTGCGAGAGCAGCAGGCCGTGTCGGATCCGGACACCAGTGGGGCGGTGACCAGGCACCTCGACACCATGCGGGCGGGACCGATCGCGCTCGCACCCGACACCGCGAACAGCCAGCATTACGAGGTGCCAGCCGACTTCTTCAGGCGCGTGCTCGGTCCACGACTCAAATACAGTTGCTGCTGGTGGCCTGACGGTGTGACGTCGCTCGCCGAGGCGGAAGAGGCGATGCTGCGCTTGACGACCCAGCGCGCGGGGGTGGGCGACGGCATGCGCGTGCTGGACCTTGGATGCGGCTGGGGGAGTTGGGCGTTGTGGGTCGCCGAGATGCATCCCCACACAGAGGTGGTAGCCGTGTCCAATTCGGCTGGCCAGCGCCGCCATATTGAGAACGACGCTGCGCGCCGCGGTCTGCGTAACGTGCACGTGGTGACGGCGGACATCAATACGTTCGAACCTGAGGGCACTTTCGACCGGGTGGTGTCGGTCGAGATGTTCGAGCACATGCGGAACTACGAGCGGCTGTTGTCGCGTGTCCGGTCCTGGCTCCGCCCTGGCGGCACACTATTCGTGCATGTCTTTTGTCACCGCCGATACAACTATTTCTTCGAGGACGCCGGCAGCGGCGACTGGATGGCGCGTCACTTCTTCACCGGTGGCATGATGCCGTCGGACGACCTCCTCTTCAATTTCATGCGCGAGATGCAGGTGGAAGCCCACTGGCGTCTCGACGGCCGAGAGTATCAGCGGACGGCCCAGGCCTGGCTCGAGAATCTCGACGCCAACCGGGTCGAGGTTGAGCGGGTGCTGGCCGGCTCGCTCGGCCGGTCACAGGCGCGACTCGATGCGGAGCGCTGGCGTCTGTTCTTCCTCGCGTGTGCCGAGTTGTTCGGCTATCGAAATGGCGAAGAGTGGCTCGTCTCGCACTACGTGCTGAGTCCGTCCAGCCGCGGTGTGGCGCGATAGTGGCCCGCGGCCTGATCCGAGGCAAGCCGGAAAGGAGCGCCACCGTGGTCACATGGCTTCGGGTGCTGTTCGCAGGCGTGTTGATCTCCATGGTGACGCTGACGACGACCGCCAGCCTGGAGCAGGGTCTCGTCGAGGCGGCTCGTGACCTCTGGTCAGATGCCTGGTTCCGGGCGACCCTGGCCGACGCGTACTTCGGATTTCTGACGGTCTTTGTCTGGATCGCCTACAGGGAGCGGACGATGACCGCCAGGCTCGTCTGGCTCGTCCTCGTGATGTCACTCGGCACCATCGCGGTCGCGTTCTATATGCTCATCGCCCTGCGGCGGCTCCACCCCGGCGACCCGATCGAACGGCTGCTGACGCGGACAGTGGAAGAGCAGACATGACCCGACAAGAGCCATAGCAGGCTCAGGCGCGCAAGCGCCGTCGGGCGGGGCGCGCGCCACACCGCGGTAGGGGGTCAGCGCATCTCGTCTCCAAAGACCGCCTCGACCTGGCGGCGGCGATGCTCGAAGATGGACCGCAGGTCGGATTTGATCCACCCGAGGGCCGGGGTTTGGAACAGCCGCCGGCAGTAGACGTCAAAGTCGACCGTATCCTTGATCAGCGTGCCGGACCCGTCGGTCGTGAATTCGTGGAGGTGCCGCCACCGGCGGAACGGACCTCTGATCTGCAGGTCCACGAATCGCTGTTGAGGCATCCATTCCTCGATGCGGGTTCGCCACCACACGGGCACACCATGCAGACGGAGGCGATAGTCGATAATCGACCCGGCGTGTAGCGATGACTCCGGTGCACCTCGAATGCGGAAATGGAGGAAGTCCGGAGTCAGTCGCTCCAGATTGTGGACGGAGGCAAAGAACGGAAACACCGCAGCGACCGGCCGCGGCACCCACTGGGTGCAGCAGAGCCGCCAGTGGTCACTGACACGCGCGATCGTGATCGCCGATGCTTTCGGATTCGCCATCCCGATGGTCTTGTAAATCTTTAATTGTAAATATAATACTATTTAGCTATGTGCAAATCATATTCTGGCATCACGGTGCCCGGCCGACCGCGTCGCGCGCACCACCGTAGGACGGCGACACCGACATGCCATTGAGCCCGATGCTCACCGACGGTCTCGACGCTCTGGGCATCGGCCGAAAGATCCGCGACCTTCGCGTTGGCCGGAAGCTCGGACTCGTCGAGCTCGGCCGACATTCGGGCCTGTCCGCGGCGCTCCTGTCGAAGATCGAACGGGGCAAGATGTATCCGACATTGCCCACGCTGCTGCGGATCTCGCTCGTGTTCGGCGTCGCACTTGACCACTTCTTTGCGCGAGACGATCGGGCGTTTTCCGTGGTGCGCGAGCGCGACAGGAAGAGCTTTCCGGAAAAGGCGGGCGCCAGCCCGGGGTCGTTTCGCTTCGAATCGCTCGACTACGGGGCCACAGGCCGGAAACTCAACGCCTATCTGGCCGAGTTCCTCGCCGTGGCGGTTGACGATGTGAAACTGCACCGGCACGCGGGCGCAGAGTTCATCTATGTGCTCGAGGGGAAACTGGGGCTCTACATCCGACACGAGGAAACGACGCTGGCGAAGGGGGATTCGGTCTACTTTGACTCGAGTCAGCAGCACGGCTACCGTCGCGTGGGCCGCAACGCCTGCCGGGCACTTGTCGCCATCGCAACAGGCCCGTCCGAGCCCGCCTGAACCGTCGCACGTCACCGCGACCCCGCGGGACGTCGGCCCGCCCAGGTCCACTGACGAATCAGGTTCGCAAGAAATCGAAACGGGGCGAGCATGTTGTCGCGCAGGGGAACGGAGGCGCCGTTCGCCCGGATTAGCATGATGGTCACGTCATCCTCGGACAGGTTGTCCGCCGACATCGATGTCAGCTGACGCAAGAGCTCCGGAATGATCGCGCCGGGCTCGGCGGGGTTGGTCTCGGCCGCGAGCTTCGCCAGCCCTTGCTGACCCACCATCTCGCCCTTGTCGTCGACGCACTCCTCCAGACCATCTGTGTAGCAGAGTAGTAGATCGTCCGTCGTCATCGTGACGCCGAGCTGGCTATACCTCGCGGATTCGAACATGCCGAGCGGGATGTCGGTCAGCGCAGCCGATGTCGACTCTTGCACGAGGGCTCGCCACGAGCGATGCCGGGCGCTGAACAAGAGCGGCGGCGGGTGCCCGGCGTTCGTGAGGGCCAGCGTGCTCGTCGGGACGAAGAACGTGGCGACCAACCCGGTGGCAAAGGTACTCGCGTCTCCCACCGCGGCGAACTCCTGATTAATGGCTCCGACGAGGGAGTCCTGATTGATGTGATCGATGTGGCGACGCATGAGCCGACGGAGGCTGCCCGCCAACGCAAGCACGGTCTCCCCGTGTCCGCGCACATCGGCCAGCGCGAGCCGGGTGATACGGCCCGACGAGCAGGAGGAGAGCGAGTAGATGTCACCACCATCGACACCGTCGCCGTAGGGCTTGCAGTAGAGCCAGACATCGAGCCCGGTGGTGGAGACCGCGGTGTCGGCACCGGTATTGCCGCCCCATACCTGCATGCACTCCATGCGCGGGGAGGGCTGTGTCGGCCCGACCGGATCGATGTCGCCGCGTCGGTCGGCGAGAGATATGGGTTCTGCGAGTGTCGCGAGATGAGGCATAGTCATAACTCTCCTTGCGTCATTTGGCACGGGCGTGCGCCTTCGTGACGAGAGCTTGTGTGAATTATTATTGTATCATAAAAATTAAATATATTGTATTGTTGAGAAATACGAACGGACAGACTTGAATGATATGTGGCCGGCCTGGGTCGGGTGCGGCTTTCTGGGCAGACGGGTCGCGCGATTGTGACGTGATGCAGGAGACGAGGTGTCGGCGACAACCCGCGGGGCGCAGGTCGATGCGCTGTCCCGCCAAGGGTTGTTGGTCACAACGCGCTGGACGCTGGGCGGGAACAACGAGGGCGCGGTAATGAGATCGGTTCCAGAGTGGGCACAGCGGTCGCGCGCGTCGTGGCGGTATAGCGGGCAGGAGCGTCCGGCTTTCGCGGTGGAGCCAGGGCCCGGCCAGGAGTCGGTTTGGGACTATCCGCGGCCGCCAAGACTGGACGCCGACCGCCGTGAGGTGGTTGTCAGGATTGGCACCCACGAAATCGCGCGTTCCACGCGCACCGTCCGCCTGCTGGAAACGGCAAGTCCACCGACCTTCTACCTGCCACCGGCTGATGTGCGCATGGAGTGCCTGGAGAGGGGGACGGGGGGCTCGCGATGCGAGTGGAAGGGTGATGCGTCCTATTGGTCGGTGAGCGTCCCCGACGGGCGAGTAGACGGCGCTGCGTGGCGCTACGCCAATCCACTGCCGGGGTACGAAGGTATCCGAGGCTACCTGTCCTTCTACCCGGCCCTGGTCGAGTGCACGGTCGATGCGATGCCTGTCGTTGCCCAGCCCGGTCGTTTCTATGGCGGGTGGGTTACTGCTGAGCTCGTCGGACCCTTCAAAGGGGAACCCGGCTCCGGGAGCTGGTGATCGGAGACGCCGCCGTTTTCCTGTCAGGTCACTTTCCGCAAGGTTCGGTGACCGGTATGACAATGAATAAAGAGTGATTGTAGGGCAAAAATATTTGCGTAGTAATATAAGCACGCTCATTGGATACAACTCATTGAAATGAGGGTGTGCATGCGACTATTGCTGAACACGCGATCGACTCTTCACCGCTGTCTGCTCGTGGCGACATTCGTCACGCTGCCGCTGGTCTCCGCCTCATTCGCCGGCCCGCGGGCGCGCGCCGCCAGCGACGGCGAGAGCGAAACGGGGCCTGGTTGGACACAGTGGCGCGGGGCGCATCGCGACGGCCGGGTCGATGGGCCGGCCTGGCCATCTGACCTCAGCGGCCTCGAGCCACTGTGGCGCGTGGAGCTTGGAAAGGGCTACTCCGGCGCCGTTGTTGCGGCGGACCGCGTCTTTGTGGTCGAGACGGTGCGCGAGACAGGCATCACCGCGGCGCGTGTCCGAGCCTTGCGCCGTGACACCGGCGAAGAGATCTGGCGTCGAGGCTGGGAAGCGCAGGGCGACGTCCCGTTCTTTGCCGCTTCGCATGGTGCCTGGGAACGTTCGACGCCGGCCTACGACGGCCGCGTTCTCTACGTGGGTGACATGGAAGAGGTGTTGCACGCGCTGGATGGGGAGACGGGAGAGGAGCGGTGGGCGATTGACTTTCCCCAGCAGTACGGAACGACACGACCGCCATTCGGGTTTGCCTCGTCCCCGCTGCTCGTGGACGGGACTCTCTACCTCCAGGCGGCCAACGGTCTCGTCAAGGTAGAGGTCGAGTCGGGACGCGTCCTCTGGCGGTCGGCGGTCACCGACGACTCGATGAGCACCGGCGGGGCGTTCTCGTCCCCGATCCTGACCACGCTCAACAGTATCGACCAGGTGCTCGCCTTTACCCGATCGCATCTCACCGGCGTCGACCCGCAGTCCGGTCAGGTCCTCTGGCAACACGCGGTGCCGAACTTCCGTGGTATGAACATCGTTACGCCCAGCGTCTACCGCGACGGGGTCTTCGTGAGCCAGTACCGCAACGGCTCGTATTTCCTCCGCCCGGGCGGTCGCGCCGGCTCCGGGCAGGTTCGGATGGAGACCGCCTGGACCAACAAGGGCTCGGGGTATATGTCGTCGCCCGTGGTCATTGACGACCACGTGTATCAACATCTGGGCAACGGCCGGCTCAGCAGCATCGACCTTCGCTCGGGCGAGGAGAACTGGCGCACACGCCCCCTCGGCGAATACTGGAGCATGGTCTGGCAGGGTGACCGCATCCTCGCGATGAGTACGGACGGCAGCCTGCGCCTGGTTCGAGCGACGCCCGACCGATTCGAACTGCTCGACGAACGGGAGGTGGCGCAGACCAGCGTGTGGGGGCACGTGGCCGTCAGCGGAGACGGCGTGTTCGTTCGCGAACTGGAGGCGATCAGCGCCTTCCAATGGACCGACACCCCCACTCGGGTGTCGCGAATACAATGAGCGCCCGTTGATCCACGCCGCAATGCGCCGGTGGGAGCGTCGGTCGTTCCCGGGAGTCTGTCTGTGATGTCGCGCGCGTTCTTCCTTCCGCTTCTGTCGGCGCTCGCGGTGGTAGTGCCATCGGCGGCGCTCTATGGTCAATCCGTGACTCCGGAGGTTGCCGGACAATCTGCCGCGGCGTCGCCACCGAATGCACACGCGATTCTCGACCGGGCACTCGACCGGGCGGCGGCTCAGGAGCAGGCCCGTCTCGAGCTCGACTTCGAGTCTTTGCTCGATTCGACGGTGGAGTCGCTGAACGGGGACGGCGACGCGACCGATACCGAGACCGTTCGGTATCGCCGCTATCCGCTGGAAGGTCTGCTCTACGAAGAATTGATCGCCCGGGACGGCCGGCCGCTCGACGACGAGGAAGCTGGCGAGGAGGCCGAGCGGCGAGGGGAGTTCGTCGAGGAGGCACGGAAGCACGCGGAGCGTGGGGAGCCCTACGATCCGAACGAGATGGCGGTCCGGTTCGATCGGGAACTGATGGACCGCTACGACATCGCCCTCATCGGCACGGAAGTCGTTGGCGTCCACACCTGCTGGGTGCTGAGCTTCGAGCCCCGCGAGGGGCGGCTGCCGGACAACCGACGGATGGACAAGGCGCTGAACCGCTCGACCGGACGGCTTTGGATTGCGCAAGACGACTATGGCGTGGCGCGGATCTCGTTCGAGATGCAGCGACCCTTTCGCTACGTGTGGGGGCTGGTCGCGACCCTCCGGCACGCCGCGGGTCAGCTCGAGTACGAGCGCGTCGATCACAATCTGTGGACCCCGGCGCGGTTCGACCTGGAACTCGACCTGCGGGTGTTCTTCAAGGGAATCCGTCGCCGGATACGGCAGGTCTGGGTCGAACACACTCGCATCGGCGCGTCCGTGCGTCCGTCATGAGTCAGGCAGAACGCACCGGGGTGGCCGCGGTGGCCGTTAGTGTCGCCATCGGGGTCGCGATCTCCTGGGCAGGCAGCCAAGGCGGAACGACTCTGGGAGCGCTTCCTGTCTTCGCCTTGTGCGGACTGCTGTCGTTCGGCATCAACTGGCTCGTATTTGTCCCGGCGTACGTGTTCCAGACGGAGCGGTACTTCGATCTGACCGGCAGCGTGACGTATCTGAGTATCGTTGGGGTCGCGCTGGTGTCCGGCACTCCGGACGTCCGGGCGCTCATCCTGGGAGCGATGGTGGCGGTGTGGGCGGTGCGATTGGGAGGCTTTCTCTTTGCGCGCATCCGTCGCGATGGCGGCGACGGCCGCTTCGACGCCTTGAAGCCCAGCCTTCCGCGTTTTCTCATGACCTGGACGTTGCAGGCGCTCTGGGTGTTGCTGACACTCTCGAGCGCGCTTGCAGCGATGACAACGGCTCGCCCCGAGCCGCTGGGGGCGTTCGCTGGGTTTGGAGTTCTGATCTGGGTCCTGGGTTTTTCGACCGAGGTCGTCGCCGATCGCCAGAAAGGTCGCTTCCGCGCAGACCCCGCCAATCGCGACCAGTTCATCCAGTCCGGCCTCTGGGCGTGGTCGAGACACCCCAACTACTTCGGGGAAATCGTGCTCTGGTGTGGCGTGGCCGTCGTGGCGTTCCCGGTCTTGACCGGCTGGCAATACGTCACCCTTGTCTCTCCGCTCTTCGTGTACATCCTGCTCACCCGCGTGAGCGGTATCCCGCTCCTGGAAGCACGCGGACAGCAGAGATGGGGGAACCGAACGGAGTATCGCGCCTACACGGAACGGACGCCAATCCTCTTTCCGCGCCCGCCGCGATCGGCGTGACTCGGCGGAGCCCGTGGGCTGCGATGGTCAAAACTCTAGTTTTACCCCGAACTGTGGGAAGCCTTCCAGACCCTCCCGAATACTCTCGCCCGTCCGCTCCTGGAACTGGATCGCATCGACGTTCTTGTGCCCATACACATTGATCACGTCGACGAACGTGATCAGGCTCAGCCGTCCCAAGCGCCGGCGATAGTCGAGGCGCAGGTTGAGCGTGTGGAAGTTCGGCAGCCGGTCGACGTTGGTCGCGATGATCTCCTTCGCAAAACGCAGTGACGACGAATCATTGAACACATCTTCGTGAACGATGAACGCGTCGGTGGGGCGGCCTGCCGCGAACCGCCACTTGCCGGCCAATGACCACCGGTCGTTGAACTCGTATGCGAACAAGGTGTTGAGAATGTGGGGACGGTTGAAGTCGCTGTCATACGAGCCTGCACCGAGGTTGTCGTCTCGCCGGGATCGCTGGAGGGAGTAGGTGATCTGTCCGTACCACTTGCCGACGAGACGCTTCGCCAGAAGGAGGTCGACCCCGGCCGTGTAGCCAGTGCCGACGTTGGACGCGAACCGGGTCGTTCGACTGGGTCGAATCACCAGCTGGTCGAGCGCTTGATAGTACCCCTCCACGCTGAGCCGGATGTCCGGACGGAGCGACCGATTCACGCCAAGAGTCACCTGCCGCGACCGTTCATTTCGCAGCCCGCTATTGAGCGGGTTCCCGGCGACCTCGAGGAACTGTGGGTGCTGGTAGAAGATGCCGCCGCCGGCGGTCAGTCGCGTGAGGGGGTCGAGTTCTACACTCACGCTGGCGCGCGGCGACCAGAGCGACTGGTCGGCGAAGCCGTCGTGTTCCCAGCGCAGCCCGGGCGTGACGGTCACGCGGCCGCCAACCGTCCAGCCATAGTCCGCATAGAGCGCCGTGCGGACTGCGGTGTCCTTGAACTCCGCGTTGACGAACTCGGGCTCGAGCACGATGAACTGCTGACTGGGGTCGGGGCGGAAGTCGTTGCGGTCGTAAACGAACCGCGTCCACTCGCCATCGAGGCGGATGTCGTAGTCGAGTTCGACCTGCGTGACCCGAGCGCCGGTCGTCAGCCGGTCATCCGAATCGGTGACATAGCTGAAGTCGCCGCGCCAGCCGTACTCCCGCTCGGCCTCACGGACGTCGAGAATGTCGGCACGGATCGGCACGTCCTGCGCCCGTGGCGCCGGATCGTTCGCCAACTCGGGGAAGGTGTCACCCTGGACGGACCGCTTGTCGCTGTCGCGGAAGAAGACCGTGTTGGTCATGAAACTCGACTGGCCGGTCAACCAGCGCCAGTTCATGCCGAGGAGGCCACTGTCCTGTGAGGTCCGCGCGACGAGTGTGTTCTGGAAATTCGGACTCTCGAGCACGTTGTCGACCGTGCGGCTGAATCGCTCTGGCGCGAAGACACCAAGCAGGTTGAGCCGGTGTCGATCGGTGATCGTGGTCGTCGTTTTCACGATCACATCCTCGAGGCTCGGTACCCCGATGTCGTTCTCCCCGATCAATGTAAACAGTCGACCGAAGTCTTGCGCGCGCGCTGAGAACAACACGGCCGTGTTGCCGGCGACATAGGACGGACCGTCGTAGTTAAACTCCCAGCCGGCGACATCGAGGCGCCCGCTGAACGTCGGCGTCACCGGGTTGCCTTCCGCAACCTCGAGCTTGAGGAGCGATCCGTTCCTGCCACCGTAGGCGGCCGCAAAGCCGCCGGGTTGAAATTCGATGTTCTGAATGAGGTTAGGCGCGAAAATGCTGAAGCGGCCGCCACCGTCGAGGTCCTCCTGTTCGCCGATCGTCTGGTCGAAATGAATGACCTTGTCGAACGGAATCCCGTCGACCAGAATGAGATTGTCGCGCGGCCCGCGGCCACGCACGGAAAACGACGCGAACTCCCCAGTCGCCGCTACGCCGGGCAGGCTGTCAATCGCCCGCAGCACGTCGCCGGCCGACCCCGGGGCGCGCCGTATTTCCTCGCGGTCGTATGTGGTCGTGGTGACGGGTGCGCGGCGGTCATCGCCCGCGGCGCGTGCCGTGACGACCACGGTCTCAGACAGGGTCAGGCCGGACAGTTCGAAGAGGACGACGGCTGTCTTGTCTGGCACGACCCGTATGTCGCCCGATGCGGCCGGCTGGAAGCCGGCCGCGTCAGCCAGCAACTGATACACACCCTCGTCGACCTCGAATAGGCGGAAGACGCCGTCGTCACCGGAGGTCGTCGTCGTGAGGTACTCACCCGCGGCCAGGAGCGTCAGTGCGGCCCCGGCAATGACCTGCTGGGTCGCGGCGTCGACGATCGTGCCCTGGATGGCCGGCGGTCTATCCTGTGCACGCACCGCCGGCGCTGCGGCGATCGACGCGAGGAGCCAGAGTACGGCGATGCCGCCAGGCGGTGCGGTGGTCATGATCTCCCAAGCTCGCCGAAGCGCTCCGGGCCGCATCGTCGAACCCGCTCAAGGAACGTGCCCGAGGCCGTGGCGGTCGCCTCGGGCACATGCAGGGTTGGGGGGGGGCGGACTATTCAGCCTGGGGCAGCATGACCGTGTCGATGACGTGAATGATGCCATTCGTTGCCATGATGTCCGTCGCGACGACGTTGGCCGCCCCGATCTTGACCTTGCCGTCGGTCACCGACACCGCGAGACTCTGCCCGTTGACCGTGTCCGCACTCGACAGCGTCACCACCTGCGCCGCATCCACCATGCCCGGCACGACGTGGTAGGTGAGGATGGCGGTCAACGCCGGAATGTCTTTCAGGAGGGACTCGACCGTCCCGGCCGGCAGCTTGGCGAAGGCCTCATCAGTAGGGGCAAACACCGTGAATGGACCGTCGCCTTTCAGCGTGTCGACCAGTCCGGCCGCCTCGAGCGCCGCGGCGAGCGTCGTGAAGGACCCAGCCTCGACCGCGGTGTCAACAATGTCCTTCTCAGCGGCCTGCATGGGGGTCACGAGGGCAAGGGTGGCGATCGCGAGCGTGTATGCAAATCGTTTCATCTGTCTACTCTCCTTTGGGCAACGTCGGTTGTTGTCCGGGTTGACCGGCTACGAGCGGGGATTCGCTCGCTTCCCGGTGTTCGTATACGTCTGACGAGTTCGGCCGTTCACCTCGAGGGCATCAGCGAGCGCGGCCAATTTCTCGTCGTCCGCCGGCCCGGTGGTACGCCAGACGATCCGGCCGTCCGCCTCAAGCAGCAACAGGTGAACGTCCCGCGTGTCTGGAATCGCCAGCGCCGCGGTGAACCGCTTGCGGTCCAGGTACACAGTCACCGTTCGCCGGCGCGCGGCCGGGTCGGGGATGCCGGCACGCATCCCGTTGTTGATCCAGAGACGGAAGAGCGCCGAACTTTCATAGATGGTTGGTACTTCGTAGAGGCGTAGGTCTCGGTCCCGTGCGAGCAGTGGCTCCACCGCGGTGATCCAGGTATCGACGACGGCCTGCTGGTCACGCTCGAACGCGACGGCGACGAGGTTTCTCCGACCGGCGAACCCACCTGGCAGCGAGACCTGCTCGCCCTCGAGGTCGATTCCGATCACATCGGGGAACGCGACACCCGTTGCCGCGCTGGACTGCACCGGCGAGTTGATGCCGGCTGGAATACACCCGGTGAGGGTGAGGGCTCCAAGGACTCCGACAAGGACGCGTAAGGTTGTTGGTTGCATGTGGGCTGCTCGTTATTTAACTGTTATGAACAATATATTTCGTTTTAAGAACGGTCAATGTTACGGTTTCATCGGAGGAGAAGAAGAATTGCGATTTGTGCTCTAGGCGAAAATGCGAACATCTGCATTGGGCAGACGACGCTTCA
>CAWWAF010000084.1:0-15429 GCA_963934795.1 uncultured bacterium
CTTGTGCTCCAAGCCCTGGCTGGCCCCACCGCTAGCGCTGGGTCGAGCTGGGGACAGCCCCGTCCCAGCGGCCCCAAACCGCTGTCCGCTGACGCGCGCACGCACGACTGGCCGTCTTTCCTCGGTCCCACTCACAATTCGGTGTCCACGGAGACACATCTCAGCCGAGAGCTGCCTCCGCCGCTCATCTGGGACATGGAGAAGGGCACCGGCTACACCTCCCCGGCTGTTGCCGGGGAACACCTGCTTTTCTTTCATCGGGTCGGCGACCAGGAAGTGGTCGAGAACCGGCATGCCGAAACCGGCGACATCCGCTGGCAGTTTCGATACAACACGACCTACCGCGACCGATACGGCTACAACAACGGTCCGCGCTCGAGCCCCGTCATCAGCGGCGATCGGGTCTACACCATGGGCGCCGAGGGCCGCCTCCACTGCCTCGACTTGGAGACCGGCGATGGTCTCTGGGCTCGTGACCTACGGACCGACTACCAGGTCAGCCAGGACTTCTTTGGCATCTCGTCCACCCCGCTGGTGCATCGTGGTCAACTCATCGTCAACGTGGGCGCGCCGGGTGGCGCCTGTGTCGTCGCCTTCGACGGCGCGACGGGCAGCGAGTCCTGGCGCACCGGAGACTGGGGGCCCAGTTATGCGTCGCCCATACCGGCGGTTATCCACGGCGAGCCACGGGTCTTCGTGTTCGCGGGCGGCGAGTCGACCCCACCCGCCGGCGGCTTGCTGTGCATCGATCCGACTGACGGCGCGATCGACTTCGCGTGGCCGTGGCGCAGCCGCACCTATGAGTCTGTGAACGCGTCCTGTCCGGTTGTCTTCGGGGACCGTGTGTTCGTCTCCGCCAGCTATCGCACCGGCGGCGCGCTGGTACGGATACGTCCAGACTTCTCCCATGAGGTGCTCTGGACCACTCAGGAATTCGCGCTGCACTTCAACACCCCGATCTACCGCAACGGCTATCTCTACGGATTCGACGGTCGCAATCAGGGCGACGCCTCGCTCGCGTGTATCGACGTCTCGGACGGTCGAGTTGTCTGGCGAGAGGCACCGCAATGGTCAGAAACGTTCGTGCAGGGCGGCCGTGAGCGCCAGGCCACGGTGGGCGCGGCGCGAGGATCGCTCCTCGCGGTGGACGGTCACTTTCTCGCTCTTGGAGAACTGGGCCATCTGCTCTGGCTCGACTTGACGCCTGACGGGTACCAAGAAATTTCACGGGTTTGGCTCGCGGCAGCGCAGGAATCGTGGACCCTGCCAGTGCTCAGTCGCGGGCTGCTGTACGTCATGCAGAACACACCGGATATCTTGACCGGTGCGAGCCCGCGACTGCGCTGCTACGATTTGCGGGCGTAGGCTGGAACTGGCCGTCCCCTCACCATGCCCGACGACTCGTCGAACCGACTGACGCTCTATATCGGACTCGCCATCGTGGCGGCCGTGGCGCTCGCGTTCCTGAGCCCGCAGGTAGCCGTCACCTTCGAGGTGGGCGGCGAGATTTTCCTCCGCCTGCTCACGATGATGGTCGTGCCGTTGGTCGTTGCCAGCGTCATGAGCGGCATCATCGGGCTCGGCGATGTCCGGAAGCTCGGACGACCGGGCGCCCTCGCCGTGCTCTATTACCTGACCACCACGGTCATGGCGGTCCTGGTCGGGCTCGTGCTCGTCAACCTGATCCAGCCCGGTGTCGGCACCGTCGACCAGGCGACGCTCAGCGCCATGGCGGCCGAAGGGCTGGGTGTCGCTGCCGCCCAGGAGCAGGCGTCGCTCGACACGATTCTCCGCAATCTGTTGTTGATGCTCTTCACCGACAACCTCTTCGCGTCGGCGGCCAACACCAACCTCCTGCCCTTGATCGTGTTCTCGGTGATCTTCGCCGGCATGCTGACCACCATGGGATCGCGGGTGACCGCCATCAGCCAGATGATCGTCCAGGTCAACGACGCCCTGCTCGCGTTCATCCTGCTCTTGATGCGACTCGCGCCCATTGGCATTTTCTGCCTCGTGACCGCCAGATTCGGAGAGGCCCAGGCGGAGGGCAACCTCATGGGTGTCCTCCAACAAACGGGCGCCTACTTCTCGACCGTCCTCGCGGGACTCGCACTCCACGCGCTCCTGACCCTTCCGCTGATTCTCTGGCTGTTCACGAGGCGCAACCCACTCAGATTCATCTATCAGATGTCGCAGGCGCTGCTCACCGCCTTCTCCACGGCCAGTTCTACCGCCACGCTCCCCGTCACCATGGAATGCGCGATGAGCAAGGCCGGCGTCTCGAGACGTTCAGCGGAGTTCGTCCTGCCCCTCGGCGCGACCATCAACATGGATGGCACGGCGCTCTACGAAGCCACCGCGGCGATCTTCATCGCACAAGCGATTGGGGTCGACCTCAGTCTGACGCAGCAGATCGTGGTCGCCGTGACGGCGACCCTGGCCGCGATCGGGGCCGCCGGCATTCCAGAGGCGGGGCTGGTCACGATGATCATCGTACTCAACGCGGTCGGTCTCCCTGTGGAGTACATCGGCCTGATTCTCTCGGTGGACTGGTTGCTGGACCGCTTCAGAACCGCCGTCAATGCATTCGGCGATTCGGTGGGGTCGGCGGTCGTCGACGGCGCGTTCGCCCCTGAGTAACGATCGCGACGTCCCCGTCGCTCTGCACGGCGGATGAGCCGGGTCGCCGCCCGGTCTGCGTTACGATTCAGGAGTGTGCCGCGTACCAGTCCACGTTCACGCACCGGCGCGTCGGTGGCCGCGACTCGCGAGAGGGGGACAATGGCATGGGTGACACACCGAATGTCAGCAACAGTCTGACGGTCCGAGTCCAGTTCAAGAACGACAGCGGCATGCTGGGCCTGCTTGCCTCAGAGATCGGTCGGCTCGGCGGCGACATCGGCTCGGTGGACCTGGTCTCGGTCGGCGACGGGGTGATGGTGCGTGACCTCACCATCAATTGCCGCGACGACCCGCACGCCGCCGAGCTGCTGGCCGGCGTGCGGGCGCTGGACGCATTCACGCTGCTCTATCACTCTGACCGCACGTTTCTCCTGCACCTGGGTGGAAAGCTCGAGGTGGTCAGCCGGTCGCCGATTCGCACCCGCGACGATCTCTCGATGGCCTACACGCCAGGGGTCGCGCGGGTATGCATGGCGATTCACGAGCATCCCGAGGACGCGTACTCCCTCACCATCAAGAAGAACACGGTCGCGGTCGTGACTGACGGCACCGCGGTGCTGGGTCTCGGCGACATCGGACCCGCCGCCGCCATGCCGGTGATGGAAGGCAAATGCGCGCTCTTCAAGGAATTCGCCGGCGTGGACGCGTTCCCGCTGGCGCTCGATACGACCGACACGGACGCGATCGTCGCCACCGTGAGCCACCTGGCGACGGGATTTGGCGGTATCAACCTCGAGGACATCTCGGCGCCCCGATGTTTTGAGATCGAGAAGCGGTTGCAGGAGAAGCTCGACATCCCGGTGTTTCACGACGACCAGCACGGGACCGCCATCGTCACGCTGGCGCCGCTTATCAACGCGCTCCGCCTGGTTGGGAAAGACGCCAGTGACCTCAAGGTGGTCTTCAACGGCGTCGGAGCCGCCGGCGTCGCGGTCAGCAAGATCTTCATGGACTACGGGGTCACCAACCTGATCGGGTGCGATCGCAGTGGCGCGATCTACCGGGGCCGCAGCGGCCACATGAATTTAATGAAGCAATGGTATGCGGACCACACCAACCCCAACGACGAGCGAGGCGCGCTCGCCGACGTCATCGAGGGGGCCGACGTCTTCATCGGCCTGTCGGCGCCAGGTGTGCTCACGGTGCCGATGTTGAAGAAGATGAACCGAGACGCGATCGTCTTCGCCATGGCAAATCCCACGCCGGAGATCATGCCGGAAGAGGCCGCCCCGCATGTCCGCATCATGGCGACTGGCCGCTCAGACTACCCCAACCAGGTCAACAATGTGCTCGCGTTCCCTGGCGTGTTTCGTGGCGCGCTTGACGTTCGCGCTACCACCATCAACGACGAGATGAAACGGGCGGCGGCCTACGCGATCGCAGGCGTGATTCCCGCCAACGAGTTACACGAGGACTACATTATCCCGAGCGTGTTCAACAAGACGGTCGTGGAAGCGGTGGCCAAGGCGGTCGCCAAGGCGGCTCGAGAGAGCGGCGTCGCCCGACGCGAGACCAAGGGTTAGCATGTCCGGCCCCTCCACGCTGATCCTCGTCCCGACGGAGCGCGAACGGCAACATCTGGCCGACCAGCCCGACTTTGCCGTCGACGGTCCGTCCGAGTTGTGCGGCTTCGGACCGGTCGCGGCCGCGGCCCACACAGCGAACGTCATCGCACGCCACCGCCCCGACCGCGTGGTCCTGCTCGGCATCGCTGGCACGTACGACACGGTGGCGCTCCCCGTCGAGTCGGCGGCCGTGTTTCGGAGCGTCACGATGCATGGCGTCGGGGTTGGCGCGGGCGCCGGATTTATCTCAGCTGCGGCGCTCGGGTTTCACCACTGGCGAGAGGACCAGCACCCACCGCCCGACTCCGACGAACTGAGCCTATCGATCTCAGTCGCGGCCACTGTCGGTCCCCTTCTCACGTGTTGTACGGCGTCGGCCGATACGGCGGAGGCGAACCTGCGGCGTCAGCAACACCCCAACGTCACGGCCGAAGACATGGAGGGCTACGGGGTGGCGCTGGCCTGTCGACTGGCCGAGGTACCACTGGCGATCACTCGGGGCATCTCAAACGAGGTCGGGGACCGGGAGTCTGCGCGCTGGCGCATACGCGAGGCGCTCGACGCGGCGTGGACCATCGCGAGGGACCTCATCCGCACCCCAACGTGGAGTACGCGCCCGTGACCCCGATACATCTCGGCATCTCTACGTGCCCCAACGACACCTTTACCTTCCACGCCATCCTGGAGCAACGGATTGATCTGCGCGGGCTCACGTTCGACATTGAACTCTTGGACGTGGAGGAACTGAACCGCCGACTGTTCGCTGGGGACTTCGACATCGCGAAGGCGAGCTTTCACGCCGCATTGCTGCTGGCCGGTGACCTGGGCGTGTTGCCGGTTGGGTCCGCCCTGGGTTTTGGGGTCGGCCCGTTGCTACTTGGGTCGCGGACTCCAAGCGCCCCCTCTCACAACACAGAGGGATCAGTCCGCCACCGCGTGCTGTGCCCAGGCGAGCACACCACCGCGACACTGTTGTACAAGCTCTTTCACGAAGAACAGGGCACGGTCGAACAGGTCATCTTCTCGGACATCATGCCGGCCCTGGAGGCCGGCGCGGCCGACTTCGGTGTGTGTATCCATGAAGGCCGGTTCACGTGGCGCGAACACGGCCTGACGCTGGTCGAAGACCTGGGTGAGGTGTGGGAACGTGCGACGGCGACCCCGCTGCCGCTCGGCGGCATTCTGGCCCGGTCCCGTCTCCCCCTCGACACGATCGACGCGATCAGCCAGGTCCTGGCTGATTCGCTCGCCTACGCGCTGGCCAATCGCCAGGACACGGTGCCGACCATGCGACGGTACGCGCAGGAACTGACGGAGGACGTCATGTTCAAGCACGTCGATCTGTATGTCAACAAATGGACCGCTGACCTCGGCGAGACCGGGCGAGCCGCACTGGCGATGCTGAGCCAGCACGCCGCCCGGTTGGGGCTCGTCCCCCCTGGCACACCGCCGCTGCGCGTGTTCGGGTGGCCCGCGAACCACCAACGGTCGCTCTGATCGTTGCGCCGTCGTCGGGGTGAGGGACAATGGCGCCGCCCCCCGGGGGACCTCCAGCCGGACACACGCCTCGCAACTAAATCAGGTCGGCGTCGGTGATGATCTCGACCAGCGCTGGACCCTCATGCGCCAGTGCCTCCTCCAAGGCAGGACGCAGTCCGTCGGCGGTCGTCACGCGAAGGCCCGTGCCCCCGCACAACTTCGCCTACGCCGCGAAGCTCGGGGTGTGCAGGGCGGTTTGCCACACCGGCCACTCACCCGCTCGCTGCTCCTTCGAGATCTTCCCAAGCTGTGAGTTGTTGAGCAGCACGTGTGTGATGTCCATGTTGTACTTGACGGCGGTCGTGAAGTCGGCCAGATATTGCCCGAAACCGCCGTCTCCGCTCACGGAGACCACCTTGCGCCCCCGGAACGCGTCTCGATCTTGCGTCGCCGCCCACGCCCCCATCGCAGCCGAAAACGAAAACCCGATCGAGCCAAGGTATCCAGACATCAGGACGCGTTGTCCCTTGCTCTCGAAGTAGCGCCCAAAGGAGTAGGTGTTGTTGCCCACATCGACCGCGATGATGGCGTCCTCAGGCACCACGCCGCTCAGCGCTGCGAACACCGCTGAAGAGTTCAGGCCCTGGCCCCGATCATCCTTGAGTCGGCTCTGTTTCTCACCGCGCCAGATCGCCCAGCGCTCGGCCAACTCTGGTCTCTGGTCTAGCGTGCGGGTCGTGTCCGGGATTGCGGCCGTCATGGCTCGCGCCGACACGCCGATCTCTCCCCAGAGCGAAATCGTCACCCCATGAAATTTCCCCAACGCCATGCGGTCGAAATCGACCTGAATGATCGGACGCTTCGGCGTAATCCCGGTGTGATTCGAGAATGACGACCCGAACGCCAGAATGAGGTCACACTCGTTCATTGCCCAGTTGGCAATCGGCGTACCCGAGCGCCCGAGCACACCGGCCGCGAGCGGATGGTGGTCGGGAATTTGCCCCTTCGCTTTGAACGTGGTGAGTACCGGTGCGTGGAGCCGTTCGGCAAGCGCAATGACGTCGTCCATCGCGTCCAGACTGCCGTATCCGACGACCACGGTCGGCCGTTTCGACGTCGCGACCAGCGAGACCGCGTCACTGAGCACGTCCGCGGCGGGCGCGATGTGTGACATGGCCACTCGTCCCTCGGGGCCAGACGCCTCCGCCGGGGCGGAGGCGGGTAACGTCTGCACATCGTCCGGAAAGATCAGATGCGAGACGTCGCGTTCCACCAGCGCCGTCTTGCATGCCAGGGGCATCAATTCCGCGTGCTTTGCGGTGTACAGCACCGTCTGCGAGAACCTGGCGACGGGTGCGAATGCGGCGGCCAAATCGATCTCCTGGAACGCACCAGGGCCCAGGACCTGCGCGTCAACCTGACCCGTCAGGGCCAGCACCGGTGCCCGGTCGACTTTGGCGTCCCACAGCCCGGTCATCAGATTCGTCGCCCCCGGACCGGCGACGGTCAGACAGGCCGCGGGCGTGCCAGTCAGCTTCGCATAGCCCGAACAGGCGAACGCGGCGGCCCCTTCATGACGAATGCCGTAGTACCGCAGGCGACCGCGCTTCTCTTGCAAGCGCAGCGCGTCTGACAGGCCCAGGTTCGAGTGCCCGACCATGCCGAACACGGTCGTGCCCCCCCAATTGGTCATGGTCTCTGCCATGACGTCGGTCACCGTCGTCGCGTGCGGTGGCTCCGCCTCTCGGCCAACGTAGATGCCGTCCTCGCGTACCTCGACTGGATACAGGGTCTGCCCGGTGTCGTCATGCCCGCCCGGTGAGCGGCCAGTCTGTGGATCGAAGTCCCAGCCGTGTCAGGGGCACCGCAGCCAGCACTGCCCGTTCTCGCCGGCCGCGATTGAGCCTTCGCCCAGTGGTACTTTCAACGCTATGTCGCCCACCTTCCGGCGGCCGGAGAGGTGGTCCTCTTCGATCGCAGCTGGTACAACCGGGCCGGTGTCGAACGGGTCATGGGATTTGTCACCGACGACGAGGTCCAGGAATTCCTTCGCACCTGTCCGAGCTTCGAACAGATGCTGATTCGATCGGCCATTCTGGTCGTGAAGTACTGGTTCTCCGTTAGCGAGTCTGAACAAGAGCGCCGGTTCAAGGATCGGATCGAGAACCCGACCAAGCGATGGAAACTCAGCGGAATGGACCTCGAATCGCGGGCGCGCTGGTTCGACTATGCGAGGGCCAAAGACGAAATGTTCGCGCTGACCGATACCGCTGGATCACCGTGGCATGTCGTGCAGGCAGACAACAAGAAGCGCGCACGATTGAATTGCATCCATCACCTGCTGAGCCTCGTGCCGTGTCCGTATCACAAAGTAGAGCCAGTCGCGCTCACCGTGCCGAAGCTCCAGCGAGACACCGGATATGTTCGCCCTCCGGTCGACGAGCAGACGTTCGTGCCAGAGGTGTTCTAGACCGCGCAGCCCAGGGCGACGGGGTGCCATGCACCCGCACGTGACACGCGTGGCGTTCGTGCTGTGCACGCTGCCCCTGGCTGGCGTGTCGCAGGCCATTTCGCTTGAAACCTGGCCGTCCGAGCCCGCGCTAGACCGGCTCGTGTGCTTTTAGCAGCGGGTCCCGCCGCAGGAAGCGGTGGAGAACGCCGAGATCTTTCACAATGGGCGCGGCGTCGAAGCGCAGACGCCCGCGAGCCCGGCCCACGTACTTAATCACCACGAAATACTCCGCGGTCTTGCTGCCATGGACCCGCCGTTCGAGCGCGACTCGGTATATCCGTCCAGACCGCCGATTCTCGACCAGAAAGCCTCTGGACCGCTTGTACTCCGAGTGTCCCCGTTTCATCTTGGTCACCCACGGCAGCCGCTCGAGGTCGTCTCGTGAAACCAGCTCCACGCGGGTCACTGGCACGACATCGCGGCTGAATATGGGGACAGGCTTGGTCGCGATCGACTCCCTGGGTCGCCAACAGGTCAGGTGAGCGCCACTGATCGCCACCAGCAGTCCTTTGTGCTCTCCGACTACCGAGTGCTCATGGGCTTCCAAAAGCAGCGCGTGCTTGAAGTAGGGACGAAAGGTCTTCGAACTCTCGAGATAGCGCGCCAGATTGACGTAGTGTTCGTGGTGTTTGTACCGCACCGGCCGACTCGAAAACTCCGTGGACAACCGAGAGCCAGGGAGTTCATCGAGAAACCCCTCCCGGCGAATTTGATGGGCCGAGCGAAGGCTCATACCGCGATATTTTTTCGACGGGGTCCGAAACGCCCGGAACCGTGTGATCGTCTGCTTGAGCCAGTCACCAAGCGGGGTTCCGGTGACGCGTGCCTTGTCGACCTTGACCTCGAACCGAGAGAACGCCTCGGTACCAACCGGCACCCCTGCAAACACGCCGTTGCGCTCGTCAAACGCGTAGTGCGTGACACGTGTATCGAGCGTGGCCCGGAATGCGTCCCGGTACTCCTCGGTTTGCCCGACGAAGTGCGTACGCTCATACTCGGTACCTATGACTGGCAACCATCTGAAATCTTCGAACGCCCCAACCGTTTCGAGGAGATACACGTAGGGCGAGTGGTCGATCGTCCATTGCTCCGCTCTCGGGTTCCCGATGATGCGGGTGATGTCGGCGAGCGACAGGCGTGGTCGCCGTTGCTTGGATTTGTGAGTATCGCGGCCAAGGATGGCATCGGAGAGCCGCAGAATCTCCACCATCGAGTCTCGGGCCTCCGCCTTGTTCCGCCGTCGACGTGGGCTCCGCCGCTTCGGCGACGTTTCGCGCGGGTCCGCGTCCACGGTTCGCTTGATTTCTAGGAGCTCGAAGCTGGTCTCCGCGGTGAGATCCCATCGTCCCGGCAACCGCTCTCGCTCGTAGCCCCGCGCTTTGACCGAGATTCCTGGTGGGAGTCCGCGCGCCACATCGCCAAAGTACACCGTGCGCGTCACCGGCGTGTCCGGAAAGGCCAACTGCCTGGTGTGTCGGTCGAGCTCCTCGATGAGTTCGGGCGTATCGCGAATGTAGACGACGAAGCGGTCTTCCCGTCGCTCGAGGTCCACCCGACGGGCGACCGGGGCACCCGGAACGGCGTGGGGCGGTGTCTCGTCAACCAGAGTCATGGTGTGCTCATCAACCGGTCAATGGAGTAGATGCGGGTCATGCCCTCGGCGTTACGGACCGGACCGAAGTGACGGCTATACCTCGTCCCATGCCTCCTGCCGCTGGTGGCAGTGAGGCTTCGGCAGAGACTCCCATGCCCCTCATGGCCAGGGAGCGAGGCCCGCGGATCATTTTACTCGCGCCTCGCCCAGACCGCATCTGGGCGGCGGCGGGGTGCAGTCAGACCAGGGCCTCCGCGCTGCGAGCCTTGCTCAGAGGAGACACGCCAACCACGAGTAGAATCTCAGCGACCCCTACGCGCACCAGAGAGCACGAAATGGACATCCGACGCGCCGTAGTCATCGTTCCGACAGCCCTCGCGTGCGCGGTCTCGCTCGGCTGCCAGTCGCGGGTGGATGACGCGGCCGCCCCTCCGAGCACAATCGAGGCGGCGTCACAGTTGACGACGCCTCTTCCACTCGCCCTCCCTCCAACCGAGGCCACCGCGCCGGAGCGATTGAACCACTCGCCGCGTCATGGCGAATGGGTCGACATTCCGCTCGCAGGTAGCAACGTGACGGTCAGCACGTGGGTGGTGTATCCAGAACGTGCCGGGCCCGCACCTGTGATCCTCGTGATTCACGAAATTTTCGGGCTGACCGATTGGGTCCGAGGCGTGGCGGACCAGTTCGCGGCCGAGGGATTCATCGCAGTGGCGCCGGACCTCCTCTCCGGAATGGGACCGAACGATGGTGGCACCGCTTCGCTAGGCGAACGGGACACCGTCGTCGCCACTATCGGGACACTGGCACCGGACGAGCGAGCGAGGCGTTTGGACACCGTCCGCGCATATGCCCTCGACATTCCCGCCGCGAGCGGCCGTATTGGCGCTGTCGGTTTTTGCTGGGGCGGGACATCCGGCTTCGCGTACGCTGCCTCCCAGCCTGAATTGGACGCCGCGGTCGTGTATTACGGGACGTCGCCGGAGGCGCCGGACGCGTTCGCGCGGATCACCGCGCCTGTGCTCGGTCACTATGGCCAGGACGACGAGCGGGTCAATGCAACCATTCCGCGCGCCGAGGCCGCGATGGCCGGCGGGCCGTTGTTCGAGCCCCACATCTACCCGGGCGCTGGGCACGGATTTCTGCGAGCCCAAGACGCCCGCGCGGGCGCGAACCTACGGGCAACGGAACAGGCGTGGCCTCTCACGCTCGCGTTCTTGCGCGAACACTTGGAAGACTGACCCTCGCCGGAATGCTGGGGCGGTGGCTAGGAGCCAGCACGCAGGGCGCCGACCGCCAGTGCAACCCATCCGGCGATGAGGCAGAGACCGCCGATCGGCGTGATGGCGCCCAGCCAACGGATCCCGGTGACGGCCAGTAGATAGAGGCTGCCCGAAAAGATCGCGATCCCGGCCACAAACAACCAGCCGGCCGACCCGGTCCACGCGTTCGGCCAACGCGAGGTCGCCCAGGCCACCGCCAACAACCCGAGAGCGTGGGTCAAGTGATACCGAACCCCTGTCTCGTAGACCGCCAACATGTCGACCGTGAGTCGATCGCGGAGGCCGTGTGCACCGAACGCCCCCAACAAGACTCCGAGCCCACACAACGCCGCCCCCGTCGCGAACCATCCTGCCACCATGATTCGGTATCATACCGGAGCTCCACGACAGATTCTTGACCAACGGCACCGCGCCGGCATCGAGATCGTCGCCCCATGATCGAGCGAGGCGGGCCGGCTCGACCGCCGTGCCGGAAGGCAACGCCGTCTCCACACCGCCAGAGGATCAGGAGTCAGAGTAGTCTAGAGGAACGAATGTCGGTCGCTCTTCTGGTGCTGTCCGTCGTCGGGGTGATGTTTTTCGAGGGCAAGATGCTCGCGAACCCGACGGACTGGCTACCCAACGCGCTCGGCATCATCGGCTGTCTCGTTCTTTGGACGCGTACTAGCAAGACCCGTCAGGCACATCTCTATATGTCTTCCATAGCTTCGCTGCACGAAATCAACGACCGGCACACGCTCGACGAGGCGCTGGCCAGCGACCACGCCGTCCTCTACAAGCACAGCACGCGGTGCCCGGTGTCGTCCTACGTCATCAGAGAGGTGCACCAGTTTGCCGAGACCCACCCCGACTGGGACATCTACATCCTCAAGGTCGTCGAGCGACGCGCGCTATCAAATGCTGTGGCCGATGAGCTTGGCATCACACACCAGTCGCCCCAGGCGTTTGTGATCAAGCAAGGCGCCTGCGTCTGGCATGCGTCCCACTCAGACATCACCGAAGAACGGCTCGACGCACAGGCGGCCTGAGGGGACGAACAGGACATCAGCATGGTAGACGACACGCCGGCCGCACCGACCGATACCGCCGCACTCAGCGCCGTCGCGACGGCGCGCTTCTTTGTGGGACAGTGTGTGCAGCACAAGAAATTTGACTACCGGGGCGTCGTATTCGACGCCGACGCCACGTTCCGAGGCACGGACGAATGGTATGAGAAAGTGGCCCGGTCCCGGCCCCCCCGAGATCAACCGTGGTACCACGTCCTCGTCCATCGGGGGACCCATACGACCTACGTGGCGGAGCGACATCTCGAAGCGGATGAGGGTGGCCCGATCGAACACCCGTTGGTTGGACAGTGCTTCGACCAATTCCGCGACGGCCGGTACGGCGTGAAGGGCGGCGTGCAGTAGGCGACCAGTCTTACCTGGATACCCAGACCGTGGTCTTGACAGCGAAAATATTGTCTCCGTTCGCGGTCAGCGACTCGAACAGGTCGCCGAATCCCACGTGAGCACCTTGCGATTCCCGACTTGCCCGGTTTTGCTGCCACACCACGAACAGCGTACTCCCCGGACGCCATTCCCAACGCAGGACAACATTGCTCCGAAACGACCGCACATTGAAATCTCGATTCGCCAGACCGAAGGTGTCCGCCCCGTCGATCACCTGATAGCTCCCGTCTTCCAGACGCACAATGCTGGTGCCATCCAATCCATAGACCCGCAGGTCCCGTGCACCGGGCACCAGCGTCTCGCCAAACGCCAGATAGCGTCCGCTCGCCGCGAACGGCTCCGCGTAGACGTCGAGCGTCAGATCCGGCTTGAAGGTGTAGCTGGCGCGAAACTGTGTTGAGAGCGTCGTACGGTCGGGAAACCCGAACACATAGCGGTTCCCAAATGTTTCAGGTCGGCCGCCTGGCACCGTGGTCAGATACTGCCGGTTGATCGGCCCGCTGAAGGTACCGCGGGTACCACGCTCATTGCGGTAGTCTGGCTGGACCGACACCTCGAGAGACGGTGTCGGTCGTGCCGACAACGAGGCGCCAACCCGCCACGTGTAGTCGCCGATCTCGTTAGACTGATACTCGGCCCGTCCGCTCCACTGGGTTTGGGAGCCGGCGCGGTTCCTCAACGATCAGCGGGCGCCCCACCCGAGCGGCACGCCCATAACCGGCCCGCCTCGCGTGAGCTGGGCGTCGAATCCACGCAAGTAGCGGGTCAGACTGATTGACGTGGACCAGAAGTTGAGAAACGTCGCATTCGCATTGACGCCCACATTGTACCGGTTACCGAGGGTCCGATCGTAGTAGGAGTAGTGCAGGATATTGGGGCCAACCGAATAGGCTCTCAGAAAGCGCCCGGGCACGGTTTCCCGGTAATTCAGCTGGGCCCGCCACGTGTAGTCGCCGGCAAAGTTCAGCCGCCCGAAATCGCTCGGCTCGAACTCCGGCGACTCAATCATCACACTGGCGTTCCAGAGCCAATGCCGGCCAGACAACTTATTGATACGACCGGTCACCTGCCCGCCGTCGAGCGCGCGGCGGGAGACGTCGAGCAGCGGGACTGGCAAGTCGATCCGCTGAAACAAGTGGGAATTCCGCTGCTGAAAGCCGGTGATCGCGTCAGCCTCTCCATCGATATGCGTGAATCCGACGTTGAAGGATCCTCGTAGCCCTGGTCGGCGAAGCGGATGCGCGTGTCGCCGCCCGCGGTCACCGCGTTGCGACTGAGGACGGATGCAAGCGGATCATCGGCCGCCATGCCGCGATGCAGCATGGTCAGGTGACCGCCGACCGTCGACCCCTGGTCGCCGACCTCCTGGATAATGCGCGCCACCCCCCAGCCGGACCGGGGCACGACCTGCGTGCGACCCAGCACTCCGTCCGTTGACGTGCGAACCGACTCGCCGTCGGTGATGGCGGCGAGCAGACCGACCGATGTGCCGGAGGACAGGCGTCCGGTCAGCTTCGCCGCCGCGAGAATGGTCGCGGTATCGGGGCGGTCGATGTAGTCCCCCTCCGCCGGCCCGGTCGGCCGCGCACCGATGCGCCGGGAGTAGTAGTAGTTGCCGGTGCCCGCGGTGAGCACGTTATTGCCTTCGAGGAAGAAGGGCCGCCGTTCGGAGAATATCGCCTCGAACACGGTCAAGTTCACTTCGGCTGGATCGGCCTCGATTTGACCAAAATCGGGATTGAATGCCACGTCCAGCGTGAGGTTCGAGCCGACCCCGTACTTCACGTCGGCTCCAGCCCGCCCGGCGAGATTCTTCCCGTCGTCGAACGGATTGTTGGGGTCGCGATCGCCGGTCACCCGCGCCGAGCCAGACACGTAGGGCAGCAGTTCGAGGCGCAGTCGCGGTTCGATCGACTCGAGGCCGCGGAGATCGCCGAAACGAGATGCCCACCCGCTGTCGGTGCGGCGTACGAGGGACCAGACGTTCTCCTCGTTCAGCGCTGGAATGTCACGCTTGATGTTGAGGCCGAACACCTGCTCGGCTCGGGCGTTGAAGCGTAGTTGGGAAAACGGCAGCCAGAGTTCCGCCGTCCAGCCCTCGTCAGTCCTGACCGTGCGCGCCTGCCAGACGGGGTTGTACTCGAGGTCGCGATTCCGCTCGTCGTCGCGCGCGTGGAAATGATCGAGCCGCACTCCGGCCGCCGTCACACCGAACATGTATGCGGCCCGGCGGTCGAGATACGTATCGAGCTCGATCTGCAGCGACTCGGCCACTCCACTATCGTCTCTGCGACTCAGAGGCGCCTGTACCGGCGCGGTACTGAACATCCGCGCCCCGACGTACAACGCGCTGGCGTCGTAGACAAACCGCACTTCCATACGGTCGGTGGGTGGTGCTCCTTCGTCTGGCTCCGCCTGGATGAAGTCGGTGACGGGCGCCGCGGTACGCCAAATCGCTTCGTCCAGCGTCCCGTCGACTCGGATCGCGCCGTCGGCCACGCGCACGGCTCTGGCCTGGCCGGGGGCTGCGCCTCGGCCGCAGTGATGGGAGAGACGACGACGACGGCCAACATCGCGAGCCAGCGACGGCGGCCGGTCGGTGGCCACCGGAACTCGCGGGACGTGCGGGTATCGACACCGGACATGTTTGAGCCGGACATGGGTGAGAAGGATGGGCTGCGACCGACCGGCCAATAATTGAACAGGAGTCGAATCTTACCGGCTCGACGCCGCTTTGAGAATTGCGCCGACAGACGGGGGACCTCCCCGCCGCTCGACCGGTCGTGGACCGTTCAGCGCGTCTGAAGCCTGGCCGACGAGCGTGATGACGGCGGCTGGAAGCAGCCATTTTCTTGCGTCCGTT
>CAWWAF010000085.1:0-15393 GCA_963934795.1 uncultured bacterium
CAAATTGAAACCAGGCATGACGGCCACCGTGACGCTGGAAATCGCCCGCAGCGATAACACCCTTAGAGTGCCCAACGCCGCGCTGCGGTTTCGCCCGACGCCCGATATGTTCGCGGCGCTCAATCAGCCCGTCCCTGAGGTTCTGCAGCGTGGTGGGGGAGACGGAGGGGGTCGCGCCGATGGCGCGGGTCGCGAGGCAGGTCGAGGTGGTGGCGGCGGACGCGGTGGCGGTGGCCCAGGTGGTGGCTTCGCCAACATGAGCGACGCCGACCGAACGGCGATGCGCGAGCGCATGCAAAATATGACGCCCGAGCAACGCGCGGAGTTCTTCGCCGGTCGAGCCGGTGGACGTGGCGGGGATCGAGGTGGCGCAGGCGGACCCCGTCGCCGAGGCAACCAGAACTCCGAGGCCGTGGCTACAGTCGACCGCGGCGCCACGACCATTGACGCCCTGTTCGCGCCCCTTGAGGTCACGGAGACCACCGGACGCGTCTGGGCCCTAGACGGAGACGTGCTCAGACCGGTCGAGGTGCGTCTCGGCGTCACCGACGGTACGGCGACGGAATTGATCGGCGTACGGGCCGCTGGCGGTCGACGCGGGAACCGCCCGCAGAGGGACCCGCAAATTGCCGAGCTACGCGAGCAGGTCGACACACTCGAGGACGGAGACGCGCGTCAGAACCTTGAGCAACTGCTGGCGCAGCTCGAGGCCGACACGCCGACACCGGAACCGACTCCGCGCATGGCGACCATGGAGCTGACCGACGGGGCACAACTGGTGACCGGAGTCACCACGCCTGAAGGGGGATCGGTGAACGGCGGATCGGCGGGCGGCAGTTCCCCTCTGATGCCACAATTCGGGCGTCGACGCCGATAGCACACGAGGCCATGACGACAAGCATCTCCGTGCGGGACCTCACGAAGGTCTACGACCTGGGCGAGGTGCAGGTACGGGCCCTGCGCGGCGTAACCGTGGACATTCATGAGGGCGAATTCGTTTCCGTGATCGGCCCGTCTGGATCTGGCAAGTCGACCTTCATGCACATCCTTGGATGCCTGGACCGACCCAGCGCCGGGACGTACGTCCTCGATGGCGCCGATGTGTCAAAAATGTCCAAGAACGCGCTAGCGGCGGTGCGGAACAAGAAAATCGGATTCGTCTTTCAGGGGTTCAATCTCCTCTCCAGGACAACGGCACTCGACAACGTCGAGCTGCCGTTGCTCTACAACGGGGACGGGATGCGGGGCAAGGAGCGACGCCGGCGGGCCAAGGCGGCGCTGGAGTCTGTCGGGCTCGGAGACCGGGAGGGCCATCACCCAAACCAGCTCTCTGGGGGCCAGCAGCAGCGCGTGGCTATCGCCCGTTCACTCATCAACGAACCGGCCATCTTGCTGGCGGACGAGCCGACGGGCAACCTCGATACCCGGACCAGTGTCGAGGTCATGGACATCTTTCAGCGCTTGAACACCGAGCGCGGGATCACGGTGCTCTTGATCACACACGAGCAGGATATCGCGGAGTACGGCACCCGGATCATCGCCTTCCGAGACGGGAAGATCGTGAGTGACCAGCAGAACCAGGTGCGTCGCCTGGCCGCGGACGAACTCGCGGCGCTGCCTCCCGAAGAGGAGTAGGATGATACGCCTCCGCTGGCCAGATCAGGCACACCGGCTGGTGCGGACGACCTCGACATGAACCACGACCGGCAGCTGCCAGTAGAGTAATTGCATATGTCTTTCTTTATGATTTTTCGCGTCGCCCTGAAGGCGCTCGGCCGCAACAAGATGCGGACGCTCCTGACCATGCTCGGGATGATCATCGGGGTCGCCGCGGTCATCACGATGGTCGCGCTGGGCAATGGCGCACAACAGCAGATCGAGGCGCAGGTCCAGTCGGGCGGCACGAACCTCATCATGGTACGCGCAGGGAACTACAGCCGGGGCGGTGTGAGCGGGGGTATGGGCACCTCGCCAAAGCTCAAGGCCAAGGACGTCGCTGCGGTACGCGAACAGGTGCCCGGTGCGCAGTATTTGTCAGCCAGTGTCGGCACCCGCGATCAGATCGTCGCCGCTGGACAGAACTGGTTCTCACGGATCGACGGCGTCGACGTCGAGCTGCCGCTCATTCGATTCTGGGACATTCAGTTTGGAGACTTCTTTACCTCGACCGACGTCAACAGCGCGGCGAAGGTGGCCGTTCTGGGTTCCGTGGTTCGCGACAACCTGTTCGGCGAAGGCGTCGACGCGGTCGGTGAGACGGTGCGAATCCGCAACCAATCGTTCAAAGTCGTTGGCGTGATGGCGGTGAAGGGCTCGGGCTCCTTCGGCGAGGACCAGGACGACGTGGTCTTCGCGCCCTACACGACCGTGCAGCGCAAGCTCCGCGGACGCGACGGGACCAACATCTCCGGCATCACCATCTCCGCGCGCAGCGCAGACGACATCGAGGCCACGACCGCTCGTATCGAAGAGGTCCTACGGACCGAACACGAACTGATCCCGGGCCAAGACAACGACTTCATGGTGCGCACGCAGGACGACATGATGAGCATGCTCACCAGCACCACGCAGACGATGACGATGTTCACATTGGCCATTGCGGTTGTCTCGCTGGTGGTTGGCGGCATCGGCATCATGAACATCATGCTGGTGTCGGTGACCGAGCGGACGCGCGAGATTGGTCTGCGCATGGCGGTGGGTGCCAAGGGCCAGGACGTGCTGTGGCAGTTTCTGGTTGAAGCGATGGCGCTCAGCCTGGTCGGAGGCCTGGTGGGCGTCGGTCTGGGGTTCGCAATTTCGGAAGGGCTGACCCAGTTTCTGCAGTGGCCCACCAGCGTACCCATCAATGCGGTCGCGGTATCGGTGAGCTTTGCGGCGGTGATCGGAATCGTCTTCGGGTTTTACCCCGCCTGGAAAGGCGCCCAACTGGACCCCATCGAGTCCTTGCGGTTTGAGTAATGTCCGTCAGCCCACGCGCGTGAACGGCAGCCGCGGGTGTCGCACGATGACGCTGGTCTATCGAGAGGTTCTCTAGGGTGTCCCGACTCGAACAGTTCCAAGATCAGATTCACGGCGTCTTTCGCATGGTCGCCGGGTACGCCTTCATGCTCCACGGCGCCCAGAAAATTTTCGGCGTACTCGGCGCCGACGGACCGGTCGACTACGCGTCCCGCATCGGTCTGGCCGGAATGATCGAGCTGGGCGGCGGCGCGCTGATCATGGTCGGCTTGTTCACGAGCATCGCGGCCTTCATAGCGAGCGGCCAGATGGCTGTGGCCTACTTCACCGCACACGTCGGTACCGCCGGCGGGCTGCTGACGCCGATCACAAACCGGGGTGAAGCCGCCGTGCTGTATTGCTTCATTTTCCTGTTCTTGGCCTCCGCCGGCGGTGGCGCATTCAGCCTCGACCGGGTGCGGGCCACTCGCGCGACCCGTTGACCGACCCCGACGCCTCGGCCGCCAGGCACCGCGCTCATACTCCCCGGCGCAATCGCTCCAGCAGGACACGCACAGACAGACCCGTCACCGGATCCACCATAGCCGGGGCGATATCAGCCAATGGTTCGAGGACGAATGCGCGTGAGCGAAAGCGAGGATGCGGGAGCCGGAGTGCCTCCGACTCAACCCGCTCGGCTCCGACCAGCAGCAAGTCGAGGTCGAGTGTCCGAGGCGCACCGGGATAGCTGCGCACCCGACCGCGGCGACGCTCAATGTCCAGCAATTTGAGCAGGAGCTGGCCGGGTGCGTCTCTGGTCAGGCCGACCAGCGTGCCATTCAGGAACAGTGGTTGAGGCCTGTCGTGCTCGGGTGGGGTCTCCATGAACGTCGAGACCACAACGTCCGAGAGCACGAGGCGAAGTTCGTCGACCGCGAATGCCAGATGCAACCGACGGTCGCCGAGGTTGCTGCCCAGCGCCACCGCAGCCTGTCTGACTGGGGGTGCGCCTGCCTCCCCGCTGTGGGTCGGGGGAGCCATCGGCGGACGATTCACTTCCCGCTCTGCTTTTCCTTACAGCTGATGCACGAGCGTGTCCAGGGGATCGCATTCAACCGGGCGGCCGAGACCGGCTCCCCGCAGTCCCGACACACACCGTAGGTCCCGTGCTCCATCCGCGACAAGGCTTCTTCGATCGCCTGCATGATTTTCGCGTCGGTCTGTTTCAGCTTCAGCTGAATATGGACCTCATTGATGCCCGTCGCCTGGTCTGCCAGGTCACCCTGGCGACTGGCGGTGCCCACTGTTGTTTGTGCCGGCTGGATTCCGGGGCCAGCCGACAGCAGCTCCACGCGCTTTGCCACGAGTGCGTCTCTGTACCGTGCCACGTCCATCGAAACTCCCCCACGCGAGCGCAGACCGGTGGCCCCCGCTCGCGTTGTCTCTTCGAATCCCACGCCCTCACCGCGGGCCACGGGGACAAATATTTAATTCTACCAGAAGGAAGCGTCCGATTCACTCGGCTCGGAGCGTACCGAGGGGTTTCTTGCGCAGCACGTCCAGACTCGAAGCCACCCCGACCACTCCGACCACGAGCGCGGTCATGATCAGCCCCCCCACGTTGATCCAGGGGGCCGGAGTCCAGTTGATTTCCAGGAGAAAGCGCGTGAGGCCCCAGGTCAGCCCAAGAGCCCCGACCGACCCGACCACCCCGGCCACGAGCCCCAATGTGCCGTATTCAACGACAAGACTCACGATGATCATGCGACTCGTCGCCCCCAATGTCTTGAAGATCGCGGTCTCGTACAAACGCTGGTACTTGGTCATCGCCACCGAGCCCACCAGAATCAGCACACCGCTAAGCAGGGCAATACCGCCAACGATCGAGATGGCGAGCGTCACCGAATCCAGTATGCGACGAATCGTGGCAATCACCTCGAGGCCGTCAATCACCGACACATTCGGAAATCCAGCAACGAGATCACGCTGGAGTCGCGCGCGGGCGTCTGCCCCTGGCGGCCCCCGTAAGAACGCGATAAAACTGTGTGGCGCCTGGTCGAGTACACCCGGTCGAAACAGGAACATGAACCCGCCGCTCCGCGTGTCGTCCCAGTCCACCGTTCGAACACTGGTCACGATGGCGGCGACTTCCCGTCCAAGCACGTCGAACCGCACCGTGTCACCCAGTTCAAGATCCAGCCGGGATCGAACACTCTCCTCAACAGACACCTCAGCCTGCTCGGATGGTCTGTCATCCCAGAACACGCCGTCGATCACACGTTCGTTCTCTTCGAGATTGCCCCGATACGTGACCGTGTATTCACGCCCCATCCCCCGTCGCCGAACCTCGCTGACGCTGGTGAGCGTGGTCGTGGCTCCGGACACCCCGGTCACCCGGGCACGCAGGACCGGCAGCAAGTTCACGGCTCGCCCGGTCTGCTCAGCGAGCAGGGCACCGACGCCGGCGGCCTGGTCCTGTTGGATGTCAATCAGAAACATGTCTGGCGGGTTGTCGCCGATCTCGAGCGCGAACGCCTGCACCAGATTGGCCTGCACCGCGTGAATCCCGATAATAAAGAAACTCCCCAATCCGACGGCCAGCAAGATGACTCGAGTCTGATTGCCCGGCCGGACCAGGTTCAATACGGCGTGGCGTAGTGCGAACCCCCGACCGACACCCAGCGGCTGTATGACGCGTACGAGTCCCTGCCCGACCAGATGCAAGATGCCGGCGACGACGGCGAACCCACCGCACACCCACAGACCGACTTCCCAGGAGGCGGCTTGCCAACTCGCCACCGTCAGCAGGCCGACTGCCAGCACGCCCCCCACCACGATCTGCCTCCGGTCTCTGGTCCGCGCGGGCAGCAGTCCCCATCGCAAGAGGGCCAGGGGCTTGATGGCGCGCATTTCGAGGAGTGGCCCAAGCGCGAATAGCAGCGACACGACGACCCCCACCACAAGGCCCTGGACCACCGCTGACGCGGTCAAGCCGTAGGACAGCTCCATGAGACCAGCGGCGGAGGCGGCCTGACCAGCAACCGACTCTGGAATCGCCACCATGACCGCGCCGGCCAGAGCCACGCCAAGCACCGATCCGCCGATGCCTAGCACAGCCACCTGGATCACATAAATAGCCAGCACCTGTCCACCGGTCGCACCGAGGCACTTCAGAATCGCCACGCTTCGGACCCGCTGTTGCACGAAGACGCGGGTGACGCTCCACACCCCGATACCCCCGAGAATCAAGACGATGAACCCGATCAGGCTCAGATAATTCTCGGCCCGTTGCAGATTGGACGCGATGCGATTCTCCGTCCGACGATACGACCGGATACTGACAAACTCGTCTCGAAGGGGTTCGCGAAGCGCGTCCACGAAGGGGTCTATCCGATCTTCCGGCAGCCGTAAGAGCCACTGTCGCTCAGCGCGTGTCCCAAACCCGAGCAACCCGGTCGCCAGGAGGTCCGCATGATCGACCAACACCCGGGGTCCGAAACTAAAGGCGCCCAGCTGTCCACCTGGCTCGCGCAGGATGACGCCGCGAATCTCGAACGCGCCCTCGCCGATAATGATGTCGTCACCTACCTGCACGTCGAGTTGCACGAGCAATTCAGGACGAACCAGCGCGCCGCCACCGGCGAGCAACTCGTGTCTGTAGGCGAGCCCGTCATCGAGGACGAAGGCTCCGTAGAAAGGAAAGGCCGCCTCCACCCCGCGTAACTCGACGACCTTGGCGACCGTCTTGGTCTCATCGGCTGGTCGCGCCATCGTCGCGGTCTCGATCGAGGCGGTGCGCGAGACGATCGACTCCGCTGCCAGCGCCTCGTCAATGAGCGTCAGCGCCTCATCCGACCAGGGCTGGCCCGACTCGATCATGACGTCGGCGGCGGTCAGAGCCCGAGTCTCCGAGGCCATCGCCACTCCGACGCTCTGAATCACCGAGCGCAAAGCCACAATGGCGCCGACGCCAACGGCGACGCAGACAAAGAAAAACGCGAGGCGTCGCCAGGATGCCCGGAGCTCCCGTCCGACCATACGAAGCACAAACGTCACCCGGTCACCTCGACGGACGGTCCCAGGGGCACCCGTTCGGCCAGACCGTCCTTCATCCGCAACATCGCGTCTGCGGTCGCGGCGAGATCGGCGTCGTGGGTCACCAGCACGATGGTCGTGCCGCGGGTGGCATTGACTGACCGCAACAACTCCACGATATGCGCGCCATTGGCGCTGTCGAGGTTACCGGTCGGCTCGTCGGCGAGCAGGATCGGGGGATCATTCGCCAGGGCCCGGGCAATCGCCACCCGCTGCTGTTCGCCGCCGGAGAGCTGCGCCGGATAGTGATGGGCGCGACCCTCGAGACCGACATCCGCCAGGAGCGTGTCCACGCGATCGCGCGCCCCGGCGGCACCCGCGATCTCAAGCGGTACGAGGATGTTTTCCAGCGCGGTGAGCGACGGCACGAGGTGGAAAAACTGAAAGATGAATCCGATCTTCCGCCCACGCAGCCGCGCCAGCGCGTCCTCATCCAGCGCCGTGATCGCGTCACCGTCGATGCGGATCTCACCCGTCGTCGGAACATCGAGACCAGCGATCAATCCCAGCAAGGTCGACTTGCCGCTGCCGGAGGGTCCAACAATCGAGAGATACTCGCCAGCGGCCACCGACAGATCGAGCGGTTTGACGATAGTCAGCGGCTCCGTCCCGCTGATGACGGTCTTCGACACGTTTCGTAGTTCGATCATGCGAACGACTCGATGGAGCGTCAGCGGCGCCCTACGGCGCCTCGGCGGTTAGGGCAGACAGAAGCGGCTCAAGCGCGGCGCGAACACCAGCGGCCACGATGCGAGCCCCTTCGGGGTTCGGATGAATACCATCGGCCTGGTTCAATGCAGGGTCCGCGGCGACCCCGGCGAGCAAAAAGGGCATGAACGCAACGTCGAAGTCTCGCGCCAACTCCGCGTACACTTCGCGAAACTGCGTGGTGTAGATGGACCCAAAATTCGGTGGTGCCTCCATCCCAGCCAGCAACACGGCAATTCCCCGCTCCCTGGCCAATGAGATGACCTCCGCCAGATTCTGTTTCATCTGGTCGGCCGGAAGGCCACGCAACCCGTCATTGCCCCCGAACGCGAGGATCACCATGCGCACGTCGCCATCCAATGCCCACTCGGCCCGGCGCAGTCCGGCCGCCGACGTATCGCCAGACACGCCAGCGTTGACCACCGTGAACTCGAAGCCCTCGGCTCGCAGCTGCCGTTCCAAAAGCGCCGGATAGGCCTCGTCGCTATCGAGGCCGAGTCCCGCCGTCAAGCTGTCACCCAGGGCGACAATCAATGGCCCCGGGGGGGGCGCCGCGGCCTGTGCGGGGGACCGGGCCAGCTCGACCGCCCCCCCTACCGTCGTGGAGAGGTCAGAACCGGAGCCGCATCCAGTCAACACGGCGCAGATCGCGACGACCCGCACGAATCGCCGTGGCATCGCCAGCATCTGCCTATTATGCAACAGCGATCCGCCGCGACTTGTCTGAGCAGATCCGACGTGTAGAATAGGCTGATTCAATTGGGCTCACTGCCGCGTCGTCCCGAGGTGTCATTCAGATGAATGCAGCCGTTCTCGCCGTCATCGGTCTCACGATGATTTTTCTCGGCTATCGCTTCTATTCGAAGTTCATTGCCGAAAAGATCTACCAGCTCGATCCTGACTTCGTAACGCCGGCACACGCGCTGCGGGATGACATCGACTTCCTCCCGACGAATCGACTGGTCCTCTGGGGCCACCACTTCACCGCGGTGGCCGGGGCGGCCCCCATCATCGGTCCCGGTATCGCGGTGATCTGGGGATGGCTGCCGGCGTTCTTGTGGGTCGTCTTCGGCACGATGTTCTTCGCGGGCGTTCACGACTTTGGTGCCGTCTGGGCCAGTGTCCGGAACAAGGCGGTTTCTATTGGGTCGCTGACCGGAGACGTGGTCAGCCCACGCGCCAGAACCCTGTTCATGGTTGTCGTGTTCTTCTTGCTGATGATGGTCAACGCGGTGTTTGGCGTGGCCATCTCGGACGCCTTCCAGGAAACACCCAGCAGCGTCATTCCGGCCTGGACCGCGGTGTTTGTCGCGGTCATCATCGGTGTCCTCATCTATCGCATGCACGTGCCCATTCTGTGGCCTACCGTCGTGGGCACCGTGGTGCTGTACGCCGTCATCTATCTGGGTGAGGCCGTGCCCCTCTCACTGACCGCCGGCTCGCTCGGGCTGCCGGTCGGCGCGCAATGGATCCTGATTTTGTTCGCGTATGCGGGCGTGGCATCGCTCCTACCGGTCTGGCTCCTGCTGCAGCCACGGGACTACATCAACGGCATCCAGCTATTCGTCGGACTCGGGCTGCTCTATGGCGCCGTGCTGATCGCCAACCCCACCATCGTCGCCCCGGCCATCAACCCGGATCTGCCAGCGTCGGCCCCGCCGATCTTTCCGCTCCTGTTTGTCACCATCGCATGTGGCGCCATCTCGGGATTTCATGGATTGGTCGGTTCCGGCACCACGTCGAAGCAGCTCGACAAGGAGACCGATGCTCGTTTTGTCGGCTATCTCGGCTCGTCCGGGGAAGGTGCGCTCGCGTTGGTCGCCATCATCGCTGCCACCGCTGGTTTCGCGGACTTGGCTGAGTGGCGCGCCATGTACGCAGAGTTCGGCAATGGAGGCATGGCCGCCTTCGTGCAGGGCGGCGCACGTGTGGTTGCGGCCGGTGTCGGCATTTCCGAGCAGTTCGCGGCGACACTCCTCACCGTCATGGCCGTGCTGTTCGCCGGCACAACCATGGACGCGGGGGTCAGGCTACAGCGCTACATCGTGCAGGAGTGGGGTGCCATCTACAACATCCCCGTGCTCCAGAATGGCTATGTCGCCACAGGGTTGGCCGTTGCAGCCTGTCTCGTGCTCGCTTTTGGTGCCGGGGGCGCCAGTGGCGAGGGCGGCATGCTGATCTGGCCGCTCTTCGGCACGACCAACCAGTTGCTCGCGGGTCTGACCCTGATGGTCATCAGCGTGATGCTTGTAAAGCTGGGACGCCCCGCACGCTACACCTTGATTCCGATGGTGTTCATCACGACGGCCGCGCTCGGCGCAGCGTTGGTCCAACTGATGACGCTGTACCGCCAGGGCGGCATCCTGTATCCCCTGCTCTGGATAGACGTCGTCATCGTGCTCCTCGCCATTCTGGTCATGCTCGAGGCGTCATCAGCCTTCCTGCGCGAGCGCCGCGCCGCGCAGGCTCGGGCGTCGGCGTAGTCCGCGCAGCCACACACTCTTAGACCCCATGGCAGGTGCGCAAGGTCGGCTCAGCCGCTTCAAGGCCCTCCTTGAGGAGTTCTACGTCTCCCCATACCGCGGCGCGCTGGCGCGTGCACGACGCGAAGAAGACGACCTCTTCATGCTGTTCGTGTTCGCAGAATTGATGGGCGTGCCCAATCCCGCGGCCTACTACACGCTCGAGTTGCAGCCGCTGCTGCTCGAACGCTTCCACGAATGGCATCAGCGACAGGGTATGGACCACTCCCCCCTCGACGGATTCCGCTGCTGTTGAGAACTGCGTGCACCGCGCCCTGACATCCGGCTCGTTGACCGGAGCGGAGACCCATTCTGCTTGACCAGTTGCTAACTCACCCGCTGCTGTTCGTCGGCGGCAAGGGCGGCGTCGGCAAGACGACTACGGCGGCGGCGCTTGCCCTGGTGGCGGCGTCTCGCGGTCGGCGGTGTCTGCTGGTCTCCACCGATCCCGCCCACTCCCTGGCCGACCTGTTTGGGCGGTCAATCGGGAATCGCACGACCGAATTGTGCCCATCCCTGTGGGCCTTGGAAATCGACCCCGATCGACAGGCAGACGAGCATCTGGCTACGGTCAAGGCACGCATGAAGCTCCTCGTCCACCCACGCTCGTTTACCGAGATCGACCGCCAGCTCGACCTCGCGCGCCTAGCGCCAGGCACGATGGAGGCGGCCATGCTCGAACGGGTGGCCGAGATCATGGCGCTCGCGGGCACCGAGTACGACCAGGTTGTCTTCGACACCGCGCCAACCGGCCACACCGTTCGGCTGCTGTCGTTACCGGAAGTAATGGCCGCCTGGACAGACGGCCTCCTTGGTCACCGCGAGCGCTCGGCCCAGCTGGGGTCCGCCTTGCGCCATCTCGGCGGCGGGCGCGTCAAAGGCGACGACCTGTCGATGCTTGATTCCGCCGCAGACCACGATCCTGGCGGCCGAAACGCGCAGCTGAACGACCTGCTGCAGGCCCGTCGCCGTACGTTCGTGCGCGCGCGCGAGCAACTCCTCGACTCGGCTCACGCGGCCTTCATCCTGGTTCTCAACGCGGACCGGCTGTCCGTACTCGAGACCCGCAAGGCTCACGACGTCCTCACACGATTCTCTGTGCCGGTGTCAGGGCTTGTCGTGAATCGCGTGTTGCCGGCCGACGCCGACGGACACTTTCTCGAAGCAAGACGTCGCCAGGAATCGCGGCATCTCGCGGAGATCGACCGCGTGTTCGCCACGTTGCCCCGGGTGCGAGTGCCGCTGCTGCCGGACGACGTCCACGACATGGACACCTTGCGCCGCCTCGGCGCGACGATCGCGGGGCCGTAGCGTGCCGGCCTGCTCTAGGGGTAAATGGCTCGTTCGGCGTAGTGGTTCCAGCCGAATGCCTCCTTCAGCGCCATCGCGAAATCGAACCCTTGCTGCTCACTGTCTGTGAGGGCCAGATTGAACTGCGCCGGCAAGACCGCGTGCCCCTCGTATTCCTCGTTCCACGAGCCAACCGAGTAGATCGGTGCGGGCAGCGCGCTGGTCCCGAGCGCTCCCGGCCATTCCTGCGGCAGATAGACCTCTTCGTGGTACCGGATCAGCAATTTCAGGTAGTTCGCGAACGCCTGACGCGTGCTGGTCAGGGAGGGCAACCCATGCTTGGCGAAGCCACCCGCCAAGCTCGGAATGATCAGCACTTGTTGATTGGTGAACCGACTCTTGAGCCCCCGTGTCGCTTCCGTCGCCCGCTCGAGTCGTAGGCGCTGCAGAGCCCCGTAGGCCTCGTTCAAGCTGAACGGGGCCGCATTGATCTTGAGGTTGGCGGCATGGTACGAATAAATCGCGTCGAACAGCGCGCCGCGTGTCAGCCGATCAGGCGATGGAGTCCGGGTGGACGCGAGCGGCAACAGTTCATCACCGACAAGATACGGGACCTCACCGTACACCCCACGGAACGCCTCCAGCGCCTGCGAGACGACCGTCGTCATCTGCATGAACTCGCCGACGTCGGCGGGGTTCCGTCCGAACGCATGGGACGCGAAGATGAACACCACCGGACGGCCATCAAGCAGGAAGACGCGGGTGGGGTACTCGTCCCGTGCCTGCACGAGCGTCTGGGCCATCGCGGTAAAGTCTTCCACCAAGGTGGCGCGCACCTCAGCCGAGTGGAAGTCGACCCGGCCGCCCACCGTCGGGAGGGCCAGCACCGCTTCGTACAACAACGCCACGTAGCGGGTCGCCGCGTTCTCTGCAGCAAAATAGCCGGTCTGATAGTTCGGCAGGATGGTCGGGGTCAGCCGCCGCGGGATCCAACTCAGCGCGTCGACCGTGATTCCGAATTCGTTCTTCAGCCCGTTGAACTCGGTCTCCACGACGGGATCATTCGACAGATAGTCGCCGCCGATATACCGGACGGTCTGCTCGAGCAGGGGGCGCCGAATATGGTCGTGCCAGCCGTAGTGCCAACCAACCGTAATCGGACGCCGCACAGGTTGGGAGAGCAGGGCCGTGGTCGTCACGGCGCGAGACACCGCGTCGACCGCGTCCTGGCCGATCACACCTCGCCCAAAGACGTCGGCGCGCATGTCGAACCCGCTGTTGGGCTCGATCCCGAAGCCGCGTGACGTCAAGACCGCCTGCTGCATCACCCCCGCGTCGCCAAGGCCGATCACCCCGTCCCCGTCGACATCCGCCAGGTGTGGTGCTAGCGCCACAGCGTCAGGCGCCTGAGCCCGGAGCGTCCCGCTGGCGGCCGCCGCCAAGCTCATGGCGCCAAGGCGCAGCGCTGACCGTCGACCAAGTCTCGTTATCGTCATGTGAGGGAGGCACAACGCAGAGTGGCCGCAGCGGGATCTCCGAGCAACGCGCCCGTCAGCCCCGCCACGGTGGTCGCACACTAGTACCGATAGTGCTCAGGTTTGTAGGGCCCGTCTACCTTTACCCCGATGTAATCTGCTTGATCTGTCGTCAGAGTCGTCAGTTTCACACCGAGATGGTCGAGATGCAGCCGGGCCACCTTCTCGTCCAAGAGCTTGGGCAACATATAGACCGCTTTCTCGTACTCCCCGGTGTTCTGATGGAGGGCCACCTGGGCGAGCACCTGATTCGTGAACGAGGCCGACATAACGAAGCTGGGGTGCCCCGTCGCACACCCGAGATTCAGCAGCCGCCCTTCAGCGAGCACCATCACGCTGTGCCCATCTGCAAACCGCCATTCGTCGTACTGGGGCTTGATGTTGATGTGCGTGATGCCCGGCGTCTTCTTCAGCCCGGCCATGTCGATTTCATTGTCAAAGTGTCCGATATTGCCGACGATCGCTTTGTCCTTCATCCGGGCCATCTGGTCGGCCGAGATGATGTCCTTGTTGCCGGTGGTCGTGATGAAGATATCGGCTCGACCCAGCATCCCCTCAAGCGTGTTGACCTCGTAGCCCTCCATGGCGGCTTGCAACGCGCAAATCGGGTCGATCTCGGATACCACGACACGGCACCCTTGACCACGCAGTGCCTGCGCACAGCCCTTGCCGACCTCGCCGAAGCCACAGATCAGCGCGACCTTGCCCCCCAACATGACGTCGGTGGCGCGCGCGAGCCCATCCGGCAGCGAGTGTCGACAACCGTATACGTTGTCGAACTTGGTCTTGGTGACCGAGTCGTTCACGTTGATGGCCGGAAACAGCAGGGTGCCAGCTTCCATCATTTCATACAGGCGGTGGACGCCCGTGGTGGTCTCTTCGCTCACCCCACGAATCGCGGGACTAATGCGCTGCCACTGCGCCTTGTCACGTGCCTGGATGTTCCGGAGGAGGTCGAGAATAACGCCCCATTCCTCTGGTTCCGTCTCTGCATCGAAGTCCGGTATCTCACCGAGATTCTCGAACTCAAAGCCCTTGTGGACCAGCAGCGTCGAGTCGCCCCCATCATCAACAATGAGTGCCGGCCCGCCACCGTCCGGCCACACCAGCGCTTCGCTGGTGCACCACCAGTACTCCTCCAGCGTCTCCCCTTTCCAGGCAAAGACCGGTATGCCCTTCGGACTGTCAGGGGTGCCGCCTGTTTCGGGGCGACCCACCGCCACTGCCGCAGCAGCGTGGTCCTGCGTCGAGAAGATGTTGCACGACACCCACCGCACGTCGGCACCCAATAGGTCGAGCGTCTCGATCAGCACGGCAGTCTGAACCGTCATGTGCAGACTGCCCATGACGCGCGCGCCATCGAGAGGCAGCGTGCCCGCGTACTCCTCACGCAAGGCCATCAATCCCGGCATCTCCTGCTCGGCGAGACGAATCTCGTTGCGGCCGAACGTTGCCAGCGATAGGTCCGCCACCTTGAACGCTTCGCGGCCTGCCTGGGTGGCTTCCTCGAACGCATGCGCCGTCTCTACTGCCTGATTCCCCATTCGTCTTCTCCTCTCCGTCGCCCACTCATGCCTGTCGGCACAGCTGGGGCGGGACACTGAGTTCGTGATGTTGTCGTTGCTGATCGGTGGCTCGTATGAGCCTATGTTCGAGCGCCAGATGCCGGCGCGTTGGGAGCATTCCCGGCGACTATGGCTCACCGCCGAGCTCGCAGAATCGAAGACCTTATTGTAACCCAAGACCAGCGCTTACGGGTCTTCGGCGATACCCACGTAGGGATGGTGCACGTAGGTGAACGAGAAGGGCTCGTCCGGCATGAAATGGCGCGCGACCACCCCGGCCGGGTCGAGAAACCACTCGCCCAGCGGGCGCTCCCGCTCGCGGCTATCGAACCAGCCCCAGGGGGGACGCGCCATATTGCGCCCGCCCACAGCGCCCCGAAATGAGGCCCCGAGGGCGCCCGGCGAGACATCCAGGGCGGCATCGTCTCCACTCCGCTGACGAGCCCGAACAGACAATGGCGCGTACGCGAAGTCGTCCCCGAACGTTTGATTCGCGCCTCCATGGGCCCGCGCCAAGAGCGTGCTGTACAGCGGCACAAGATCGTAGGCTACGGACTCCCGGCGCGTGTTCCCGAACGCGACCCGCCCTGCACGGGGCTCCTCAGCGCATCCGTCATAGCGATAGATGACAAACCTCTGCTCGGCCGAACGCCGCTGTGCGTCGTCGCCGCGATAGGCCTCGATGCCGTGTCCTTTGGGCTCGATGAACAGTTCCGCGCTCTGCCCGCGCACCGTCACCGG
>CAWWAF010000086.1:0-15083 GCA_963934795.1 uncultured bacterium
CAAGTTTCTCGGATGCCCGATGATACACGGTCAGGCGTCTCGACGACGCCCCGTGGCGGGTGGCAGGCGCTCTCGAGACGCCGGCCACGCCCCCCTTGTTCCGGCCACTTGACACGAGACTTCACCGTCAGTTTGTGGGATACTCAAGTGCCCGTATCTATATGGTGCGTGGCTCCGGATCGGAAGTTGCCGATCACGGGTTCCCGATTCGATCAGTCCGGCATCCGTCGTCAAGGGTGCCAGGAGAACTGCTTGTGAAACTGGTCCACTCCGCCGTTGCGCTCTCGGCCCTGTCGCTCGCGTTGCTTCCGACCGGCGCCTCCGCGCAGGTCCCTGCTGAACCGACGTTCGCCGATGACATCGCGCCAATATTTTACGACTCCTGTGTCACATGTCACCGGCCAGGCGAGATCGCACCGATGTCGCTCATCAGCTACCAGGACTCGCGTCCTTGGGCCCGCTCAATCAAGAACAAGGTTGAGAGTCGCGCCATGCCTCCGTGGCATCTGGACCGCGAGATCGGGGTCCAGGCCTTCCTGAACGATCCGTCACTCACCGAGGATCAGATCGCGACGATCGCCAAGTGGGTGGACAACGGGGCGCCGCAGGGCAATCCAGCCAACACCCCGACACCGCCAGAGTTCGCCCCGGCCGACGCCTGGCAAATTGGTGAGCCCGACCTGATCGTGCAGTTTCCGGCCTACACGGTGCCGGCAGCGGGCCCTGATCTGTTCGGCGATATCTACACGGACTTCGGGCTGGCAGAAGATCGCTACATCACGGCCATCCAGACCAAGCCAGTGGGCGACAAGGCCCGACAGGTCGTCCACCACGCGCTCTCGTATGCCGTGGAGGAGGACGAGTCAGGGGACCGCATGGGCGGCGGCACGTTCCTGGTGGAATACGCCTCCGGCAAGCAGGCTGAGGTCTACCCCGCCGGATCGGGCCTGAAGCTTCCGGCCGACAGCGAAGCGCGGCTCAGCTATCACCTGCACTCGATTGGGGAACCCACCGACGCGGTGGTCGAGCTCGGCATCAAATTTCTTCCCGTCGGCACCGAACCGGAGCATATCCGCTACTCCAAGCAGCTCGGCGGTTCGCACGGCAACACGATTGGCGTCCTCGATCTCCCGGCAGGGGAGATTTCTCGCTCGGACGGCTACGCACGGTTCAACAAGGCGGCGCGGATCACGATGTTCCAACCGCACATGCACATGCTGGGCACCTACCAGTGCATCGAGTTCATCTATCCCACACAGCCGGTGCAGGCCGAGACGGTGAACTGTGCGTCTTTCGACTACAACTGGCACATGAATTACAACTACACCGATCAGGAAACACCACTGATTCCAGCCGGCACCATCCTGCACGTGTCGAGCTGGCTCGACAATTCGGCCGCCAACCGGGCCAACAAGGATCCGAAGAACTGGGTCGGTGCCGGGCAGCGCACCATCGACGAAATGGCGTTCGCGTGGATCGGGTGGTATGACCTAGAGGACGACGAATACGAGGCGGCGGTCGCGGAGCGCCAAGAAGCGCGGGAACGCACCGAGAACGACAACTAGGCGCTCGGCGGTTAAGTTTTCTGAAGCCCCCCCGTGATGAGGCACGGCCCATGCCGTGCCTCATCACACCACCGCCCGCCTCAACCGAGTCGTCACGGGCTCTCACAGCAACACACGAACCAACGGGCAGGACCGTCGTCCTTGGGAGGAAATCTGATGTCGACATCGATCCGCTGGATGAGAATCGCGCTGGGTAGCGCTGCCATATTGGGTCTGACCGCGCAGGCGCAGGCGCAGGCCGACCCCCAACAATTCATGTTCAACACCGGGCAGTCGATCCAGCCGTTCTTCGACGGCTGGGCACATAACCCGGACGGTAGCTTCGAATTCCACTTCGGCTATCTGAACCGTAATTACGTCGACGAGCAGCACATACCGGTCGGTGCGGACAACCACATCGTCGGTAGCGACGCGGACCAGGGACAGCCCGACTACTTCTACCCGCGGAAGCAGATGCGCGTGTTCAGCATCACGGTGCCGGCCGACTGGGGTGACCGTGAGCTCGTGTGGCGAGTGACGGTCGGCGAGGAAATCCACGAAGCCGTAGGCTGGCTGCAACCCGAGTGGGAAATTGACGCGATCCCCGGCATTCAGCGGGTCGACCCCGCTGTCCTGGCCGTGAACGACACGCCGACGCTGAGCGTCACTGGCCCAGCCAGCGCCGCGTTGGGTGATGCCGTCGCGCTGACGGTCACCGTCAGCGACGACGGACTTCCGCCGCCAAGGGTTTTCGGTGGTGGCGGTCAAGGGGTACTGCCCACTTTCGAACCGGTCCCTGGTCCGACGGTCCCGATCAACGTCCCCCGCGCGCATGCACGCAGCCGTCACGCACCGACCCGAGCCGAGGTTGATGGCGTGACCGTGAGGCTCAAGCAAATGCGGGGACCGGCCGGGGCGCGACTCCAGACGGATCGATATGCGGAGGGCGGGATGGCCACCGTGTCCGGCTCATTCGCACAGACCGGCGAGTATCTGTTTCGTGTGACCGCGTCCGACGGCCCGGCAACGGTCACCGAGGACATCACAGTCACCGTCCGCTAGCCAGCAGACGTTTCGACTATCGTGAGTGCGCACGCCCGCAGGGTTCCTCTGGGATCCTGCGGGCGTAGTTACGTACGCCACCGACCTCCCCGGCGAGACTGGTAGCCAGTCCCCACATGAGGAGTCGAGGCGCGCAGGGGCTCGAGGCGACCGAGTCGAGAGACACACCCGCCAATGGAGGCGAGCAGGATGAGCAGGGCGACCAACTTCTGGTGCCGATCGGTCCTCAGACGCGAGCGCCGGCGTGATGGCGGCTGGTGAGTCAACAATTGTGGCGATACCATACAACACTCGACACGAAATAATGTGTCCCGTTCTCCTCCTCTGGTTGGTTGCTTCGCTGCAAGCGGGATCGGTGGAACGTGCCTCGGTCATCGCGCGCGACGGCGACCTGTCGGCGCCGCTCTTCTCGCTGGAGCGCACAGAGACAACGGCCGACGGCCGTAATGTCGCGGCCGTCCGATTCATGGACCCGACTGGTCACGTGGTGGCCACAGAGCGCGTGACCTACGTCGGTGGGAACGTTGTGGCAGCCGAACTCGAGCAACGCCAGGTGGACGAACGCCATGCCATGACCGTCGTGGGCGGCGATGCCTGGTTCGAGGCGGTGCGAGACGGGAAGACCTCGCGGACCAGGCGGGACTGGACGTCTGACACGCTGACCATCGATCAACTGCCGTCTTTCGTCACGAGTCAGTGGGATCGGCTGATCGACGGGGAGGAGGTCGCGTTCAGACTCGTGGCGTTAGACCGTGCCCGCATCGTGCGATTTCGGCTGATCCATCGCGGCGAGACCGAGCATCTGGGTCGCCCAGCGGCCGCGCTCCGCATGGAGGCGAACAGCATGTTCGTCCGGTGGTTGGCCCCCGAGGTCGATCTGGTATTTTCGGCTGACGGACGGACGATGCTCGAGAGCAGGGGACCGCTCCCGGTCAAGGTGCGGGACGGCGGCGGTTGGGTCGACTTGGACGCGCGGCTCGTCTGGGACCGCTGACAGACTCCGTCGTCTGGGTGGCCCGCCGTGCTTCGGGACATCATTGAACGGTGCGCTCCACTGCGGTAGATTGGCGTCTCATCGAGACTGCGCGCTCGCTGCAGGAGGGACTGAGACGTTGGCGCCCCTGTCGGTCTGAATCCAGACGCGGCGTCCACGCGGCTGACGCATTGAGGAACCTGTTGCACGTGCCGGTACAGGAGGAACATCACATGGTCGCCAGAACACTCGCAGGAATCGGGTTGGTAGCGGGGTTGGCCCTGGGTGCCGCGTGTGGGCCCGCGCCGATGGACAGTCAACCCGCAGGTCATGAGGCCGCGGCCGCGGAAACGCCGTCGAGCACATCGTCCGACATCGCCGAGGTGGTCGGGCAACTGCGGGATATGGCCTGGGCGGGACAAGTCGACGAGGCGCGCGAGCTGATAGAGGCGCAGCGGCCTCATCACGACACGGCGTCCCCTGACTGGCTCCTCGCCGCGTCCTGGCTCGGCCGCGGCGCGAGCTTCGCCGAGGAGTGGGACGTGGCCGAGCAGTATGCGCAGGAAGCGCGCGACGGCAGCGAGGCGCTACTCTCGGAGAGGGACCTCGACGCGGACGCTCAGTTGCCGTTGGCGTTGGGCGCGGGGATCGAGGTGCTGGGACAGGCTCAGCACGCGCGGGGCGACAACGCCGGCGCGGTCCAGTTTCTGCGAGAGGCCCGCGAGCGTTATCGGGGGACCTCGATCGAAACGCGCATTCAGAAGAACGCTTTGCTCCTGGGCCTTGCAGGTCAGCCTTTTCCCGAGCTCGACGTCGAAGAACATCTGGGCCCGGCGCTTCCGTCCGCCGACAGTCTGAAGGGCAAGGTCGTTGTCGCCTTCTTTTGGGCGCACTGGTGTCCGGACTGCAAGCGGCAACTACCGGCGCTCGAGCAGTTGCATGACACCTACGGTGATCAGGTGGCCATCATTGGGCCTACGCAGTTGTATGGCTACGTGTCACGTGGAGAAGACGCGACTCCGGAGCAAGAGCTGGCGTACCTCCGCGGGGCGTACCAGGATCGATTCCCCCTCCCGGATTGGATGAGCGTCCCTATCAGCCAGCAGAACTTCCTCGATTTCGGAGTGAGTACCACGCCCACGCTTGTAGTCATCGACCGTGAGGGTATCGTCCGGCTCTACAACCCGGGCGATCTTCCGTACGAGGAGCTTGGGCCACACGTGGAGCGCCTGCTGGGAGACTGAGCCGGCGTGTTGGTCCTCCCTCTGGCCGGGCCACTCCCGGCCGAGGTGATCAAGTCGACCCCCGAGCGGCTCGCTCGCGGTGCCTACCTGATCGAACACGTCACCGTGTGCCTGGACTGCCATTCGCAGCGAGACGGGAACACCTACTCGGCCCCGATCGTGGTCGGCACCGAGGGCCGCGGCGGCGAGGTCTTTGACGGTCGGTACGGCGTACCCGGCGTGGTCTATGGCACCAACATCACGCCGGCCGGCCTCGCAGAGTGGACCGACGACGAACTACTGAGAGCCGTCACGACGGGTGTCAACCGTGAAGAAAATGTGCTGTTCCCCGTCATGCCGTATCGGAACTATCGACACCTGACGCAAGGCGACGCGGCCGCCATCGCCAGCTATGTGCGCACGCTGTCCCCCATCCGCCATACCGTGCCGCCGCGCCAATTGAACTTTTTCGTAAAGTTCCTGATCCGCTCATTTGCTATCGACGGGGTGCGTCTGGCCCCCGCCGTCGACGAGGACGGCGTGCGAGACGAGGCAGAGCAGGTTCGGCAGGGGCAGTATCTGACGCAATTGGCGAACTGCGGAGACTGTCACACACCGAGAGACCTGGCCGGCACACCGGAGCCGGGTCGACTGATGGCCGGTGGGATCAAGTTCACCCTCCCGCAGGGCACCGTGTGGGCCGCCAATATCACCCCGGACCCAGACACCGGAATCGGTCGGTGGACCCAGGAGGCCTTCGTCGCGCGGTTCAAATCGTTCACGGGTCCTCGATCTCCTGCCGGGAGGGTCAACGTCGATCGACGGAATACCCCGATGCCCTGGACCATGTATGCGGGCATGACCGAATCCGATCTGGAGGCCATCTACGTCTATTTGCAACAGGTGCCGGCCGTCCGCAATACAGTGGCGGCGTTCGCCCCTGATCCGAAGCGCGCCGTGACGCTGCGCTCGACGCATCGCGCGCTCGAACTTGGACACAAGACCGCCGTATACTCACCGTCACATGCGAAGGACTCACCCGGCTGACGTCGCTCGCCTCTCGGCGCTCCTCTGCCTGCTGTCCCTGTCGGTGATGGGCTGCACGGCGTCTGGCCCATCCGACGCACCGGACGCCGATGCGGCCACCCCGGTCGTCGAGGAGCCGGTCGTGCCGCAGCCAACGTTCATCAACTTCCTTCCCTGGGGCAAGGTCGACTTCGCGCGCGGTCAGTTTCCCTCAGCCGGCGACTGCAACGCATTCGTCCGCGGGCTGCCAAACTACTCCGGCTACACAACGGCGGAACGGTGCCAGGCCATTGACGACCCGGTGTACTGCACCGCCTGGCAGGACGAGGACGGGAACCACCTCGACTGCTTCAAGGGGGTCGGCGGATGCGAGGTCGAGCTCAAGCGCCACGATCTGCTGGCCGAGAGCGGCGCCTACACCGTCGGCGCGCGTTGCGAACCATCGTCACTCGAAGACGCGTGGGCCAGATTCCAAGACGAGGCGCAGACCGGCGAGTAGGCCAACCGCCGGCCCCGCTACTCGTCGAACGGGAAGCCAAGAAAGTCGTCGGCTGGGAGATTCACCACGTCACGGGCTCCCCCGTCGATCCGGCTCGTCTCTACCTCGCGCAGTGGACCGAGTGGTTCGGACAGGTCATTCAGCGGTCCAACGATGGCGGGAAGACCTGGGCTCCTGTCGGCAACGCGTTCGCGTATGACGGGACCCTAGGCACCCACCTGTGGTACGACGGCACGCCTCATCCATGGGAGTTCAAACGGGTCTGGCATCTGGAACCGTCGCCGACGGATCCGGACACCGTCTATGCCGGCGTTGAAGACGCGGCGCTGTTCCGCACCACCGACGGCGGCAACACTTGGCACGAACTCCCGGGCCTCCGTCGTCACGACTCTGGCCCTCAGTGGCAGCCTGGGGCCGGCGGCATGTGCCTGCACACCGTGCTGCAGGACCCGAGCGACCCAAATCGGATGTATGTGGCAATCTCCGCGGCCGGCGCATTTCGGACAGATGACGGCGGGCAGACGTGGCGCCCGATCAATCGCGGACTCAAGTCGCCCGACATGATCGCCGACCCGGAGGCGGAAGTCGGACATTGCGTACACCGCCTGGCCCTGCACCCGTCGCGACCCGATATCCTGTTCATGCAGAAGCACTGGGACGTGATGCGGAGCGATGACGCGGGCGAATCGTGGCACGAAATAAGCGGCAACCTCCCCTCTGATTTCGAGTTCCCGATCGCCGTGCACGCCCACGAGCCGAACACGGTCTACGTGGTTCCGATCACGAGCGAATCCGAGCACTACCCACCGGATGGGAAACTGCGGGTCTATCGCAGTCGAAGCGGCGGACACGACTGGGAGGCCCTGACTACCGGCTTGCCTCAGCGGAACTGCTATGTAAATGTGCTCCGCGATGCGATGACGGTCGACACCCTCGATCCGTGTGGCATCTATTTTGGAACCACCGGCGGCCAGGCCTATGGGTCACCTGACGGTGGCGACACCTGGACGCCAATCGTGAACGATCTCCCTCGCGTGCAGTCGGTGGAAGTCCAGGTCCTGCCATGATCCGAGTCGCGTTACCCACGCATCTCCGGGTTCTGGCACAGGCGGCGGACGAGGTGCGACTCGACCTCGCGAATCCGGCCACCATCGGCGAGGTGCTGGACGCACTTGAGACGGCCTACCCGATGTTGCGAGGCACAATCCGCGATCACGTCACCCAACGCCGGCGTCCGTTCGTCCGATTCTTCGCCTGCGCGCAGGACCTGTCCCTTGCGTCTCCAGACACCCGCCTCCCCCCCGACGTCACGAACGGGACCGAGCCATTTGTGGTCGTCGGGGCCATGGCTGGCGGGTAGCCGGGAGTGCGTGCCGGGGCCAAGCTGCCAGGCACGTGGCTTCGTTCGGTGGACTGCCGTCTACAGCCCGGGCATCTGGCCGTCGGTCGCCAGTCTCACGCGATACAGACCGGTACTCGCAGTCATATAGAGCGTCCGTCCATCGTCGCCCCACGCAACGTTGGCGGTGACCTCGCCGGTCGAGATGGTGCCCAGGTGGACCCCGTCGGGCGAAATGATCCAGACCCCGCCCGGGCCGGTGGCAAAGAGATTTCCGGCACTGTCGACCTTCATACCATCGGCGGCCCCTGGCGCGTCCTGGTCATTCACGTCGTAAAAGACCCGCCCGTTCGACGCACCACTGCCGTCGAGGTCGTAGGCCATCCAGACCTTGTTCTCTGCGTCCGAGTTCGCGACATACAGCGTCGCTTCGTCCGGCGAGAGCGCGATCCCATTCGGGCGGGTCTGGTCGCGAACGAGGAGCGCCAACTCGCCATCCGGGCTCAGCCTATAGACGCCATTGAAGTCGAGCTCTCGGTCAGGCGATTCTTCGAGGCCTTCGAGCCCATAGGGCGGGTCGGTGAAATACAGTGAACCATCAGACCCATACACCGCGTCGTTCGGGCTATTGAACTGTCCACCCTCGTACGACTCGACGACGACGGTTCGCGAGCCATCCGCCTCGACGCGCGAAATACGTCGGTTTCCATGCTCGCAGATGACGAGCCGGCCCTCGTCGTCGAGCGTGAGCCCATTGGAGCTGATGGAACGTTTGCCAGTGCGGTCCCCCTCGAAGACCGGGTCGATGAACGTGCTGACCCCATCGGCTTCGGACCACTGGTAGATCTCGTTGCCGCGTACGTCAGAAAATAGCAGCCGCGCGTTCGGCCGGTCCCAGACGGGGCCTTCGATGAACGCGAACCCATCGGCCAGCTTTTCAATGGCCGCATCAGTGGGAATCAGCGCATCCACTCGAGGGTCAACCCGCTGAATTTCCCCGATGAGGTCCAGAGCCGGTTGCGGCGCGGGAGCCGCCTGCTCCACCGGAGGCTCAGGCTCAGTGGCACCGCAGGACACGGCGAGGACAGTTGAGGCAGTGACGACAAAATAGCGCAATCTGGTCATGGTCTCTCTTTCTAGAAGAGGTGATCTTAGTAGCCATACGTTCCCGACGATCGTTAGCGGCGTTCAGACCACGCCGCGACCCCAGTTCAGAATGCCGTCGATGGCGGCAGTGGTACGAGCCCACTGCTCGCGCTCCTTCTCGAGCTGTGCCGACCCGGGGGCGATAATCTCGTAATACCTCGCGCGTCGGTTGTTCTCCGTCTGCCATCACTCAGATTGTACCCAGCCCAGGCGTTTCATCCGTTGCAACGCCGGATACAAGGTACCCTGCTGGACTTCGAACGCTCCTCCGGACATCGCTTCGATTCGCTGTGCCATCCCCCACCCATGCATCCGTTCCAGGGCGAGCGTGCGCAGGACCAGCATCTCAAAAGTGCCCTGCAGAATGTCGGCGCGGTCGGCGGTCATCTGATTACCTTCAGGTTATCTGAAGGTAATGCACGCGAACACCTGTAGATTGCGAAAAGGACATCACGGTCCCCAGCGGTACCAGTTCTGTGGTGGCGCTGTTGCCGTCCTCGCGGTCGCACTGAACCTCCTGCTCTGCTGGCTTGCGTAACGTCGCTCGACCCGGTCTAACCGGCGGCAGAGCCGTGCCGCCAGCACGATACGGGACCGGGCACGGCGCGTGTCGAGACGCGACCAGGGAGGGGTACCGTCGCGCGGCACCGGCGGTCAACACCAGAAACACCAGTGATACGGCGGGCGGTAATAGGTAATCAGGCGACCACACACGATGACCCCGACCCAGCAGGTCAGCGACACCGCCGCGGCGGTCCGCGCGCTGGCGGGAACCGCGTTCGCGCCAGCGGCTCTGACGGGACCGAATACGAATCGATAGAAGAACAGCACATTCAGCCCGGCGATGGCCATGAGCGACAGCTTGACCTGAAAGGCCGGGTTGAACAGATATTGATCTGGCGCGCTCACCACGAACATGACGCCGGTCGTGACGTTCAGCAAATACCCTCCCACACCCCAGGGCACAAGCTTGTGGAGCGCGTGCATCGGGATCCCCCTCGCCACTCCCAACATGCGAAGGTCGAACACGCCCACCGTTCCGATGAGTAGACACAGCCCCGTGAAGTGCAGCGACTCTACCGTCGGCCAGCCCCACGCCGAATGCATGAAGTCGTAGATGCCGCTCCGCTGACCGAAGGCGAGGAGGGTATCCATCTTCGTCAGTACTGATGGGACGCCATCATCATATTGTGCGTGTAGGCTAGGAAACGGCCCGCCGTCACCGCGACCGCCCAGAGCAAGAGTGACACGGCCGCCAGCCACCGTGCCCTCTTGGGCGCGGGCGCATCGTCATAGCGCGGGTCCCGCAGACACCCGCGCAGCAACGCACGGGTGATGCCAAGGGCCGCCAACACGGCGACCAGCTTGAAATAGAACACCGGGTTGGTCAGGCCCTTCGCCGGGTATGCGGCAAGCAGGAGCACCCCCGACACCGAGACGACAACGAGACTGACCCAGAGGACAGAAAAGAAGCGCCGCATCAGGGTTAACGGCACACGCGGAGCGACACCGAGGATACGCAGGTTAGTGGCGACATGGACGCCGACCACGAATCCCATGGCGACCGAATGAAAGACGAGGCTCGAGAAGAAAGCCGGACCTGACTCTCGCATCCACGTGCTGAACGGTGTCTCTTCCAACCAGACCAGGTAATCAAGAAGCATCGCGAGCCCTCCGAGGGAGGCCACACAATACCACTTGGACAGGTCGTCGCATCAGACGGAGCCGCTCCCAACGGAATGGTGGCGATGGTAGACTCGCTCATCATTGGAACCGTGGCGCGAAGGTGTTCCACTCGACTGCGTTCGCCCGCCAGCCACTCTTCCGTCACACCTGGAGCCAAGGTGATGTATCGACAGATTCGAGCGCTGGGATTTGCCTGCGGCGCGGCGCTGGCGATGACTGGCAGCGCGAGCGCGCAAGTCATACCGATGAGTTTCGCGGAGATCGTGACCGCAGCCGACATCATCGTGGTGGCCGAGGCCATCGACGCGCGGCCTGAGTGGGTCACCACTGGCACAAACAGAGCCATCGTGACCAGGGTCACATTCCGCGTCAGCGACACCTACAAGGGCCTCGACAGATTATTGCTGCCACTGGAATTTCTCGGCGGCACGGTCGACGACACCACCATGGAGGTGTCCGGCGTCCCAACCTTCGAACTCGGCGACCGCGCCGTGCTCTTTGTGTCAGGCGACCGGGCGACGAGCCCCCTTGTTGGTCACTTTCAGGGCGAGTTTCCGATCAACACCGCGCCTGATGGCACCGACTATGTGACGCTGCACGACCGCCGCGCGTTCTCTGCCGTCGTCCAGATCGGCGCCCCGATCACGGTCAGCCAGGTGGCTATTCCCACGATGTCTCTAACTGCTTTCCGTGAGGCCATCGAAAATGTCACGGAGTGACCTATCGCAGGGGCAGACCCCGGTCGTGAGGCACGCTCAGATGTCGAAGACCGCCCGAATGGTGATGCTCGCCGTCGCCGGAGTCGCGGTCATCTCGGTGACCCACTCGCTGGTCGCCTTCAACCTGCTTGAACGCAGATGGCCCCCAGGAGTGATCACCATGGAACTGCAGTTGGGTCCCGCCGACGGACTCCACAGCGGTGCCGCAAGCTGGGATGATTGCGCCACGCAAAGCCTGGTCGAGTGGAACTCCGTCCTCGGCCCGACGGGGGTGAGTTTTGCCGCCATTCCGGGAAACCGGACCCCAGGCGCGCCAGACACGGTCAACAGTGTCTTCTTCGCCGACGACATCTTCGGCACGCCCTTCGGCGAGGACGTACTCGCCGTGGCGCAGTCGTGGAAGTTCGAGCGGGATGGGATCGACGAAACCGCCGAATCGGATGTCATCTTCAACAAAGCAGAGGCATTTAATTGCTTCCTGGGACCAGAAAATTCCTACGCCGCGACGGACCTCCAGCGAGTCGCGACCCACGAATTCGGGCACGTGCTTGGCCTGGCTCATCCCGACGAAGCCGACCAGATGGTCCCAGCCATCATGAACGCATTTATCAGCGACATCGACCGCCTGCAGCTCGACGACATCAACGGTGCCCTGACGCTGTACGGCGTCGCCGTGACCGGCATCCCGTTCCCGCCACGGGATCAGGTCTTGACCTTCTTCCTAGCGCTCGAGAACGAATACCGCGACGGGTTGATGCGGCAACAGAACAACCCGGGCTTCGTGGACGCCGAGGGCTCTGCCGTCTGGTTCCCCGAATGGCTCCGATATGTGCTCAACGGCTGTTCAGCGACGGACGCGGCCAGCCGGGTGTTGCTTCAAATTTCCGGACAGGGCATCCAGCCGGTCTGCGGTGTGGTCGCAGCCGGCACGATCCTCTTCCCGCCACGCAACCTGTCTGTCGACTTCCTGACGACGCTCGATAATTTCTATCGCGACGACCTGGGCCGCGGGGTGGTACAGAGCTTCATCGATGCCGAAGGCAAGGCGGTGTGGCTACAGGAGTACTTGCGATACCGGGTGAACGGATGCGGGCTCGACGATGCGCTCGCCAAAGTCCTGCAGCAGATTCGCGGCGGCGGCATCGCGCCAGTCTGCGCGACCTAACCGAGGTAGGGGCGGCGGCATGTGCCGCGCCGCCGCCCCTACCTCGTTCGACACACACCATCGCAGCACCAGCCGCGTGGTGACCGATTCATCATCGACACCTCATGACAGACAGCTCCTTCTACCGGTTGGGTCGCCTCGCCGGCGCCAAGGCCCGAAAGGTTCAGTGGATGTGGAGTTCACTGACCGGGAACGACGAGGCCGCGATCCAGGCGGAATACGGCGTTGGCCGAGAAATGGCGACCGTCGTGCAATCGCGCAGCGGGGTCGAGGCCGACCCGGAACTCCAACGCCTGCTCGATGACACCCGCGAGCGGCTGGCCGCGGTCGTCCGCAACAAGCAGCACCGCTTCGCTGTCGCCATGCTGGGCGACGACCAACCGACGGCCTACGCCCTACCGGGCGGTTTTATCTTTGTCACGAAGGCGCTGACCGACCTGTGCGAACGCGATAGCGATGAGTTGGCGTTCGTCATCGCTCACGAGATGGCCCATGTCATTCGCCGACACGCCATCAACCGTGTGTTGCGGCAGGCCGCGTTCGCGGCCGCCTCGATGGCGGCGCCTGGCCGGGGCACGATCGGCCCCTGGCTGCGCAAGGTGGGTGTGGAGTGGTTGGAACGAGCCTACTCCCACGAACAGGAATTCGAGGCGGACGATCTGGGTGTTCTACTGATCCGAGCCGCCGGATTCGATACCGCGGGTGCCGTCCGCCTGTTCGAGCGGCTGCGGTCTCGTGAGGCCGAACCCGAGACGTCAGGACTGGGTACCTATCTCTCGACGCATCCGCCGGTCACGGAAAGAATCGAACGACTGCAACGCGGCGCGTCCCCCCCCGCGTCGTAGCGGACATCGCCTGCAACACACGCAGCGGCTGACTCAGTCGTCGCCACGCAGCGCCGCCTGCAAGCCTTTGAGTGCTTCCTGTTGCTGTTTGTAGTTGCGCAAGAAAAATTCTGCATCCGCCCCGATCTCTCGTAGCTCGGTGTTCGAGAACCAATCGCCCGACGAAGTCCGGGCGGCGATATCGCGGGCGATATGCGTCTGGTCGAGCACCAGCTTGGTGTCCTCTTGCAGAATATCCAGCGTCGCGGCGACCAACTCGCGCAGTTGAGAATCTTCGACGGCCGAGACGAGCCGGCGTACCGGCTCGAGCCGGTCAGGAGATTGATCAGCCATCTACTCTATGTCCCTCGAAAGGCTCAGACCGCTGAAAGGTTGAGACCGGTATTCACGACCGACGATCAGGTTGCCGTTCCGGCGGCCGGATCTGACGTGGCGCCACTTTCGCGCCGGACAGCGGACTCGGTTTTGCGGCGGGCGCCCCGGGCCTCTTGATCGGCCACCACACATTCGCAATGACTGAGATGCAGTACGCCTTGAATCCACGCCAAGCATGGTTGCAACTGTTGCACCGATACCACGCATCACCAAGCCGGTGCACCGGCTGCAGACGCGTCATCGAAACGTGCGTGTGCGGCGGGTGCGTGAAATCCGCGGTATGAGACCCACAGTATGTCATCTGCCAACGCCACGCAACACAGCGACCGCAGCGAACGGCGGCCCTCCAGAACCGCGGCGGCGCCGTTCTGTCCATGACCGGCCCCCGACGCCCAGCGCCAGACACGTGCCAGTGCCAATACGTCGCGCCGTATAATGACGCCAGTGAGAATGCGAGAAACAATTGCAGTGCTCTGCTGCGCCATCGCGGCCTGCGCTGAACCGAGCACAGACGGAGCCGTCACCCCGGAACCATCGGGAACAGAGGCGGTGGTGCTGACCGTGGCTCCTACGTCGGCCTGGCGTGAGCTCCACCTAGACGGCACGACCGATCTGCCGGACGGTGCCGTGTTGTCCTACCGGGTCACCCACGCGGTCGCGAACGAACTGCCGCCGAGCGAGTGGCCGGCACAAAATCTCATGTCCGACGGAACCGCTGTCGTGCTCGACGGCCAGTATGGCGCGCGGCTCAATACCACCTACTGGCCCAAGGGGAGCGTGCGGGTCGAAGTGCAATTCCCCATCGCGACGCAGCCGACTGACATCAGCACGCGGTATGGCGCCTTCGGCGAGGCACTCATGGGCGACAACGTCACAGTGCTCGGTTCGTCGAAAGTCGTCACGGCCGCAGACACCTTCGAGTGGACCCGCTGACCTCTCAGCATCATCATCATCCCCAAGCCCAAGTCCAAGTCCCGTGTCATTGTTCCGCCCCACCATCGAATCGCTGCGCGCCTACACTCCGGGCCGACAACCGGCCGCCGGTGCGCGCGTCATCAAACTGAACACAAACGAGAATCCGTATTCCCCGAGCCCCAACGCCGTTGAGGCGCTGCGCGCCCTCGACCCGGATCAACTTCGTCGCTACCCGCATCCATTCGGCGATGAGTTCCGCCGGGCCGCCGCCAGCGTAATGGGCGTCGACCCCACGTGGGTGCTGGCTGGCAACGGGAGCGACGATCTCCTCACGCTACTCGTTCGGGCCACGTCGGGGCCGGGCCGACCGGTGGTGTACCCCACGCCGACCTACGTCTTGTACCGGACACTGGCGGCCATTCAGGACGCTCCGGTCGTTGAGGTGCCATTCGACACCGACTTCACGCTGCCGGTCGACCGTCTGGCGGCGGCCGCTGGCGCCCTCACGTTTGTCGCCAATCCCAACAGCCCCTCAGGCACCGTTGCGTCACACGAACGTCTCAGCG
>CAWWAF010000087.1:0-14990 GCA_963934795.1 uncultured bacterium
GGCCTGTCACGCCGGAGGTCGCGAGTTCGAGTCTCGTCGGCCCCGCCACTTTTTACAACAAATCTGCGAACGTCGGGCCCAGTGACAGGGGGCCGGCGGTGGGTGCGGTGCCACGGGGCTCCAGCGGCCATGGTCTGCCTTGCCTGCACGAGGGTCACCATCCCCGGTGATCGCATAGCGCCGAGAGACATCACCGGTTGCCTGCACGACCCTGGGCGCTGTCAAGCGCGCGCCACTTTCCTTCGCGCCAGGGCCGCCGCCAGACGGTGTTTCCGTCGAAACGGCCTCCGAGGCTGACTTCGGGTCGCCCGTGCCGGCCAGACCACGACCGGGGAGAGGTCCCCGACGATATTGCTCAACGCGGAATTGAAATCCCGTCATACTGGGCGTCGTCCACACGGGCACCGAGTATTATCGAGGCGGTGGGCACGCGAATGGTGCGGGACGGGGCCGGTCTGGGCCGGCCTCGTGGGTGGAGAGGGAGGGCAAGATGCACTGGACTGTACTGAGGATGTCGGCGGCCGCCGCCCTCGCGTTGGCAGTCGGGTCGGCTGGGACCGCCATTCGGGCCCAACAGCCCGCGCCGGCGCTGACCTCGCTGCCCGACGCACCGCAGGAGTTGAATAGCCCGGCTGGGCGGATACGTGTCGTGCCCGTCAAGGGGCTCGTGTATCCGTGGGCACTCGCGTTTCTGCCAGACGGCGGCATTCTGGTCACGGAGCAGAACCGCACCACGCTGCGTCTGATTCGTGACGGGGTGCTCGATCCGACGCCCATTACGGGTTTGCCCCGCCCCATCACGAGCCAGCGCCGCGACACGGCCGGCGTGGACGTGGCGGTTCACCCCCGCTTTTCTGAGAATCGACTGGTCTATGTCGCGTTCTGGAAGCCGAAACCCGGCGCGGAACACCTGCGCACGGCTGTCGTCTATCGAGCTCGTCTCGAGGGATACCAGCTCACGGACGCTGAGGAGATTTTCGAGTCAGCCTCGTGGACGGACGGACCATCCGCCGCACGGATCATCTTCGGGCCCGACGGCATGCTGTATCTGGCGATCGGTGCGCCTGGATTCCAAGAGAGTGTGGGTGCAACGTCATGGGCCCAGGACCCGGACCAGCACGGCGGCAAGATCCTTCGGCTCACGGAGGACGGCACGGTGCCAGCCGACAATCCTTTTGTGGGGCAGCCCGACTACAAGCCGGAGATTTTCGCGCTCGGCATCCGAAACGCGATCGGCATGGCGTTTCATCCCCAGATGGGCCTCCTGTGGGAAACAGAAAACGGCCCTCAGGGGGGCGACGAGATCAACATCATCCAGGCTGGACGGAACTACGGCTGGCCCGTGGTGACCTATGGTCGAGCCTATTCGACCGATCCGGAAGGCGCACGGTCGGGGTTGCCGCCACCGACGATACAACCACCGACCGCTGCACCTGGGATGGAAGAACCGTTCACGTACTACAAGCCGTCCATTGCCATTTCTGGCATGGCCTTCTACACGGGAGACAAGTTCACGGCGTGGAGAGGCGATCTCTTCGTGGGGGGACTCGCGGGCAGGCAACTCTCGCGCGTGTTGTTCAACGAGCACGGACTGGAGCGCCGCCGCGAGCCGCTGCTCACCGAACTCCACCAACGGATCCGTGACGTCAAGCAGGGTCCCGACGGGTTTCTGTATGTGACGACCGACATGGAAGATGGCGCCGTGCTCAGGCTCGAGCCTGCCCCCTAGCCGGCCGGGTTCTCGGTTGGACCGTCAGATCGAACGGTGCGACACTGCGCGGCCTGGCTCCGGCGGTCGCTAGCGAACCAAACTATTGCGATGGCACTGCGCGACATTAAGGGACACACATCCATTCGCGAGCTGATCGCGCGTGCTGTCGCGCGCGATACGTTGCCGCCCAGTCTGGTCTTGACCGGACCTGACGGCGTCGGCAAGCGTCGGCTGGCCCTGGCGGTGGCCGAGCTGCTCAACTGTGATGCGCGGCCCGAGGCGGCTCAAGCGGATTGGGACGCGTGCGGCGAGTGTCGGGCGTGTCAACGGATTCGTCGTGGCGTGCACGCCGACGTGTTGCTCGTCGAGCCCGGCGACACCGGCGCCATCAAGGTGGATGCGGTTCGGGCGGTGGTTGAGCGAGCGGCCTACCGGCCATTCGAGGGGCGCCGACGCGCGGTGATCATCGACGACGCCGACCGCCTGGTTCCGGAAGCACAGAACGCGTTGCTGAAGATCCTCGAAGAACCACCAGATGGTTCCGTGTTCCTACTCGTGACGAGTCGGCCGCATATGCTGTTGCCGACCGTCCGATCACGATGTCCAGATGTACGGTTCGGGGGCTTGCCCACCAGTGACATCGTCGACCTGCTCGTGCAGGACCACGCGTTCGAACCGGCGGCTGCCCGGGCTGCCGCCGCGACCGCGGATGGTAGCGTGGCGCGTGCGCTCGAAACCGGTTCCGCAGACCATCTTCAGGCACGACAGAGCGCGGCGGCGGTGCTGCGCGTGTTGGCGGCGGCTCCGAACCCCAAGCGGCGCTTGGAGGCCGGCAAAGAGCTGGTCGGCGGGCGTCGGGGCGGCAAGTCCAGTGCGTCGACGGATCGTGAGACACTGACGCGACGTCTCCGCGCCTTGGGCACGCTCTTTCGTGATTTGCAGGTCGTGTCCTCGCAGGGCGAGGCCGCGTGGTTGTCGAACGCGGATCTGCTGACGGAGTTGACCGAGTTGGCGCGGTCCTACGACACCCATCGCGCGGGACGAGGCTATGCCAGCGTCGACCGGGCCGTGCAGGCATTGACTCGGAACGCCAGTCCCAAGGTGGTCGTGGACTGGTTGACTCTGCAGTTGTAGGTCCTTTTCGTCGTCGGTAATACCGACGCATTTGGGGAGCGAATCAGTGGAGAACCAACCCGGCCCGGACACGGCGCCCCGGTATGTCAGCGTCAAGTTCGATCCCGTGGGCCGAGCCCGTACGTTCTTGCTGCCGGAGGTGGATTTCAACCCGGCGCTCGTTCCGGGCGAGCCGGTGGTCGTGCAGATCGGTGACCGGAAAGCCTACGGGGCGGCGGCGCCGACCATCTCGGCCATTGCTACGCGGACAGCTCCGACCGGCGATCGTCCGATGGCCGTCGTACGCCGCGCGTCTCGAGACGATGTCTTGCGTCGGTTACGGCACGAGCAGCGCGAGCGCGAAGCGAAGCGGATCGGATTGTTGAAGATCCGCGAGCGCGGGCTCCCGATGAAGCTCGTGTCAGTCGAGCAACTGTTCGACGGTTCCAAGCTGGTCTTTTCTTTCACGGCCGAGGGGCGCGTTGACTTCCGCCAGCTGGTTCGGGAACTTGCGAGCGAATTCAGGGTACGGATCGAGATGAAGCAGATTGGGTCTCGAGATGAAGCCAAATTGCTCGGCGGCTACGGCACGTGCGGCCGCCCGTTGTGTTGCACGACGTGGCTTCAATCCTTCGAGCCCATTTCGATCAAGATGGCGAAACGCCAGCATCTGAGCTTGAACCCGTCGCGTCTGTCGGGCGCCTGCGGTCGACTCAAGTGCTGTCTCCGCTACGAACTGCCGAATGCGAAAGGCGAGCAGCACGCCGGGTGCGCGCACGAGAGCAGTTGCGAGCGCTCGGCCGGTGGCGGCTGTGGCGGCGAGTCTGGCGGGTGCAGCGACGGTGGGTGTGGGTCCTGCGGAAGCCACTGAGGCGATCCACGACATGAGCGCGCGCATCCGTGTCGGGATCACGGTAGGAGACCCGTCCGGAATCGGCCCGGAGATTGCGCGTGCTGCCGCGGGAGATCCACGGGTCACCGCTGTGTGCGAGCCCGTGTTGTACGGCCCGGCTGCCGACAGCGGTGTGGTTTTCTCCCCCGGCGTGCTCTCGGCCGAGGCAGGGCGGGCCGCGTACGAAGCGGTCGAGCGTGCCACCGCGGACGCCGTGGCCGGTCGGATCGATGCCGTGGCTACCGGCCCGATTCATAAGGAAGCCTTCGCGCTCGCGGGGTTCGCGTGGCGCGGGCATACGGAACTCCTGGCCCATCTCACCGGCGCAGCAGAGGTGGCCATGATGTTCTACTCCTCCCGCTTGTGTGTGGTACTCGTGACGGTCCATGTAGCGCTGTCGGCTGTTCCACGGCTACTTACCCGGCGGCGGGTCGAAGCGACACTGGCGCTGACGGCGGCAGCACTGCCACGCTTCGGTATTCCCAGCCCGCGGCTGGCCGTGGCTGGCGTCAACCCGCACGCCGGTGAAGGGGGACTTCTGGGTTCTGAAGATCGAGACGTCCTGGTGCCGGCGATAGCATCGGCTCGGGAACGCGGGTTGGACGTGACCGGGCCGATTCCAGCGGATACCGTGTTTCGGCAGGCGGTGGATGGCCGTTTCGATGCGGTGATCGCGTGCTACCACGACCAGGGATTGATTCCGGTCAAGCTGGTGGCGTTCGGCGAGGCCGTGAATGTGACGCTCGGGCTTCCGATCATCCGGACGTCGGTCGATCACGGAACCGCGTTCGACATTGCGGGGAAGGGCCTCGCCGACGCATCGAGCCTCGTCCAGGCCGTGCGCCTCGCGGCGCGCCTGGCTCGTGGTCGGGACCAGACGCCCGTCGTGCCGTCGTCAGCGTCCACGGGTGAGGCCCGGTCTTGAGTCATGGCTGTTAAGACATCTGATTCCGAAAAGCTGATCGCCGATAATCGGAAGGCGCGGCACGACTACGCGCTCTTCGACACCTACGAGGCGGGTATCGTGTTGCTCGGCACGGAGGTGAAGGCGATCCGCGAAGGGCGGATCAATCTACGCGATAGTTACGGCCGGCTCGAGGACGGTGAGGTGTTTCTCTATAATGTGCACATCAGCCCGTACAGTCATCGTGGCTACGCCGACCATGAGCCGATGCGGCGACGAAAACTGCTGCTGAACAAGCGGGAGATCCGAAAGCTGATCGGGAAAGTCGTCGAGCGCGGGATGACGCTTGTCCCGGTGCGTATGTATTTCAAGCGGGGCCGTGTGAAGGTGGCCATCAGCCTGGCCAAGGGCAAGCGGGAATACGACAAGCGCGAGACGGTTCGAGCCCGCGACGCGGATCGGGAAGCGCGGGCGGCCATCAAGAATCAATGACAACGTTGGTGACGGGCGCCTCCGGACAGCTGGCGCTTGAGATCAGTCGTCGTTTCGGCCGGGACGGCGACGTGGTCGCCATGACCCGTGCCCAACTGGATATCACCGATCACGGTGCGGTCCTCGCGGCCGTTGCCCGCGCCCGACCCGATGTCATCGTCAACTGTGCGGCCTATAACGACGTGGACGGCGCCGAGACGAACCCGGTGACCGCGATGGCCGTCAACGGCCTTGCGGTGCGGTCGCTGGCGGCGGCGGCCCGGGAAGCAGGCGCGACACTCGTCCACTACAGCACCGACTTCGTGTTCGACGGGCAGGCCAGCCGGCCCTACGACGAGCGCGCAGAGCCAGCCCCGCAGAGCGTCTATGCCAGCTCCAAGTTGCTCGGTGAGTGGTTCGCGACCGGCGCGCCACGGCACTATGTCCTGCGGGTTGAGAGCTTGTTTGGCGGCGGGGCCGAGTCGCCACAGCCCGCTGGACGGCGGCTTGGTAGCACGCTGGATCGTATCGTCGACGCGCTGCTAGACGGGCGTCCTGTGAAGGGCTTCACAGACCGGACCGTCTCGCCGAGCTACGTGCCGGACGTGGCGGCGGCAACCCAGACGCTCGTGTCCGGACCGGCTCCAGTCGGCCTGTATCACTGCGTCAACGGGGGGCTGGCAACCTGGTTCGATGTCGCCCGGGTCGCGGCGTCACGCCTCGGGTGCGAGTCGCTGCTGTCACCGGTTACCAGTGACACGGTCGAGATGCGGGCTGCCCGGCCTCGATTCTGCGCCTTGTCCAACGAGAAGATCGTCGCCGCCGGTGCCCACATGCCCGCATGGGAAGACGCACTGGGTCGCTACCTCGTCGCGCGTAGACGTCCAGACTAGCGGCCCCCGGCAGTCTTCCTAGCGCAAGATCTCATCGACGAGGGTCGACACGCGGCGCGCGATCGCGAGGCACGCCGTCAGGCCGGGGGAGTCGATGCCCGCCGCGTGGACCAGCCTCGGCTGCTGCGCATCGCGCTCGATCAGGAAGTCCGAGAAGGCGGAGGAGTCTGGGCTGAGTTTGGCGCGGATTCCGGTGCCGCCTAGGCGCACGTCGTCCGGCCGGATCGTCGGCAGCAGTTGCCGGGTGGGTTCGATGAACGCGCTGACCGGGAGTCGGTCTTCTTCATGGTCTCGCTTGTCTGCTTGGTAGCGCGTCGTGGGACCGACCATGACCGTACCCCACGTGGTGGGGGTCACGTGCACGCCGAGGTGTTCGCCCACACGTGGAGGTAACGGGTAGACGGGGCGTGAGACCAGCCCGCGACTGGCGCCCGCCAGTTCCGCGTACTCGCCGCGGCACGGGTGAATCGTGAAGTCTTGTCCCCCGAGGATGGCGGAGACGTCATCGGCGTACAACCCGGCCGCGTTCACGACCGCGCGCGTTCTGATCGTTTCGGCGGGCGTCTGAAGGTCGAGCCAGTGTGCTCCCCCCTCGGCCGTGCTGCCTATGAGCGGCATGGCGGGCAGGGTGATGACCTCGCGAGCACCTGCATCCCGCTGTAGCGCACGCACCAGGGCCTCCGTTTCCACGATGCCAGTGGAGGGCGACCAGATGGCGGCCCCGGCGGCGACGTGCGGTTCCAACCGGCTGACGAAGGCTCGATCCACCAGTTCGAGGTCGCCCACCGCGTTCGCCAGCCCGCGCGCCATCAGATTCTGCAGCCGGGTGTCGTCCTCCCCTGGGCCTGCAACGATCAATTTGCCGCATCGTTGATACGGGACGTCGTGCGCCTCACAGAACCGGTAGAGGGCATCGCGACCTTCGACGCAGAGTCGCGCTTTTAGCGAGCCTCTGGGATAGTAGATGCCGGCGTGCACGACGCCACTGTTGTGCGTACTCGTTTCCGTGCCGAGGCGGGCATGCCGCTCCAGTACGCACACCGTTCGGCCGGGGCGTGCCGTTGCTCGCGCGCACGCGAGGCCCACCACACCGCCGCCCACAATCACCAGATCGACTTCTTCCATGGGCTCGTTTCGCCGTCGAACCCTACCATGGCGACATGCTATATTGAGCGGCTCCGGCGCCGCCCGGTGCCGGCACTCTCATGTCCTCATCTGAGTTATCCTTTTATCGACTATGTCCAAACGCGCCATCATCAGTGGAATTACAGGCCAAGATGGGTCCTATCTCGCCGAGTTGTTGCTTGACAAGGGGTACGAGGTCGTCGGGATCACCCGGCGGCTGAGCGCTCCGAACACCGGGCGCATCGGGCACCTGCTGGGACGGATCGAGCTCCGACCGGCCGACCTGCTGGATCAGCTGTCATTGATGAAGGTCGTCGACGAGGTGCGTCCCCACGAGTTTTATAACCTGGCAGCGATGTCGTTTGTGCCGGCGTCTTGGGATCAGCCGTTGCTGACAGGCGAGTTCAATGCCCAGGGCGTGACGCGGGTGCTCGAAGCCGTCCGCCGCATCGACACATCGATCCGGTTGTATCAGGCGTCATCGAGCGAGATGTACGGCAAGGTGCGGGAGATACCGCAGACCGAGGAGACGCCGTTCTATCCGCGCAGCCCGTATGGTGTCTCGAAGGCGTTCGCGCACTACATCACCGTGAACTACCGCGAAAGCTACGACCTCTTCGCGGCGTCCGGCATCCTGTTCAATCACGAGTCTCCTCGGCGCGGTCTCGAGTTCGTGACACGCAAGGTGACCGATGGTGTGGCTCGGATCAAGTTGGGCCTAACCGACAGCCTGTCCCTGGGCAATCTGGATGCGCAACGCGATTGGGGATTCGCCGGCGACTATGTACGGGCGATGTGGTTGATGTTGCAGCAGGACAAGCCCGGAGACTACGTCATTGCCACCGGCGTCAGTCACTCGGTTCAGGAACTGGTGCAGACAGCATTCGAGCATGTCGGACTGGACTGGCGAGAGCATGTCAAGACCGATCCCAGATTCCTGCGGCCCGCCGAAGTCGACCATCTGATTGGTGATTCATCCAGAGCGCAGGAGCAGCTCGGTTGGCAGCCCAAAGTCGACTTCACTGGGCTGGTCACGATGATGGTCGACGCCGACCTCGAGCGACATCGATTGCACCCCGCTCCCGTTGCTGTGTACTGACACAGCGTTGGTCGTTCGACAGTCACTCCGCAGTTCGTCTCCAGTGCCCCCATGCCACGCGCGTTGATCACGGCGGTTCCATTCGGCGAAGTTGATCCGTCGTCACTGGACTTGCTCCATGTCGCCGGCGTGTCCTTCGACCTGAACCCGCTCGGTCGCAGGCTGACGGGCGAAGAACTGGCCGCCCTCATCACCGGCTACGACGTGCTCATTGCCGGGACTGAACCGATCACGGGTCGTGCCATCGAGTCGGCCGACCGGTTACGGTTGATTTCCCGCGTGGGCGTCGGCCTCGATAGCGTCGATCTCTCTGCTGCCCGGCGGCGAGGGATCCCGGTGGCCTACACGCCAGAGGCGCCTGCCGACGCGGTGGCGGAGCTCACCATCGGGATGGCGCTGTCGCTCCTGCGCGGTGTGCATCTGGCCAACCAGGCCGTGCACCGCGGCATCTGGCAACGTCTACAGGGCCGACGGCTGGCGCGCGTGACGGTCGGAGTTGTCGGGGTGGGGCGCATCGGTCGGCGAGTGATCCGCTTGCTGGCGGCGTTCGGGTGTCGCGTGCTCGCACACGACGTCAGCCCCGGCGTGCTGGACAGCCCGGACGACACCGTCACCTGGGTTGATCTCGCCACGCTGCTCCGAGAGTCTGACCTGGTGACGCTGCACGTACCCCTGACGCGTCGGACTCGGCACCTGGTTGGTGCCGGTGAGTTGGCTCAGATGAAGTCCGATGCATTCCTGATCAACACCTGCCGCGGCGGGGTCGTCGATGAAGCGGCTCTCGCGTCGGCGTTGCGGCATGGTCGCCTCGCGGGCGCCGCGGTCGATACGTTCACGCACGAGCCGTATGATGGGGAGCTTGTCGGCCTCGAGACCTGTCTGATCACGCCCCACATGGGGTCGATGGCCGCAGACTGCCGTCTCCGCATGGAGACCGGGGCGGCGCAGAACGTGGTTGCCTTTCTGCGCGGAGACCCGCTTGATGAGCTGGTACCGGAGTCAGAGTACGAGCTGCACGCAGAGGAGTCGCTCTGAGCGGCAGGTAGCCGCGAGGGCCTCCTATCCGTTGGGAGGCGTCGCGCCAGGCAAGACGATTCGGTGCAGGTCTACCAGCGGTGGGACCGCGCTCCAATCAAAGCCGAGCTTCCAGATTCCATCACTCAGCCGTTCGATTGGGGCATCCCGAAGACCCCAGTCCTCGCGGTTGTCGTAGATCACGTCGTGGTTGTGCCAGACACGCCCCCACCGACGGTGCGCCTGATCTCGGCTGGCGATGTGTTTTGAGGTCTGGTAACTCGCCAGATGGGCGACATGGTAGATCGGTGGCCCGATGTCCGCGATCGTCACGCCACTAGACTGCGCCTTCACGAGGAAATTGTGATCTACCCCGATCCGAACCATCCGATAGATTTCATTGAATCCGCGTAGCTGGTGGAACGTCTCCCTGTCGAGGAGGGTGAAGTCACCGGCGGCTCCCGCATACAGGGGTGGTGCAATCGGTCTTCTTGGCACGTGGTTGTCTGGATTGTCGAGCAACTCGTGGTGCAAAGTACTGTCGTCGATACCCAGTTTCAGGTCTATGCGGTTTGCTCGGTAAACACACCGTGGTTGCAGCGTGCCTGAGGCCAGCGCACGGCCCATGGCCGCGCTCAGGATCAGGTCGGTGTTCGTTGTGAGGAGGTATTGCCCGGTGGCGCGCCGGATACCGACGTTCTTGGCGACAAACTCGAGATACTCGAGTTGCGGATTCAAGCTCATCGCGTCCTGGTAGCGGTTGTCGACCACGTAGGTGGTGACCAGCTCCCGGAAACGCGCGGGCAGCGCGTCACGGAGCCGCTCACCGAGCAAGGGACGCCCAGGAGTGGGGCACCACTCCACGAGCACCACCTCGGTCGACAGCTGCCGTTCGGCGAGAAGTTCGAGGTTGAACGCGAGGACGCGGAAGAATCGGCTGACGAAGCTACCGCCGTAGTCGTCGTTGCGACCAGTGAGCACGAGGCTCAGGAACGGGGGCGCGCTCACGATGGTTTGGTCGGGGCCGGGGCCTTGCCGGTCGATGTTCCGGCCGGGTAGTCGACACTATTCCGCGTGCGCCGGTCCAGCACGGTGATCGCCCCTTCGAGCACATCGAGTTTTGTTTCCATCGTCAGCAGATGTCCGCGGGTGAGCGCGATGACCTGCTCTGCCTGCTTCAGACGTTCGCGCTTGTCTCGGAAGGCGGCAACCTTCCCCTTCCACCGCTCCACGTCCTGTGCCGCGGCGGCGACGCGGTCGTTTGCCTCGGCCGCCTGCTTTTTCCGGTGAGTCGCGTCCCGCCGAGCCGCCTCGTTGCGTTGTCTGGCGTCGGCTACCTGTGCCTTGAGCGTGTTGACGCGTTCGGTGGTGGCGTGTAGGTGTGCGGCCCGCGCGAGACCAAACAGACCGAGGAGTCCTGAAACCATGAGAGAGGGGCCTGTTGCCTGAGACGACGATAGCCGCTGCGCAACAATTATATCCTAGGGCGCCGGCGGGCGGGGGTATCATGACGTCCCAGGGTCACCGGGGCGGCCGGCCGGCGTCGGTCTGGTCCTGGGAGCAACATGGCCACTTCAACGGATCTTGAGCAACGACTGGTCGATGTCGACTCGCGACTGCGCCAGCTGGCCGGCCTGTTGCGACCAGTAGCCGCCGTTGGCTCGGACTCTGACTCGCAGTCCAGGTCACACGGTGCTCCCGTGCCGCCGATGGATCAACTGTTAGAGCGGATTGAAAGCGCCACCGCTGCTCTCCACACCTCGACGGTCCGTGACGCCGCCGACCTGTTTATCATGCGCGCACTGCTGGCCGATGTCTCGTTGGTGATCGCCGCTTTTCGTCATTCCGCGACGGCCGGCGGGCGAGCCCTCGATGAGGCCCGTGCACAGGTCGAGAGCGCCAGACCGGACGTCGTTGCGAGCAAAGAAAGGGACGGGACAGTCACGTCGTGACGACCGAGAATCTTGCCGCCAAGTCGGTGCGTATTGAGAAGAAGCTGCTCGACGAAGTGAAGCAGCAGCGGAAATTGCTGACCGACATCTCCGACCGGCTTACGCGACTTGAGGCGGCGCAGGCGACGATGAGCGGGACGGTCAGTACGATCTTCAAGCGGGTCGTGCATCTGGAGCCGGATCTCCATGCGGTCATACGGACCCTGTGTCTCGACCACGCCGCGTTACCCTACCCCCAACGGCTCATGTCGCAGCGGTACCGGTTGCAGTCCCAGAACGAGGAGGACGGCATCACGCTGGCGCTCCTCGAGGAGGCGGGCGCGACGAACCGGCGCTTCGTGGAGATCGGCTCAGGGTTAAGCGGGGGCAATTCGGCCTGCCTGGCCACCGAGTTGGGGTGGACCGGACTCATGGTCGATGGCGACCCTGTGCGCATGACACAGGTACGGCGTCGGTTCCCCGGTGTCACCGCGACTGCGGCCTGGGTGACCCGGGAAAACATCAATGAACTCATCACGGATGCCGGTCTCTCCGGCGAGGTCGATTTCTTTAGTCTGGACCTCGATGGCAACGACTACTGGGTCTGGGAGGCGATGACCGCCTGTTCCCCGCGTGTTGTGGTGATCGAATACAACTCCGCGTTCGGTGGCGATCGCGCCGTGACCATCCCATACGATCCGAAATTCAACCGGCGGGATTATCGTTTCTGTTACTACGGGGCCTCACTCGCAGCGCTGGCCAAGCTCAGCGAGAAAAAGGGCTACCGGTTGGTGACGTGCGAGCCGAATGGCGTCAATGCCTACTTCCTCCGTGACGATGTCGCGCCGTCGATTCCGGCTTGTACGCCGGAGGCAGCATTCCGGTTGCAGAAGCGCTACGACGTATGGATGAAGACGAAGCAGGAAGACGTTTATTCCTACGTAGCCCACGCCAAGCTTCCGCTTGTCGACATCGCCTGAATCGACCGATGGAATTTCTCGCGATGACATTTACGTCATAAAACAAAACGGCTGTTTCAGGGGCCCTCCATCTGTTGATTGCGATCCCTGCATGTTGTACACTTCGCGCAACTTGGCCGTGGTCGGGCCCGCATTTTTGCTTCACTTTTCGCTTGTCCCACAGGCATTTCAACGAAGACGCGTGACGAGCTCCGGTGAGTAGTTACCGGCTCGGGGCAGGACGCGCCGTGGGCTCGAGCGAGCGGCTGATCTAGCGCGGGGGAGCCTCAGTTCGCCATCAGACGGTTGCTGAGCGACCACCGACGGCACGAACGCGCGTTGTGGGGCCGGCCCACAGCGTGACCGCAGACACACGAAACGCAGTTCGACGGACGTTCTGCGTTCCATTGTGACTGAGAGGGCGGAGTTGTATCAAAAACCCTCCGCGACCGACGAGGATTCACCGTATGCGACTCACCGCGGAACACCTCGCGCCGGTCACCCTCGTCGTCTTCGACTTCGATGGGGTCTTCACGGACAACCGGGTGCTGGTCGATCAGGACGGCAGAGAGGCGGTGTTCTGCTCCCGCGCTGACGGCTTGGGTCTCCAGGCGTTGCGTCGCGTGGGGGTCGGGTCGCTCATCCTGTCCACGGAGACGAATCCGGTCGTGTCGGCACGGGCCGTGAAGCTCGGCATTGAATGCGTCCAGGGGTTGGGCGACACCAAGTGGGCCGCCCTGCGGCAGATTCTTGCGGACCGGACGCTTCCCGCCGAACAGGTGGCCTACGTCGGCAATGACATCAACGATCTGGACTGTTTGCGCCACGTAGGGGTGTCCATCTGCGTGGCAGACGCCTATCCCGTCGCCCTTGCTGCGGCTCGCTACGTGACCGAGCGGTCCGGCGGACTGGGCGCCGTTCGTGAGGTGTGCGACCTGATAGTGCAGGCGCACGAGGGTGTGTCGACGTGAGCACGGCGTCTGGCCTCGCCGCGGCTGAGGTGGCGTCTGCCCAGAACGCGCGGCCGCCCTTGGCGGGAGTGGAGACGGCGCCATCACGGACGCTGTTTCTCTCAATGCCGGCCGGTCACCACGTTGCCGACCTGGCCCGCGGGCCGTTTCTTCGAACGTTGGTCAACGCCCGCCCGCGACCTCGGATCGTGGTGCTGTCTCCCTTCGCGTCCGACCCGCACCTGGTGTCGGAACTCGAGCGACACGACATACGGTGTGTCGCGGTGTCTGCGTCGCCGCCAGGCCTGGCGGCCCGGGGCATCGACTCGATCCTGAGTGAGCGCTTTCTGCTTGACTCTGGTTTACAGGCGGTTCGAATCCAGCGCGACCGCGCGCGTTTGATGGAGACATGGCGCGGCCGACGGACGCTCATCGGGCTCAAGGCGGCGGTCTGTCGGCTACCCGTGTCTAGACGCGCCTGGTTTCAGGTCGCCCAGTGGGTGACCGACGTGTCTGCCTACCGGACTCTTTTCGAGACGCATCGTCCCGCGTTGCTTGTGACGGCCACCGCTGGCTTTCTTCCGATCGAGATGCCGCTCATTTATGCCGCCAAGCGTTTCGGCGTGCCGCAGATGGGGGTGGATCTCGGGTGGGACAACCTGTCCTCGAAGTATCACACCGTGCTCCCGGTCGACTATCTGGCCGTCTGGAACGACACGATGCGTGACGAGGCAGTCCGCTATCACGGTTTTCGAGCCGACCGCGTCAAAGTGACGGGCGCGGTGCCATTCGATGGGTATTTCGGCGATGAGCCGATACCGACGCGAGACGATCTGTGCCGGTCAGTCGGTGCCGACCCGGCTCGTCCGGTGGTGACCTTGGCGACGGCGCCAGCCCAGGTGTACCCGACGACCGACAAGGTCGTAGAGATCCTCGCGCGAGCGGTCGAGGACGGGGCGCTTGACGCCGGTGTCCAACTGCTCGTGCGCGTGCATCCGCGCGACCACGTGGACCTCTACAGTCGGTTCCACGACGGTCGACGGGTCTTCGTCGAGAAGCCGTTTCAGCAACTCGAGCGGAGTCCCGGGGCGCCGGAATTGGACTCTTTTACACCCGGAAGCGAGGGGCGCCGACGTCTGGCCGCCACGCTCGCCCACAGCGACGTGATCGTGAACTTCGCCTCTACGACGACCGTGGAGGCGTCGCTCTTCGATACCCCGGTGGTGAACATCGGCTTCGACGATACAGCTGACCTGCCGCTACCGCTTTCCATTGCGCGGTATTACCAGTTCGAACACTATCGACCGGTGGTAGAGACAGGAGCGGCGCACATTGCGACCAGTCCCGCCGACCTCGTGCGCGCTGTGGCGTTGTATCTGAATGACCCACGCACGCACGCCGTTGGGCGCCGTGCGTTGGCGCGGAAGTGTTGTGCGTTCACGGATGGTCGGGCCGGTGAGCGGCTCGGAGACTGGGTGCTCGACACGCTCCGGTCGGCGCTCCCGGTCGGAGCACCGTCGTGAGGGGAGGTACCTACTCGCACGCAGGTCGCGGGCAAAGTCTGCGTTTGCTCATCCAACAGGGGTACCTGCTGGTGTTGCGGGACTTTCGGTTTCGTTACCGGCAAGCCTACCTGGGATACGCCTGGGCCGTCGCTCGCCCGGTGGCGGGCGTGTTGCCGCTGATTCTGGTGGGTAATGCCTTCGGGTTGGGCGGCGATATGGCCGCGGCCGAGTACGCCCTTTTCGCCATGGGCGGGTTCCTGATGTGGCAGTTGTTCTGGGACTCGGTGATTTCGCCTCAATGGCTCGCTCGCCGGCTCCGGCGAACCTTTAAAGAAGCGCCACTGCGACCGGAATCTGTCGTGGTGGCCGGAGCCGGGCTGGTGCTTTTCAACTCTTCGTTCTACGCCGGAATCTTCGTGCTGG